>NZ_JBIUYA010000002.1:228583-322626 GCF_044744285.1 Pseudomonas sp. NPDC087336 | reverse complement strand
GTCGTCGTCATAGCGCTTGGACATTGCTAAACACCTTCGCCCTCTTGAATGAATGAGTCAATCAACAAGGGCGACAGGTAGCCTGACACGGAGGGCAAACGCCAAAAAAAGTAAGCAAAAAAAGGCTCGCCCCGAGCGTCCGGCCCCTCGCTGGGGCTCGGAGTTCCTTCGCTCCGGTATCCATCCGGGGACACTGCCCTCCGGTTGGCTTCGCTGCACCTACATGCAGCGTGTTCGACTGCGTCGAACGGCGCTGCGCGCCACTCCCCGGATGAACACCTCCGCTCAGCCTCCCGAAGGGGCGGGTGGATCACAATCAAAAGCAAGCGAGGCGAGCTGACACTCGACCTGTTTTGGGGGACGTACCCAATCTCCCGTAGGAGCCAGGCTTGCCGGCGAATCAGGCGCTGCGGTGTCTCTGTTGCACCGCGCTATCGTTCTTCGCCGGCAAGCCTGGCTCCTACAGGGCAATCGCGGACAGACCTGCAATAAGGTCGGCTGTCAGGCCGCCTCGTTCTGGCTGTTGCTTTGGCTTTTGATTTTCTTGCCCCATCGCGAGCAGGCTCGCTCCTACAGGCTTTTCCAAGTGACTCGCTGTAAGAGCGAAACCATAAGTGGCCGTTACCTAAATAACGGATATGTACACCGCAATCACCCCACCCAATACCCAATCATTCAGCAACCCCCCATCCCCCCTCCGGTTAACAAAACATAACGTGCCGTCGATTGTCAGCCGTCGAAAAACACCGATAGGATAAGCCAGCTTCCGAAGGGGCTCTGGATTGCGGGTTTCAAGACTATGCTTTGAAAAAGGTCATCCCGTGAACAACCCCTTTCGGCGCCCTGAAAGGTTGAACGACCTAACAATAATAAAGGGGGAAGGTCTATGAGTGAGCCTGTCATGGGTGTGGGTATCTGCCGCCCGCCGGCATTGCGCAAGTTCGCGTTGCTGGCTACAGCGCTCTCGCTGTTGGGTTGTGCCGTGTGGTCGGCACCGGTGCTGGCCGCTGACGCGCCGGCATCCGACGTGGTTTATTCCGTTGAATCGGCCAAGGCCAGCAAAAGCCTGGTGCTCGATGTCGTGCATGCGGGCAAGCGCCTGGTGGCGGTCGGGGATCGCGGGCACATTCTGTATTCCGATGACCAGGGATCGACCTGGACCCAGGCCAAGGTGCCAACCCGGCAGCTGCTGACCTCGGTGTTCTTTGTCGATGACAAGCGTGGCTGGGCCGTCGGGCATGACGCGCAGATTCTCGCCAGCGACGATGGCGGTATCACCTGGACCAAGCAATTCGAAGACCTGAAACGCGAATCGCCGCTGCTCGATGTCTGGTTCCAGGACGCCAACAGCGGCTTTGCCGTTGGCGCCTACGGTGCGTTGATGGCCACCACCGACGGTGGGAGAAACTGGGAAGACGTCAGCGATCGCCTGGACAACGAAGACCAGTTCCACCTCAACGCCATCACCGCGGTCAAGGATGCCGGCCTGTTCATCGTCGGCGAGCAGGGCAGCATGTTTCGCTCGGCCGATTGGGGCCAGACCTGGGAAAAGCTCGAAGGTCCGTACGAGGGTTCCCTGTTCGGTGTGATCGGCACCGCGCAACCCAACACGCTGTTGGCGTATGGCCTGCGCGGTAATCTTTACCGCTCCACGGATTTCGGCAGCACCTGGGAGCAGGTCGAGCTCAAGGCTGAACGCGGAGACCTGGAGTTCGGTCTGTCCGGCGGTACATTGCTTGACGATGGTTCCATTGTGATCGTCGGCAACGGCGGTTCGGTGATCAGCAGCAGCGACAACGGTGAAACCTTCAGCGTCTTCAACCGTCGGGATCGAATCTCGCTCTCATCGGTCGTCGCCGCGGGGAACGGCAATCTGATTCTGGCTGGACAGGGCGGCGTTCGCGCCACTTCGCCAAATGGCGCTGAGCTGGGCAAATGAGCCGGGTTAATAATAAGAAGGCGTAGCTATGACATCCTTAAGCACCCATCATCAGGACAAGGCGACGTTTCTTGAGCGCCTGATCTTCAACAACCGCCCGGCAGTTATCTTCATCTGCCTGCTGGTCAGTGTTTTCCTGTTCTGGCAGGCGACGCTGATACGCCCGTCCACCAGCTTCGAAAAAATGATCCCGCTCGAGCATCCGTTCATTCAAAAGATGATGGAGCACCGCAACGATCTGGCGAACCTGGGCAACACGGTACGCATTTCCGTGGAAGCCACCGATGGCGACATCTTCTCCAAGGAGTATATGGAGACGTTGCGGCAGATCAACGACGAGGTGTTCTACATCTCCGGCGTTGACAGATCCGGCCTCAAATCGCTGTGGAGCCCGAGCGTACGCTGGACCGAGGTGACGGAGGAGGGCTTTGCCGGCGGTGAAGTGATCCCGCAGAGCTACAATGGCTCCCAGCAAAGCCTCGATTTGTTGCGCAACAACGTGCTCAAGTCCGGGCAGGTGGGGCGGCTGGTGGCCAACGACTTCAAGTCGAGCATCGTCGACATCCCGCTGCTGGAGTCCTACCCGGACCCACAGGACCAGGGCAAGTTGCTGGCGCTGGACTATCGCAAGTTCTCCCACGAGCTTGAAGACAAGATCCGCAACAAGTTCGAAGCACAGAACCCCAACGTGAAGATCCACATCGTCGGTTTCGCCAAGAAGGTCGGCGACCTGATCGACGGCCTGGTGATGGTGGTGATGTTCTTCGGTGTCGCCTTCGTCATCACCCTGATCCTGCTGTACTGGTTCACCAACTGCATGCGCAGTACCGTGGCGGTATTGAGTACCACGCTGGTGGCGGTGGTCTGGCAGCTGGGGCTGATGCACTTTTTCGGTTTCGGGCTCGATCCGTACTCGATGCTGGTGCCGTTCCTGATCTTCGCCATCGGTATTTCCCACGGCGTGCAGAAGATCAACGGTATCGCCCTGCAATCCAGTGAAGCGGAAAACGCCCTGACGGCGGCGCGGCGCACCTTCCGCCAGCTGTTCCTGCCGGGGATGATCGCGATCCTCGCCGATGCAGTGGGCTTCATCACGCTGCTGATCATCGATATCGGTGTGATCCGTGAGCTGGCCATCGGTGCTTCCATCGGTGTGGCAGTGATTGTGTTCACCAACCTGATCCTGCTGCCGGTGGCGATTTCCTACGTCGGCATCAGCAAGCGCGCCGTGGCTCGCAGCAAGAAGGATGCGATCCGCGAGCACCCGTTCTGGCGCCTGCTGTCGAACTTCGCCAGCGCGAAAGTTGCACCGGTGTCCATTTTCCTGGCGCTGGTCGCCTTTGGCGGTGGTCTGTGGTACAGCCAGAACCTGAAAATCGGTGACCTCGACCAGGGTGCGCCGGAGCTGCGTCCGGACTCGCGCTATAACAAGGACAACAACTTCATCATCAGCAACTATTCCACCAGTTCCGACGTGTTGGTGGTGATGGTCAAGACCAAGGCTGAAGGCTGCTCGCGCTACGAAGCCATGGCGCCGATCGACGAGCTGATGTGGAAGATGCAGAACACCGAGGGCGTGCAGTCGGCGATCTCGCTGGTCACCGTGTCCAAGCAGATGATCAAGGGCATGAACGAGGGCAACCTGAAATGGGAAACCCTGTCGCGTAACCCTGATGTGCTGAACAACTCCATCGCCCGTGCCGATGGCCTGTACAACAACAGCTGTTCATTGGCACCGGTGCTGGTGTTCCTCAACGACCACAAGGCCGAAACCCTGGATCGTGCGGTGCATGCGGTGCAGGAGTTCGCCAAGGAACACAACACCGAGAACCTGGAGTTCATCCTGGCTGCCGGTAACGCAGGTATCGAGGCGGCCACCAACGAAGTGATCAAGAAGTCCGAGCTGACCATCCTGATCCTGGTGTACATCTGCGTCGCGGTCATGTGCATGATCACCTTCCGTTCCTGGGCGGCGACCTTGTGCATCGTGTTGCCGCTGGTGTTGACGTCGGTACTGGGTAACGCCCTGATGGCCTTCATGGGCATCGGCGTGAAAGTCGCGACCCTGCCGGTGGTGGCGCTGGGCGTGGGCATCGGCGTGGACTACGGCATCTACATCTACAGCCGCCTGGAAAGCTTCCTGCGTGCTGGCTTGCCGTTGCAGGAGGCGTACTACCAGACGCTGAAATCCACCGGCAAGGCCGTGCTGTTCACCGGCCTGTGCCTGGCCATCGGCGTGTGCACCTGGATCTTCTCGGCCATCAAGTTCCAGGCCGACATGGGCCTGATGCTGACCTTCATGCTGCTGTGGAACATGTTCGGTGCACTGTGGCTGCTGCCGGCACTGGCGCGGTTCCTGATCAAGCCGGAGAAGTTGGCGGGGCAGAAGGGCAATTCGCTGTTTGCTCACTGATCCCTGGCTGAAACAAAAAAGCCGCAACCATGGTTGCGGCTTTTTTTTTATCTGAAATACACATCAGTTCCCACATTGGTTTTGTGGTGATCAGGCGGGATCGGCGCCGAGCACCACATTCAACGCACTGCGTGCGTCATCAAGCTGTACCAGCGTCGCATGCCGTGCACCCAGTGCATCACGGTTCTCGATTGCCGTGAGAATCGCCTTGTGCCGAGGCAACGCCAGTTCATGCAGGTTCGGCCGCTGGTTGGAATGCTTCAATGCTTCGGCAATGGCCACTGAGAGCATATTGCACAGGTTGGCCAACAGGTCGTTGTGGGTGGCGTCGGCAATACGGCTGTGGAAATCAAGGTCCGGTTGCAGCAAGGCTTCGGGTGTCGGCGCGGCCTCCATGCGTTGGTAGGCTTCACCGATGGCGGCGATATCGGCGTCGGTGGCGAACTGTGCGGCGAGGGCGGCGGCGGCCGGTTCGATGATGCTGCGCACACTGGTCAGCAGGTCGAAGAA
Source organism: Pseudomonas sp. NPDC087336 (assembly GCF_044744285.1). Classification (NCBI taxonomy): domain Bacteria; kingdom Pseudomonadati; phylum Pseudomonadota; class Gammaproteobacteria; order Pseudomonadales; family Pseudomonadaceae; genus Pseudomonas; species Pseudomonas sp. NPDC087336. The sequence goes on along the minus strand of NZ_JBIUYA010000002.1, from coordinate 317,764 downwards.
CCGGTTCTGCGGGCTGCTTTGCATCAGCCAATGCAGAACGTCCGGGTCGAGCATGTGCCATTCCTTGCGCGGCTTGACCACCGTTCCGACCCGCGGACGGGAGTACACCAGGCCCTTGGCCACCAGGACACGGGTGGCTTCGCGCAACACCGGCCGGCTGACGGCATATTCTTCGCAGAGCAGGGCTTCGGCGGGCAGTTTGTCGTCCGGCAGGAAACGTCCCGAGACGATCTGCATGCCCAGTTCCTGGACGATGCGCGAGTGCATGCTTTTGCGGTCGGAGGGTTTGCGGTAATCCATGGGGAACGGCGCGGTCCTGTGCGATGGAGATGCCGCGCATGATAGCAGGCGCGGCACAGTCTTGAGGTGATCGTTCCCACGCGGAGCGTGGGAACGATCATTGACAGGGGGATGGTGGTGTTAGTGAGAATGACGCGGTACTTCGGCACCACGGCAGCCAACCAGGAAGTCGAAGTCGCAGCCCTGATCCGCCTGCAAGACGTGGTCGATGTACAGCTGGCGATAGCCACCCACCAGCAACTTTTGTGGCGGCTGCAGGTCGGCCATGCGCGCCGCCAGTTCGGCATCAGGGATATCCAGGTGCAGACGGCCGCTGGCGCAGTCGAGTTCGATCCAGTCTCCTTCCTTCACCGCTGCCAAAGGTCCGCCAGCCGCCGCTTCCGGTGCGACGTGCAAGACCACGGTGCCATACGCCGTACCGCTCATGCGCGCATCGGAAATGCGCACCATGTCGGTCACGCCCTGGGCCAGCAGCTTGGCCGGCAAGCCCATGTTGCCGACTTCGGCCATGCCCGGATAACCCTTGGGCCCGCAGTTTTTCATGACCAGGATCGAGTTGGCATCCACGTCCAGTTCCGGATCGTTGATCCGCGCCTTGTACATGTCGAAGTTCTCGAACACCACGGCCCGCCCGCGATGTTGCATCAATTCGGGCGCGGCGGCGGAGGGCTTGAGCACCGCGCCCAGCGGCGCCAGGTTGCCGCGCAATACGCAGATCCCGCCGTCGGCGCGGATCGGGTTGTCGAGGGTGCGGATCACCTGGTCTTCGCCATAGATCGGCGCATCCTTGGTGTTCTCGCCGATGGATTTGCCATTGACGGTCAAGGCATTCGGGTTCGGGATCAGGTTCGCTTCGCCAAGGCGGCGCAATACCGCTGGCAAGCCACCGGCGTAGTAGAACTCTTCCATCAGGAAACGCCCGGACGGTTGCAGGTCGACGATGGTCGGCATGCCGCGACCAATGCGGGTCCAGTCGTCAAGGTCCAGCTCCACACCGATGCGGCCGGCGATGGCTTTGAGGTGAATCACGGCATTGGTCGAACCGCCGATGGCGGCGTTGACCCGGATCGCATTTTCGAAGGCTTCCTTGGTCAGGATCTTCGACAGTTTCAGATCCTCGCGCACCATCTCCACGGCACGCATGCCGGACATGTGCGCCAACACATAACGGCGGGCATCGACGGCGGGAATCGCCGCGTTGTGGGGCAGGGACGTGCCCAGTGCTTCGGCCATGCAGGCCATGGTCGAGGCCGTGCCCATGGTGTTGCAGGTACCGGCCGAGCGGGACATGCCGCCCTCGGCCGCGAGGAAGTCGTCGATGGTGATGGTGCCGGCCTTGACCTGTTCGCTCAGTTGCCAGACCACGGTGCCCGAGCCGATGTCCTTGCCCTTGTGCTTGCCGTTGAGCATCGGCCCGCCGGTGACCACGATCGCGGGCACGTCGCAACTGGCCGCGCCCATCAGCAACGCCGGGGTGGTCTTGTCACAACCGGTCAGCAGCACCACGCCATCGATCGGGTTGCCGCGAATGGCTTCTTCCACATCCATGCTCGCCAGGTTGCGGGTCAGCATGGCGGTCGGACGCAGGTTGGATTCACCGTTGGAGAACACCGGAAATTCCACCGGGAAGCCTCCGGCCTCGATCACTCCGCGCTTGACGTGTTCCGCGATCTGGCGGAAATGCGCGTTGCACGGGGTCAGTTCCGACCAGGTGTTGCAGATGCCGATGATCGGCTTGCCATGGAACTGGTGGTCGGCGATGCCCTGATTCTTCATCCAGCTGCGGTACATGAAGCCGTTCTTGTCGGCGGTGCCAAACCATTGGGCGGAGCGCAGGGTGGGTTTCTTATCAGACATGATCGATTCTCTTATTGTATGACTAATATGTTCGTGATGAGGCGTAACATAAGCGCAAATTCGCCAGTTTGGAAGAGTTGTTGGTTAAATAGTATTACTATATAGTCGTTTTCAGCGGAGGGATGGCCCTGACGGTCAACGGTGAGAGGCGTCCCCCGAGGTTCTATAAAAACAACAATCGGAGACCGATCTCATGAGCCAGGAACTGCGGCTGATACGTCGCATCACGCTGAAACTGATTCCCTTCCTGATCCTGCTGTACCTGATCGCCTACGTGGATCGCTCCGCCGTGGGCTTCGCCAAACTGCACATGGGCGCCGACATCGGTCTGGGTGATGCGGCGTACGGGCTGGGCGCAGGACTGTTCTTCATTGGCTATTTCCTCCTGGAGATCCCCAGCAACCTGATGCTTGACCGTTTTGGCGCGCGGCGCTGGTTCGCACGGATCATGGTCACCTGGGGCGCCATTACCATCGGCATGGCCTTCGTGCAGGGGCCGAACAGCTTCTACCTGATGCGCTTTCTGCTCGGTGCGGCGGAAGCCGGGTTCTTTCCGGGCGTTCTCTACTACATCACCCAGTGGTTCCCGGTGCGCCACCGCGGCAAGATCCTGGGGCTGTTCATCCTGTCCCAACCCATCGCGATGATGATCACCGGGCCCGTATCCGGCGGTCTGCTGGGCATGGACGGCGTTCTCGGCCTGCACGGCTGGCAGTGGCTGTTCATCGTCATCGGCACCCCGGCGATCTTGCTGACCTGGCCGGTGCTGCGCTGGTTGCCGGATGGTCCGCAACAGGTGAAATGGATGGACCAGGCCGAGAAGGACTGGCTGTCCGGCGAGCTGCAAAAAGACCTGCAGGCCTACGGCCAGACCCGTCACGGCAACCCGCTGCACGCGCTCAAGGACAAGCGCGTGCTACTGCTGGCGCTGTTCTACCTGCCGGTGACCCTGAGCATCTATGGCCTGGGCCTGTGGCTGCCGACCCTGATCAAGCAGTTTGGCGGCAGCGACCTGGTGACCGGGTTCGTGTCATCGGTGCCCTATGTCTTCGGGATCATCGGTCTGCTGATCATCCCGCGCAGCTCCGATCGATTGAATGATCGTTACGGCCACCTGGCAGTGCTTTATGTGCTGGGCGCGATCGGCCTGTTCCTCAGTGCCTGGCTGATCTTTCCGGTATTGCAATTGATGGCGCTGTGTCTGGTCGCATTCGCCCTGTTTTCATGCACGGCGATTTTCTGGACCTTGCCCGGTCGCTTCTTTGCCGGCGCGAGTGCGGCGGCGGGCATTGCCCTGATCAACTCGGTGGGCAACCTCGGCGGCTACATCGGCCCGTTCGTGATCGGCGCGCTCAAGGAATACACCGGCAACCTGGCGTCGGGGCTGTATTTCCTGTCCTGCGTGATGCTGTTCGGCCTGGTGTTGACCGGCGTGGTGTATCGCCAGTTGGAGCGCAAGCACGTGTTGCCGGCGAATGAATTTGCCGCGAGTGCGCGGGGCACCACCCGTACCTGACACAGGCTTGATACGAACCTGTAGGGGCTGGCTTGCCAGCTCCTACAGGGTTTGCGGTGTTTTCAAATAAAAGGAAAAATTCATGCGTTTGGTTCAATTCGAATTGAGTAACGGCGAACGCCGCGTCGGCGTGGTCGAGGGGGCGCAGGTCCTGGAAGTTCGCGAGGCGCGCACGGTTCGCGACCTGGCCCTGGCGGCGATCGAAGCGGGCGTCAATCTGGAGCAACAGGTACAGAGCCTGGGCTTGGGCAGCGGCCACGACTACGCCGAACTGCTGGCACAACTGCGCATCCTGCCACCGCTGGATCACCCCGACCCGGCGCACATGCTGGTCAGCGGAACCGGCCTGACTCACCTGGGCAGCGCGTCGGCCCGGGACAAGATGCACCAGCAGGCCGGTGACGAAGCCGCGATGACCGACACCATGCGCATCTTCAAGTGGGGCGTGGAGGGCGGCAAGCCCGCAGCCGGTGAGGCGGGGGTACAGCCGGAATGGTTCTACAAGGGCGACGGCAGCATCGTTGTGCGCCCCGGCCAGCCGTTCCCGCTGCCACCGTTTGCCGAAGACGCCGGTGAAGAGCCTGAACTCAGTGGCCTCTATGTCATCGGCCACGACGGCAAGCCGTATCGCCTCGGGTTTGCAGTGGGCAACGAGTTTTCCGATCACGTCATGGAGCGCAAGAACTACCTGTACCTGGCTCACTCGAAGCTGCGCAGTTGCAGCTATGGCCCGGAGCTGCGGGTCGGCGAGCTGCCGCAACACCTGGCCGGTACCAGCCGCATCCTGCGCGACGGCCAGGTGCTGTGGCAGAACGAGTTTCTCAGTGGCGAGGCCAACATGTGCCACAGCCTGGCGAACCTTGAATACCACCATTTCAAGTACAGCCAGTTTCTGCGCCCTGGGGACGTGCACATCCACTTTTTTGGCACCGCGACCCTGTCCTTCGCTGACGGCATCCGCACGCAACCGGGCGATGTGTTCGAGATCAGCCAGGGCGAATTCGGCGCGCCGTTGATCAATGGCATCGCTGCGGTCGATGCGGCTTTTGAACCCGGCACTGTCGGCACACTTTGAGGAGTCATGCATGATCCCAATTCTTGGTCACAACTACATCGGCGGCCAGCGCAGTGCGAAGGGCTGCGTGACATTGCACAGCGTCGACGCCGAAACCGGTGAGGCATTGCCCCATGATTTCATTCAGGCCACGCCCGAGGAAGTCGATGCCGCCGCTCGGGCGGGTGCCGCAGCGTACCCGGCTTATCGCACCTTGAGTGCCGAGCGTCGCGCGCAATTTCTCGATGCCATCGCCGATGAACTGGATGCGCTGGGCGATGAATTCGTCAGCCTGGTGTGCCGCGAAACTGCGCTGCCCGCCGCACGGATCATCGGTGAGCGTGGCCGCACCAGCGGGCAGATGCGCCAGTTCGCCAACGTGCTACGGCGCGGCGATTTCTACGGCGCGCGTATCGACCAGGCGCTGCCTGAGCGTCAACCGATGCCGCGTCCCGACCTGCGCCAATACCGTATCGGGCTCGGCCCGGTGGCGGTGTTCGGGGCCAGCAACTTCCCCTTGGCGTTTTCCACCGCCGGTGGCGACACCGCGTCGGCCCTGGCCGCCGGTTGCCCGGTGGTGTTCAAGGCCCACAGCGGCCACATGGCCACGGCCGAGCAGGTGGCCGATGCGATCATCCGCGCGGCAGAAAAAACCGCGATGCCGGCTGGCGTGTTCAACATGATCTACGGCGGCGGTGTCGGCGAAGCGCTCGTCAAGCACCCGGCCATTCGAGCGGTGGGCTTCACCGGTTCGCTAACCGGTGGTCGTGCGCTGTGCGACATGGCGGCGGCGCGCCCACAACCGATCCCGGTGTTCGCCGAGATGTCGAGCATCAACCCGGTGATTGTGCTGCCCCAGGCACTGCAAGCGCGCACGGAAACCATCGCCCGCGGCCTGTCGGCGTCGGTGGTGCAAGGCTGCGGTCAATTCTGCACCAACCCTGGCCTGGTGATCGGCATCCGTTCGCCACAATTCACTGCATTCCTCCAGCTGCTGGCCGACATGATGGCCGATCAACCGGCGCAGACCATGCTCAACGCCGGGACCCTGGGCAGCTATGCAAAAGGCTTGCAAAAGCTCCTTGATCATACAGGTATCGAGCACCTGGCGGGTAGCCCGCAACAAGGGCGTCAGGCGCAACCGCAACTGTTCAAGGCCGATGCCAGCTTGCTGATAGACGGGGATGAAGTGCTGCAAGCGGAAGTGTTCGGCCCGACCACCGTGGTGGTGGAAGTGGCGGATCAGGCGCAATTGAGCGTGGCGCTGAACGGCCTGCATGGTCAATTGACCGCGACGATCATCGGCGAGCCGGCGGACTTCGAGCAGTTCAGTGAGCTGACGGGATTGCTGGAGCAGAAGGTCGGGCGAATCCTGCTCAATGGCTATCCACCCGGCGTGGAGGTCTGTGATTCGATGGTCCATGGCGGGCCGTATCCCGCGACCTCGGATGCGCGTGGCACATCGGTGGGCACCCTGGCCATCGACCGCTTCCTGCGCCCGGTGTGCTTCCAGAATTACCCGGACGGCCTGCTGCCGGATGCGCTGAAGAACGCAAACCCGCTGGGCATCCAGCGCCTGGTGGATGGCAAGCCGACTCGCGACGCCCTTTGACTTGATCGTTCCCACGCTCTGCGTGGGAATGCAGCCCGGGACGCTCTGCGTCCCTTCCAGAGCCGAACGCGGAGCGTCCGTGGAGGCATTCCCACGCAGAGCGTGGGAACGAGCAGTGGGTGCGTGCGCTATCATTGCGTTTTTCCCACTCAAAGATTGACTGCCATGACTGCCGTAACAGACACCTTGCTCAACGCCCTCGAACATTGCGGGATGGTGGAAATCGACGGGCTGCACGCCTTCGAATTCGCCCTTGATGTCGACGACAACCTGCACATCGAATGCATGGACGGTCGAGCGGCCAAGCACTGGGAATTCACCCCGGCACAGGTCCAGGCCGCAACCTTCGACGCCACCCTGCAAAGCTGGCTGATCAACGATAACGACGGCGAACACCGCCTGGTGTGCCTCGGCGACGTCATCAGCGGCGACAACAACGAAGACGACGATCAACAGGATGCGTAACCTCTGGCCACTGTTGATTGCCGGCAGCATCGGCGCCATGGGCGTCCAGGTGGCATCCGCCGATAACTATCAATTGCTCGTGGGTTCGTACACTTCCGGCCAAAGCCAGGGTATTTATCGCCTGAACTTTGACAGTGCGAGCGGGCAGATCGACGCCAGGCCGCTGCAAGTGATCAAGAGCGAAAACCCATCCTGGCTGACCCTGTCCAGGGATCAGCAGCGTTTGTTCGTGGTCAACGAAAATGGCCCGGGCCATAGCGATCCGGTAGGGCGGGTCAGCAGCTATGCCATCGACCCCAAGACCCATGAGCTAACCCTGATCAATCAGGTGCAAAGCCTCGGTAACGAGCCAACGCATTCGAGCCTGAGCCTTGAAGCGAGCCACTTGTTTGTCAGCAACTACTCGGTGGCTGAAGATCCGGGCGGCAGCCTGGCGGTGTTGCCGGTGGCGGCCGATGGCACGCTCAAACCGGTGGTGCAGATGAGCAGCCATCCGGCCAGCCGGGTCAACCCCGAGCGGCAGATGTCGGCGCATGTGCACGCGACGATACCGTCGCCTGACGGCCAATACGTGTTTTCCAACGACCTGGGGGCGGACAAGGTTTTTGTCTACCGCTTCGACCCCAAGGCCAATCCTGACTTGCCGTTGACCCCGGCCGCACCGTCGTTCGTCCAACTGCCGCCCGGTAGCGGGCCGCGCCATTTGCTGTTCAGTGCCGATGGCAAGCACGCTTGGCTGACCATGGAAATGAGTGCGCAAGTGGCGGTGTTCGATTACCGCGACGGCAAGCTCGAGCAAACCCAGATGGTCGACCTGGCTGCCGGTCAGCCCGTTTCCGACAAGGCCGCCGCCGCCTTGCATGCATCAACGGACGGCAAGTTCCTCTATGCCAGCAATCGAGGCACGGCCAACCAGTTGCTGGTGTTTGCCATCGACCCGGCGACGGGCCATCTCAAGGAACTGCAACGGCGCTCGGTGGAGGGGGATCATCCACGGGAATTCAGCCTCGATCCAAGTGGCAAGTTCCTTCTGATCGCCAATCAGAAAAGCAACCAGATCACCGTTGTCGAACGCGATGCCAAGACGGGATTGCTCGGTAAAACTGTGCAAAACCTGCCGATGGATGCACCCAGTGACCTGAAGTTCCTGGTGCGTCAATAGGCCGCAGGCCCCGGTTGATGGGGCCTGCATCCTTCTATCAATGAGGGTGATATCTGTAAGTGCTACAAAAGATTTCAAGCTGCTAACCCTCGAGGGTTACGTTTGCTTCACGGCCCCACCGGGCAAGCAAGCCAACCGACTCCGAGGAATACAGCATGAACTTCAATCTCTTCTCCGTAATCGCCGCTTCCGCCATTTCCGCCACCGTGGCCCTGCCAGCCAGCGCCAACGTTGAAATCAACGACAAGAAAACCCACGCCCAGAGCTACACCCAGAAATACCTGCAACAGAGTGCCAACTTCTACGCCGCCCTGGATCACAAAACCCAACACTGAAATTCAAGCCCTGCAGCCTTTATGCAGGAGCGAAGTCACTTGCCGATCGAAGCCCAGGCCGCGAAAGGTGTTGAAGTGATGTCGCTCCTGCATAACGCGTTTGCGACAAGTTAGCCGCCGATGCTTGATATCAGGTGGCCATGCCTCTAAATTTGACGCTGATTTTTTGACTCCTCCTTCTGAAGAAAAGGATTGCCAAAATGACGATGCGTCTTGCCGTGGTGCTGCTGTTCCTCTATTCGACCCCGATCCTGTCTGCCGGGCCCATCCCCGGAGAACCCGACGCTGCCCGCGAGCGCATGATAAGTTTTATTGAAGACTGAGATAGACTGGCTTAATGATCAACGAAGTTGATATTTGCTATGCATCAGACTCGTTGGTTACCGGTGCTTTTTTGATTGATTCTGTGGACTCTGAAACATGTCCACGGAGTTCATCATGGCCAGCACGATCATCACCTCTGCCAAACACGGCGCCTATGTGGCAATCGGTCTTTACCTGGTCATGGTGCTGGTTGTCAGTCTTTCACCGCAGTCGCAGCAGACCGACGAACCGCCGATCCATGTCGCACACCCTGGCATCCAGTTTGAACATCGCGCGCAACAGGCGATGGTCGATCCGGCCGAACTGGCGGGAGTGGGCGGAGCATGAACCGTTGCAAACTTCTGGTTATCGCCTTCCTGGCATTCATTACCAATGGCTTTTCCCTGCTGGGGATCGGGCACGGATCAATAGGCGGGGTGGCACGGGCCATCGAGGCCAACCACAACATCGCGCGCAACATCGAAACGGCCAAGGCCATGGGGATGCTGGCCGGCAACCCGCCGATCACGCCTGATGAAGGTTTTTTCGGACCGTTCCATGTTGATTGCTCGTCCATCGGCATGTGTGAAGTATTAGCCTGACCCATCACGTTCCCTGTAGGAGCCCGGCTTGCCGGCGAAGGCGATCTCGACGACGCCTTCGCCGGCAAGCCGGGCTCCTACAGGGATCGTGTTTTATTTCGCCATCACTGATGTAAACAACGCCGACGCCAGAAACCGCTGCAACCAGTCCTGCAGTCGTCGATACGGCGCCTGCGCGAACCACTGGCGATCGACATGGGCGAATTGCCGTATGAACGGCATCAGCGCCACGTCGGCCAGGGTTGGGTGGTCGGCCAGCAAATAATCGCGACCGTCCAGCAACTCATCCAGCTTACGCAGGAACACCTCGCCCTCGGCGCGGTAAAACGCCATCGGCTGTTCGGGATAGCGTTCGGCGTACTTGTAGCGGTTCAGATGCACCTTGAAGACCTGATCGTTCTCCTCTATCAACGCCGCGATGGCGAGCTGCCCTTGCGGGTCATCCTTGAGCAGCCAGTCCAGCGGATCATGCTGTGCCAAGGCCCAACGCATGATTTCCAGGCTCTCATCGATGACCCGGCCGTCGACGTTCAACACCGGCACTGTGCCTTTGCTCGACAGCGCGAGCATTTCAGCGGGTTTGGCCTTCAGGCTGACTTCGACAATGTCCACGGCCACTTCGCTGTAGCGTAGCGCCATGCGTGCCCGCATGGCGTACGGGCAGCGGCGGAACGAGTAGAGCGTGATCATTTCACCTCCAGGGTGCTCAAGCCGTTGCCCTGGCGGCGGACCTGGATCTGCACCGGAATCCGCTCATGCATTTCCTGCACATGGGAGATCACCGCGACCTTGCGCCCCTGGGCCTGCAGACCATCGAGGGCGTCCATGGCCAATTGCAGGGACTCCGGATCGAGGCTGCCGAAACCTTCGTCGATGAACAGCGATTCGATTTTCAGCGTGCTCGAGGCCATCGATGCCAGGCCCAGCGCCAGGGCCAGCGACACCAGGAACGTCTCGCCGCCGGACAACGAATGCACCGAGCGCAGTTCGTCACCCATCTCGGTGTCCATCACCAGTAAGCCCAGCATGCTGCCGCCGCGCTTGAGGCGGTAGCGCCGCACCAGTTGGCGCAATTGCACGTTGGCGTGGTGCACCAACAGGTCGAGGTTGTAGGCCTGGGCGATCTTGCGGAAGGTGTCGCCGGTGGCCGAACCGATCAGCGCGTTCAAGCGAGCCCAGCGCTGGTACTCGGTGTAGGCGTCGGCGATCTGTTGCGCCAGGGCCTGATTGGCGTTCTGCCGGCGCTGATCCTCAGCCTGTTCGGCCCGCAGCTCGGCGCAGCGTTGCTCGCTGACGCTGAACTGGTTTTGCAATTGGGTGAGCGCGTTGGCCAGTTGCTCGTCATCCAGGTTGCCGTTGTGTTGCGCCTGGTGATCGAGCAAACGCTTGTCGCGCTCCTGTACCAGGACATTGGCCTGTTCGATGGCTTTTTCGCTGAGCTGCAAGCGTTGACGCAGTTCGCTCACATGGGCGTCGTCGACCCGCAGCAGTTGTTCAAGGCCACCGTCATCCAGCTCTGGATGACGGGTGCGCCATTCGGCGATTTTGCCAGCGAGCTCCCGCTGTTCGCTTTCCAGCGCGTGCAAACGTTCTTGCTGCGCCTTGAGTTCGGCAGCGATTCGCACGAGTTGCGTAAGCACATTTTGCAGTTCCGTGGCGGTGCTGGCTTCGGCGTGGCGCGACTGTTCCACTTCCCGCTCAAGCTGCTGCTGCCACTGCTCGGCGCTGCTGTGCGAGCCGAGCAATTGTCCGAGCGCTTGCTGGCTGGCCTGTTGTTGCATGACCAGGGCGTTGAACTGCTGCTCGGCGGTTTGCAATTGTTGCACGCGGGTCTGCTGTCGATCCTGTTCCTTCTCGAGGTTTTGCTGGCGCTGTTGCTGTTCGGCCAGTTCTTCCTTTTGCTGATCGAGTTGCGCCAGGCGCTCGGCGATCTGCCGGTCAAGCTGCATGAAGGTCGCGGCGGGCTCGGTACGAAGCGCTTGCAGGGTATCGGCTGGCAGCAGACTGGCGAAGGCGCTGAGTTCTTCGTTCAGGCGCTGGCGGTCATTGCCCAGTTCACGCTGTTGATTGTCCAGGTGCTGGGCCGCGCTCTGATGCGCGGTTTCGGCGTGGCGCAATTGCTGGGTAAGGCGTGCAGCGTCCTGTTGCAGGGTGAGCAGGGCGGTTTGCCGTTGTTCGTCCTGGGTGATGCTTTGGTTCAGCTGACTGTTTTGCTGGCTGAGCCAGGCGCCGCGTTTGTCGGCATTCTGGTTTTGCAGTGCGGTGGCCAGCGGATGCGCTTGAAGGCTTGGCGCCAGGGTTTGCTGCGCAGTTGCCAGTTGTTCCTGCTGTTGCAGCAGTTCCTTTTGCTGGGCGATCAGTCCGCCCACTTGCGCACGCAGTTCGGTGAGCTTTTCCTTGAGCTGATCGACGGCTTTCTGTGCCGTTGCCTGTTCGCTTTCATCAAAGCGACCCAGGCTTTGCAACAGGGCTTCGGGCTGATGATAAGGATGCTCATGGCTGCCGCAGACCGGGCAGGGGTGGTCATCGAGCAACTGTGCACGCAGTTCCTCGACGCTGGCGCTGCGGGCCAGGCGCTGGCGCTCCAACAGTTCGCGAGTGACGGTCAGGGTCTGCTCGGCGACGGCGAGTTCAGCCTTGGCCTTTACCCCGTCCTGGGTCAGGCGCTCACGTTCCTGTTGCGCAGCGACCTGGCGTTGTTGCAACTCGGCGCCGCGCCGGTCCAGGTCCTGTTGGCTGTCCCACAGCCGGGTCAGGTCTTCGATGGCCCGCAGTTGCTTGCGGTTGTCCTGCAACAGGCTGCCGAGGATGCCGATCTGCTCGGCGACGGCATCCGGCTCGGCACCGGCCTCCTTGAACAACACCTCCAGTTGCTGTTTCTGCGCAGTGAAGGCTTGCGCGGTGCGCACGGCGTTCTGTTCGAGATTCGCCAGTTCCGCCTGACCCTTGTTCAGGCGATTGCCGATCAACATCAGCTGTTGCAGGCGATCACGGTAGGCATTCCAGGCATCGCTCAACGGCGCCAGATCTGCGCTTTGTGCGAGTTCGGCCGCCATGCGCTGTAAGTGTTCGCCAGCCCGGGCCTGTTGTTCGTGCAAGGTTTGAATCGCGTTCTGGCCTTGGGTGCAGGCCTGTTCGGCGCTCTGCCTGGTTTCTGCGCTGAGGGCTGCGTCCTTGGCCAAGTGGGCGAGGGTGCTTTGCTCTTCGAAAGCCTGGCGTAACAGTGGCGCACAGTCGGTTTGCCGTTGCTGTGCTTCGCTCAAGGCGATCCGGGTTGCGCCCAGTTGCTGTTCCAGTAGCGCCTGGCGCTCGCTGAGTTCGCCATGTTGCCGGGTATGCTGGGCAATCTGCTCTGTCAGGGGCGTGAGTAGCGAATCGACCTCGGCCTTGCGGGCGAACTGATGCCGTTGCGGGGCCAGTTGTTCGAGGCGCGTCAGCTTCAAGCGCTCGCCGGCCAGGTTTTCCCAGGTGTGTTGAGCGCTGTGCAATTGTTCGGCAGCGGCCAGTTGCGCGTCATGCAAACGACGCAGTTCTTTAAGCCAGGCATCCTGAAGCTCAAGCTGCTTGAGTTGCGCCTGCTGCAATTTCAGTTGCTGTTGTGCGGCGTGGAAGCGCTCGTCGAGTTCGGCGCGCGCCTCTGGCGTCAGCGGTGTGACACCGCTGGCCTGATCCTGCAGCAGTTTGTGGGCTTCGCGGGTTTCGCGGGTCTTTTCGAAGGCTCGGCGGCCCAAGCGGGTGTAGAGCGCCGTGTCGGTGAGTTTTTCCAGCAGTTCGCTGCGGTCATTGTCATCGGCCTTGAGGAAGGCGCTGAACTCGCTCTGCGCCAGCAGCACGGCCCGGGTGAATTGTTCGAAATTCAGGCCCAGAGCGGCCTCGAGCTGGGTCTTGTATTCACCTTTCTGGCTGGCCAGCAGTTGATCCTGATCGAGGTCGCGCAAACTCTGGCGACTGGCTTGCAGCTTGCCGCCAGCCTTTTCCCGGGCGCGATTAGCTTCCCAGCGCGCGCGATAGCGCCGGCCATCGACGCCGACAAAGTCCACTTCAGCATAGCCTTCGCCGGTGCCGCGACGCAGCAGGGTCCGTGGGTCGCCGGTGCCGATTTCGCCATCGGCGTCCGGCACCTTGGCGTCGCGCCCGGTGTTGTTCAGGCGCGGCACGGCACCGAACAGGGCCAGGCACAACGCGTCGAGCAGGGTGCTCTTGCCCGCGCCGGTGGGGCCGGTGATGGCGAACAGTCCGGCGCTGGCCAGGGGTTCGGCGGTGAAGTCGATTTCAAACGGGCCGGCCAGGGAGGCGAGGTTCTTCAGGCGGATGGCGAGGATCTTCATGGCTGTTCGTCCTCCATCTGCACGTCTTGCAGCAGCTCGGCAAAGTCCTTGAGCGTTTGCTCATCGACCTCGCTGCCGTAGTTGTCCTGCCAGGCGCGGCTGAACAGTTCCTGGGGCGTGAGCTGGTCCAGCTCGATCAACCCGGCGCCGTCATCGGAGCCTTCACGGCTGCCGTTGCCCGCGTATTCGGCGCCGATGCGCACCAGGCGCACGGCTTTGCCCAGCAGGGCGCTTTCCACTTGATGGCGCAAGTCCGGCTGCGGCTCGTCCAGGCGCACCCGCACTTCCAGCCAGGGCTGGCGCTGGTAGTCGGCCAACAGGTCGATGATGGGTAGATCGGCCAGCTGCACCAGGATGTCTGCCAAGGGCGCAGGGCCGATACGCTGCAGGTTGACGGCGCGGGGGATCAATTTCGGTTCGACGCTGACCAGGGTTTCGCCGTCGAGCGTGATGTCGAGAATCTGGTGCTGGTAGCCGATTTCCGAGAACGACAAGGGGATCGGCGAGCCGCTGTAGCGAATGCGCGCCTCACCGTTGACCTTCTGTGGCTTGTGCAAATGCCCCAGGGCGACGTAGCTGATGGTCGGCCCGAACAGGCTGGCGGGCAGGGCCTCGGCGTTGCCGATGATCAGGCTGCGTTCGGAATCCTCCGACACCGAACCACCGGCCATGTGCGCATGGCTGATGGCGATCAGCGCTTGACCGGGCTGGCGCTTGGCATTGGCCGCTGCGATCAGCCATTCGTGCACCTGGCCGATGCCGCGCAGGTAGTCGTCGCCCAGATGCGCGCCGGTGACTTCGGCGGGGCGCAGGAACGGCAGCGCCAGGCACCAGGCGGCAATTTCTCCCCGGGCATCGGGCAGTGGCAGCAACAGGCGTTCGGCGTCCAGTTGCCCGTCATCCAGCCACAGCACCCGACCCAATGCATGGGTCCGCAAACGGCGCATCAAGGGGGCGGGCAGTTCGATCCGCGAACCTGAATCGTGGTTGCCGGCGATCATCACGATGGTCAGCAACGGTTGCTGTTCATGGGCGCTGACGATGAAATCGTAAAGGCGTTCCTGGGCTTTGACCGGCGGGTTGACCGTGTCGAAGATGTCGCCGGCGATCAGCAGCACATTGGGTTGATCCAGCTTGAGCTGGCGCAGCAGCCAGTCGAGAAAACAGCCGTGCTCGAAATCGCGATCCTGGCCGTGCAGATTCTGCCCGAGGTGCCAGTCGGAGGTGTGGAACAGACGCAAGGCGAACTCCGTAGGAAAAAAGGTGATGGCCGCGAGGAAAAATGACAACGGCGAAAGGGGAGAGAGTTTACTGGCAAACGCGCTGGATGTGGTCAGACACTGCGCGTAGACCTGTAGGAGCCGGCTTGCTGCGGGCGGCTCCTACAGGGGGGTGTTACTTCGGATAAAGCGGCGGCAACCCACTGTCCCCGACCGGGTCCTGCACCCGTTCAGCCATCGGAATCGTACGAATCGCCCGCCACAGATCTTCTCCTTGCCAGTGCTGGCCGGTTTCGCTGTAGAGCGCGCCGTTCAGGCCGTCGAGGGCGTCGGACAGGGGGACGAAGCGGGCGGCCATGTCGGCCAGGGTTTCCGGTTGCTGGCGGGCCCAGGCGTCGAGCGCCTGGCGGGTGGCGTGGGAGTCGTTGGCCTGGCAGGCGCGCTTGAGGTCGTCGAGCACGGTGCGTGGGCTCGGGCCGGTTTGTGCCGCACGCTGGATCGCCGGTTGCGAGCGCGCCCGCCACCAGAGGCCGAACCCCAGCAGGGTGGTGCAGGCCAGGATCAGGCTGCTGAGTTTCCAGCGCCAGAGCGTCTCGCTACCGGCACTGTTATCGAGTGCCGAGGTGCCAGCGGGGGTGTCGACCATCAGGCTGGGATTGGCGGCCACCTGCAGGGTCCGGGCGGGCAGGCTGCTGTGCTCCAGATGGTCTTCGAAGGTGTTCCACCAGACCACTTCGACCGAAGGCAACTCTATGGCGCCGCTGCGCGAAGGCACCAGCGCTTCGCGGTCTTCACGGCTGCCGACCAGGCCTCGCTCGCTGTTCTGGTTACCCAGCACCGGTTGATCGGGATAGCGCCGCAACCCGCTGGCCTCGGTACCGGGCAGTGGCGGCAGTTGCGAGCTGGCCAGGCCTTCGGCCTTGACCGTCAGGCTGCGGGTGAGCGAATCACCGACCTGAACGTGTTCCGGTTCCGGGTTCCAGCTTTCGCTGAGTGTCAGGCTGCGAGCCGGCAGCCAGGGCAGGTCGGCAGGGTAGGTGACGGGCTTGGCCTTGACCGTCAACAGCAGTTGACCGGAACTCACGCGCATCAATTTGCCGGATTTCGGCGCCTGGGCGCTGGCGTCCTGGACGGGTTGAGCGTCCACTAGGACGGCATTGAATATCTGCGCCGGAATGATCAGCTCACCGCTGTGTTGCGGGTAGATCGCATAGCGCATCTCGATGACGCCGTGGCGTAGACCGTTGATGTCTTTTTCGTAGGTACGCGACTCGCCCAGCTGTTCGATGCGGGCGTCGGGAATCTGCAAGGGCGGCAGGCTGCTGTCGTCGTACAGCGACACCGAATGGTAGATGCGCAAGGTCAGTACCGCCTGGGCTTGCACGTACACACTGGTTTGATCGAGGCTGGCGTCGATGAATACCGGTGCCTGTTTGTCCGGGGTCGCCTGGGGGGCGCTTTCGACCACTTTCACGGCGATTGGTTGGCTCTGGACCTCGCCCAGCTTGAGCGCGGGGATCACCACGGTGCCATTTTGCAAGGGCAGCAGGGTGATGATCCAGCGGGTGGTGGCCTGGTTGTCGCCGTTGAGTGTGTTCAACTGGTTGACCTGGCGGGTGCCCCGCACGTCGAACATGGGCTCCAGGGGCGTCAGGTCGGGCTTGCCGAACTGGGTCACGTCGTTGGATTCCAGGGTCAGCTCGATCGTCTCGCCGGAGTTCAGGCGAGCCCGGTCGACACTGGCGACCAGCTCGGCTGCCTGGGTCTGCATCACACAGAGCAGCAAGGCGGGCAGCGGGGCAAGCGTGAAGGCGGTGAAGCGGGTCATCGAGTTTTTCCCTGATCCTGATGTTGTTGCTGTTCGTACCAGAATTTGCGTCTGAGCAATTCCCCCGGGTCATCCGGGATCTGCCTTAGCCATTGCTCCAGTGCCTGCTGCTGCTCGCCGTCGATACTGTCGCTGGCCGGGCGCATGGGCGCAACGGTGTACTGTTCGTCTCCCAGTTCGCTGCCCGGGACCTCATTGGTGCCGGGGCGCGGGGGCGTGGTGGCGGAGGGCTCGGTGCTTGCCTGCGCGTGTTCGCCAGCCGTTTCGGGTTCACCGCTTTGCGACGGTTGCGCAGCGTCACTGGGTGGTGCTTGCTGCTCGGCATCGCTGGTCGCCTCATCGACGGCTTTGTCAGGAGGGGGCGCTGCGGCCTTCTGCTTGAGCAGGCTTTCCACCAAGGCCTTGTTGGTCAGCGCCGGGCGCAGATCCGGTTGGCGTTCGAGGGCCTGTTCATAAGCATCCAGTGCCGCCTCCAGCTCGCCACTTTTGGCCAGGGCGTTGCCGCGATTGTAGTGGGCATGGGCATCGTTGCCTTCGGCGAACCGCCGGGCGGCGCCACTGTAGTCGCCGGCTTCGTAGAGGGCAACGCCTTGCCACTGGTGATCTTCGAAGTGCCGCGCCGCCTCAGCCGGGCGTTTCTGCTTGAGCAAGTGCACGCCCTGCTGGTCGGGGCGCAGCCACAGGTCCTGGAAGTCGAAGGCATAACCCGGCTGCGGCAGCATCAGCAACAGCGGCAGGCAGAGCAACCAGCCGCGCCGACCGGCGCACGCCGCCAGCAACAGCAACGGCAATAGCAACCAGTAGCCCTGGTCTGCCCAGGTGTCGAGGCGCAGGGTTTGGCCGTTGTCGCGCAGGTCGCGCGGACTGTCGAACAGGCCGAGGGCGCGCAGGTCGGCATCGCTCAGGCGTGCGCGGCGATAGCGTCCGTCCAGGTCATTGACGAAGGATTTCAAGCCAGGCTCGTCCAGGCGCGACACGAGAATCGCCCCCTGTTCATCCTTGAGGAAACTGCCATCTTCCTGGGTAATGGGCGCACCTTCGGCGGTGCCGATGCCGAGCATCAGCAAGGGTGTCGATTTGCCGCTCAAGGCCTGGCGGATGCCCAGGCGCTCCTGTTCGCTCAGGGTGGTGCCGATCAACAGGATCCGGCCGTCGCCCAGTGCGGCCTGATCCAGCAAGGCCAATGCCTTGAGCACCGCCAGGTCGGCGCGATGTCCGGCTTCAGGCATCAACGACGGCTTGAGCGCATCGAGCAGGTTGCGGCTGGTGGACAGGTCGTCCGACAGCGGAACCAGGGTGTGGGCGCTGCCAGCGAAGACAACGATCGCAGTCTGTGCATCGTTGCGGCTTTGCAGTAGATCGAAGAGTTTGCGCCGAGCCTGCTCCAGGCGGTTTGGCTGAACGTCGGTGGCGAGCATTTGCGGGGTCAGCTCAAGGATCACCACCAAAGGGTCGGCGGGTTTCTGGCTGGACTGTTCGACGCGGGAAAAGCTCGGCCCGAGCAATGCGACGACGGCGATCATCCAGGCCACGCCCAGGGCAACCCACGGCAGCTTGCTTTCGCGCCCGCTGCCGCCACTGAGCAACGTCGCATGGAACGCCGGTGGCAGGATCATCTGCCAGCGCCCGGCGCGTTTCTGCCGGTGCCACAGTTGCCAGAGCAGCCAGCCAAGCAGCGGCAGCAACAGCAGCCACCACGGGCGGAACCAGTACGGCCAGAGATCGCTCATCGGCGCCTCCGCAGGCGCAGGCGTTTGAGGCGCTGGCGCCAGTCAGGCAATTGCGTTTGCAAGAACAGGTCCTTGTTGAACAGTCGATGCAGCGGGTTATCCGGCCACAGCACGCGCACCACCAGCAGCATGCTCAGCAACAACGCCAGCGCCAGCGGCCAGTGATACAACGCCTGGGCCGGGCGGGCCTGGGTCGGTTGCTGGGTCACAGGCTCCAGTTGGTCGAGGATGGCCTTGATCGATTGCAGCTGCTTGCCGTCTTGAGCGCGAAAGTACTGGCCGCCGGTGGCGTCGGCGATGTCTTTCAAGGTGGGTTCGTCAAGATCCAGGCTCGGATTGATCCCCAGGAAACCCGGTGTGCCACTTTGTTCCGGGTCGGCGCCGATGCCGATCGGGTAGATTTTCACGCCTTCCCTGGCCGCCAGGCGCGCGGCGGTGAGCGGATCGATTTCACCACCGTTGTTGGCGCCATCGGTCACCAGGATCAACACGCGACTTTGTGCCGGACGTTGCCGCAGACGCTTGACGGCCAGGCCAATGGCGTCGCCGATGGCGGTGTTCTTGCCGGCGATGCCGATGCGCGCCTCGTCGAGCCAGACACGCACGGTATGCCGGTCAAACGTCAGGGGCGCCTGCACGTACGCCCGGCTGCCGAACAGGATCAGGCCGACCCGGTCGCCGTCGCGACTTTCGAGGAAATCGCCGAGCAAATGCTGGACCAGCGTGAGGCGGCTGACGTCATCGTCCTGCCACTGCATGTCGGGAAAGTCCATTGAGCCGGACACATCCACCGCCACCAGCAGGTCGCGACCACTGGCGGCAATCGGCAGCGGTTCGCCGAGCCATTGCGGGCGCGCCGCGGCACTCAACAGCAGCAACCACAGCAGCAGGAACGGTGCCTGTTGGCGCCAGGCGGGCAGGTTGGCGCGGGCGCGGCGCCGGGCGAGACCTTCGAGGTCGCTGAGGAAGCTGACCTTGAGCGCCGGTTCGCCACTGTCGGCCACCGGCAACAGTGCCCGCATCAACCAGGGCAGCGGCAGCAGGGCGAAAATCCACGGCCAGGCGAACTCAAACATGTTTGCGAATCCAGGTGTCGACCGCCTGGGTCAAGCCGGCGATGGCCTTGTCGTCAAGCTTGCATTCGGGTTTGTAGGCGCCTTCGACCAGCACCATCCAGCGGGTCAGGCCGGCAGCGGGGCAGCGGTTATCGAGAAACGCCAGCCATTTGCGGCCATTGAGGGTATGGCTCTGGCTATAGGGATAATGGTTGCGGCATAGACGCTTGAGCAGGCCATTGAGCTGCTGCAGCCAGGCACCGGCGGGCGCACCATCATAAGGTTTGGGCATGCGCGCCAGTTCGGCCAGGGCGGCCACGCGCACCGGGTCCAGGGGTTGTTCAACGGGCGCGACCGGCGGCTTGCCAGGCAACAGGTACCGCAGTTTCCACAGGCCAAAGCCGATGGCCGGCAGCAACAGCAGCAGCAACCACCAGCCCGGAGCCGGCGGCCAGAAACCCACGGGGGGTGGGGAAATCAGGGGTTGCAGTTGCTCGAGACCGTTCATCGACCTTTTCCCGGCTTCTGTGGGTTGAGGTACTCGCGCAGTTGCTCGACCATTTCACTTTGCGTGCTCAATGGCATCAGCAACACCCGCAGCTTTTGCGCCAGCAACTCCCAGCGGGCGATGCGGGCTTCGGCCTGGGCGCGATACGTCTGGCGCAGGTCGAAATTGAGCGTGTCGAGCTCCAGTTGTGCGCCACGCTCGGCGAAACGCAACAATCCGGCGGCGGGCAGGGCATGGTCCAGCGGATCGGACACCGGCAACAGCAACAGGTCGCAATGGCGCGACAGCAGGCTCAGCTGTTGTTCTGCGCTTTCGGACAAGGCTCGCTCGTCGCAAATCACGATCGCCAGGCTGCCGGGCCGCAGCACTTCGCGCGCGCGGCGCAGGGCAATGCCGAAGGCATCGCGGTCGGGCTCGGTTTCGGTGTGCAGAGACTGGTTGACCCGTACCAGGCGGTTGAGCAACTGCAGCAGGCTCTGTTTGCTGCGCCGTGGCTTGATTTCGTAGTGCTCATTGTCGCCGAACACCAGGCCGCCAACCCGGTCGTTATGCCCCAGCGCGGCCCAGCCAATCAGGCTCGCGGCCTGGGCGGCGAGCACCGACTTGAACATCAGCCCCGAGCCGAAAAACAATCGACGGCTCTGTTCGACCATGATGAAAATCGGCCGCTCCCGTTCCTCGTGGAACAGCTTGGTGTGGGGCTCCTGGGTCCGGGCGGTGACGCGCCAGTCGATGCTGCGCACGTCGTCGCCGGCCTGATAGACGCGCACCTGGTCAAAGTCCACGCCACGGCCCCGCAGCTTGGAGTGGTGCAGGCCAATCAGCGGGCTGCGCTGGCTAGGCGTCGAAAACAGCTGCACTTCACGCACGCGATGGCGCATCTCGATCAACTCGGCGAGGCTGACACGGATGCCCGGCTCGGACGGCAAAATGGCGTTCATCGGGGTCAAGCGACAGCTACGACGTCGAGAATCCGCTGGACCACGCGGTCCTGGTCGATACCGGCGGCTTCGGCTTCAAAGGAAAGAATGATGCGGTGGCGCAACACATCGAACAGTACCGCCTGGATGTCTTCGGGGCTGACGAAGTCACGACCGGCCAGCCAGGCGTGGGCGCGGGCGCAACGATCCAGGGCAATCGAACCGCGGGGGCTGGCGCCATAGGCGATCCATTCGGCCATTTCCGGATCGAACTTGGACGGGGTGCGCGTGGCCATGACCAGTTGCACCAGGTATTCCTCCACGGCGTCAGCCATATACAGGCCGAGGATCTCCTTGCGCGCGGCGAAGATCGCCTGCTGGCTGACCCGGCGTTCGGGCTTGGTTTCGCCGTTCAAGGCTTCGCCACGGGCTTGTTGCAGGATGCGGCGTTCGACAGCCGCGTCCGGAAAACCGATTTTCACGTGCATCAGGAAACGGTCCAGCTGCGCTTCGGGCAGGGGATAGGTGCCCTCCTGCTCGATCGGGTTCTGCGTGGCCATCACCAGGAACAACGGCGACAGCTCATAGGTGCTGCGCCCGACACTGACCTGGCGCTCACCCATGGCTTCGAGCAATGCCGATTGAACCTTGGCCGGGGCGCGGTTGATTTCGTCCGCCAGCACCAGGTTATGGAAGATCGGGCCTTGCTGGAACACGAAGCTGCCGGTTTCCGGACGATAGATCTCGGTACCGGTGATGTCGGCAGGCAACAGGTCGGGGGTGAACTGGATGCGATGGAACTGCGCTTCGATGCCTTCTGCCAATTCCTTGATGGCCTTGGTCTTGGCCAGGCCAGGGGCACCTTCGACCAGCATGTGGCCGTCGGCAAGCAAGGCGATGAGCAAGCGCTCGATGAGTTTTTCCTGGCCGAGAATCTGCGTTGAAAGAAAGGTTCGCAGCGCTAGCAGCGCTTCACGATGTTCCATCGATGACTGTTCCTGGAAAGGGTGACCGAAGACGTTCGAATAACGCCAGGGCTGGGGGCGTTACTTTAATCCATCGCGGGGGGCGGCGACTAACGGCATTTTGTGCAAAGTGCGGGAAATGATTGGCGAAACGGTACAGATCGTTCCCACGCTCTGCGTGGGAATGCCTCAAGGGACGCTCCGCGTTCCAATGGGACGCAGAGCGTCCCGGGCTGCATTCCCACGCAGAGCGTGGGAACGATCAGTGGCGGAAGGGAGGAATCAGCTAAGTTCGCTGATATAGGTCCCGGTCCCCTTCAGAATGTTTTGCAAAGTGTCTTCCACCTCAGCCAGATCACTCTCAGCAGTGCTATGGGTGATCTCCAGCACATCATCCCCATTCAACGCATCGGCATGCGCAGCAGCGATTTCGATCTTCAGCAGGGTAGGGCTTAGGGTGACGACTAGCCATCCAGGGTGTTTCTTCGAATGATGAGAGAAATTTCTGTCAAATTTGTTCCCGCTTGAAGTACGAAATTTCTGATTGGGTCGCGAGAGCATAGTTTTCCTCTGTCCAGCTTGATTCTATTGCCTTAATTTGGCGGCTTGGAAGCAAGGGAATGCATTGGAAAATAACCAACAAAGGACCTCTTCAGATGAGTCAGTATTTCCCGTGGGCGCCTGAGATCAGGCACTTGACCGAGCAACAAGTGGAGGAGATATACCAGCGCTATCTAAAGGGTGAAAAAAGTGCAGCATTGATCAGCGAGTTCAATATTCCGGGGAATGTCCGCAGCTTGTTGAGGGTGCTGCCGCCCATCATCAGCAAAGATTTGACATGCCCCTACTGCGAGTTGCCGATGTGGGTGCGTCGACAGCCAAGGTACACCCCGGGCTCACTTCGTGAGCCATTTAAATGTGTTAGTTGCGATCACCGTCATATCGTAGTGGGCCATGGTCGGCAAACGCGATGTTCTTGCACCGAGTGTTACAGGATCCGACAACTGGAAATCGCTGAACAGGCACATCGTGAGCGCCGTGAACTGGAGCAACGCTACGGAGCACCCAGTCCGCCGGTACCTTTCGCTTCATTGAGCTTCGTCCAGAAACTGGTATTACTCGCCCTGTTGGATGATGGACGCGCCGCAGGCGACGAAAGTATTGCACCGCTGGATGCCACGTCGAGAGGTGAACCGCTGTCCCCCAGTAATGAGTCCAGTCGGGAACTGGTTAAAGACCTCCACGAGCAGGGTGTGTTGTCAGTCGATCTGGAGTCGGATATCAGCGCTTTTGACCGATCATCCGGATGTCGGATCAACAACTTTTTTGCCGTTGGCTGGATTCCCAATGTTGCACTGGAGCCCGGTTTACGTTGTTCCCGCGACTCTCTGTATACAGCCCTCTATAATGAGCTGTCCGCGAGCGTGCAGCCTGTATGGAAAAGCGAGCTTTATGCATTGATGTTCCGTCTGGCGCGGGAGGAATCGCTGCAATACATTCATGTACTGGCTAACGAAGTGAATTTTGTCTTCAGTGCCGAAGGCAGTGCGAAAACCGTGATTGGGCAGCTTTTGCAGAATTTTTCGGTGAGTCACATTTATTACTTTGCGCGATTGGCTGTGAAGAATGCGGCGCATTTTTATGCGACTGGCAATTCCAAGGGGCGAACACACGCCTCCAATACCATTCCGCGCAATATGCTGCGCACGTCGCAGGATGCCCTGGCGCGCGGCTGGCGCAAGACCGGCTATCGCGATTCTCGGGTACCGCAAGCGGCATTGCAGCGTTTGTTGTATGACGTGGTGCTCAAGGACAGCGGGGCTGGTTTCTCCAACTCACCGGGGCTCTATTGGCGGGATGAGCTGGTACCGCGGTTTTTTTCCGCAGCCATGGCACGGGATGTCCTGACAGGGAATTTGCAGCTATTTTGTCGTGAGTGTGATTCAAGCAACATCGACGCCAGTATGGACAAGATGACCGTACAGACGATGTGTTACGACTGTGCCACTGTGAGTAAATTTCAAGCTATCGAAGACTTGATCGACTAGTCCGGTCGCTCTTTCAAGTTAATCACGCGAGCAGGCTCACTCCTACAATTGATCGTCGTACACCATCAATGTAGGAGTGAGCCTGCTCGCGATGAGGGCAGATCAAACACCTCAAATCTGGCTGATAAAGGTGCCAGTACCATCGAGAATATTCTTCAAGGTCAGCTCGACTTCCGCCAGATCCACCATGTCTGGGTTAAACGTGATCTCCAGCACATCATCCCCATTCAACGCATCGGCATCCGCCGCCGCGATCTCGATCTTCAGCAGGGTAGGGCCGAGGGTGACTTTCACGCCGTCGAGGGTCGATGGCTCGCCATCGAGGGTGATTTCCAGCTCGTCTTCATCCGGGTAACGGCTCATCAGGAACATTTCGCCCTTGTCGCTGTGACAGCAGAGCATGGCCATGTTGTCTTCTTCGTCGTCGCATGGGTTGACGATCAAGAGGGCGGTAGTCATTTGCATTTGAGTAGTCCTGACGCTGGGCGTGTTTATGGCAGACAAATTGTCATTTTGCCATTGGAATGGATTTATTGCTGGGTTGTGTCTGCTCAATGACGAATTCAGGTGGATCCGCTATCAGTTCTGCTAGTAGCCACAGCCCCGAGATACTTCGATAATCAAGGCCCTAAGGAAATGGTCGAGTGGGTCGCCCTCCATGGTCAGTGAACAGAAAAAGCCTCTTGCCCGCTATCAATATGACGCATTGGACCGACTAACCGGCCACTATCAGGCCGACCGGGTCGTGTGCCAACGTTTTTACTGTGAAAACCTCCTGTCTTGCGAAACTCAAGGCGCAGTTGGGCGTTCGATATTTCAGTACGAAGATCGGATTTTGGCGCAGCACAATCATGACAATAATCTGCGCGAGAGCGCATTGATGTCCACTGACCTGCAATGCTCCATATTGAGTTTGTTAAATTCCCAGTTTCCATGTTCCAAAGGTTACTCTCCATACGGCTATCAGCCTTTCGCAGGCGGCTTATCCAGTTTGTTAAGTTTCACCGGTCAACGGCCGGATCCGGTGACGGGGCATTATTTGCTGGGCAACGGTTATCGGGGATTCAATTCTGTGTTGATGCGATTCAATAGTCCCGACAATCTGAGTCCATTTGGAAAAGGTGGGATGAATTCATATGCCTACGGTCTAGGTGATCCAATTAATCGGATAGATCCTACGGGGCACATATCCTTAAGTTTAATTTCTAGAATACAGGCAAAATACCGCTCCTTCAGATCCGGTCTGCATGTTAAACGTCAGGAAAATCCCACTCAGATCGCTCCGGGAATATTCACATATACAGATAAGTATAAAGGCGGGAGGAGGGTCACTTTTGAAGCCCATGGGCTACCCAATGTAGTCCAAACCAGCGAAGGAAAATTCTTAGGGCCGGAACAACTCTATAATGTTGCAAAAAAACATGGTATTCATGCCGATCGTTATGATCATGTTCGACTTTTAACTTGTCATTCTGCCGAACCGCTGAATGGAGAGAAGTACTCGTTTGGGGAGCAGTTTGCGCTTATTTCCGGCCGGCCTGTGAAAGCTTACTATGGCAAGGTTTTAGCTTCTGTTATTCCTGAGGAAGTGGCTGCTAGCCCAGTAGGTCAACACTTTAAAGGCCCCTTCTATTTATGGATGAATAAAGAAAAATTTGGCGATGGCGCTCGCTTTCGTTCCGCTATTTTCAGGCCGGAAGAAATAGTCAGAGAATACGCTGGCATTAGGAAATAGGCGGTATGGATAGGATGTTCCCACAATCGTCGACTTCAATCGACTTGTGTAACCATGTGTCCAGCACCATCCTTGACAACATGCTCCGTATAGTGCAGCGCGCCCTGGCCAGCAATTAGCGTAAGCATGCCATTTTTTCCCAGCGCCACGTTCGGTGCGGGTCTGATGGGATGCCCGCAATTATTTTGCCAAGCCGCGATTCAAACAACGTCGAAGTGAAATAGACAAAGTTACGTTGCAGATGTTGTGTCACGACTGCGCGGCGGTCAGGGAATACCAGGCATCTGAGGATCTGATTGACTGATCAGCATGCCAGTTGTGTGACTGGCGGCGTGCCTGCGGTCATTACGGGTGCGCACGCGGCATATTTGCTGCTTAAATCATCTATTTTTCCCCATGGCTGCTAGTGTTATCCGGTGCAACCGGTGCGAGTTACGTACCGTTGACCGAATATGTCGCAGCACCGCAAGCAGGGGCCTTGCCGCACTCGTTAAGCTGCGCAACGGATGAGCACCCGTAAAGGCATTGCGTGCCCGCAGCCCAGTCGCTTTTGCAGATGCCCATTCACGGAAGGTGAATGTGACCCGAGCGTCTCGTTTAGCTTCACCCACCTGTCACCCTGTTTCCTCTGCCCGAGAATCAGGAACAGGGTGACGGATAGCTTTGAAACATAGCCCCGAACAGGGGTGTTTCGCGCGACGCTTCCATCAATAACAAGCCCAAGCGGAGTACCACAGATGGCGTTCTTCACCGCAGCCAGCAAAGCCGACTTCCAGCACCAACTGCAAGCGGCACTGGCGCAGCACATCAGTGAACAGGCACTGCCACAAGTGGCGCTGTTCGCTGAACAATTCTTCGGCATCATTTCCCTGGATGAACTGACCCAACGTCGGTTGTCTGACCTCGCTGGCTGTACCCTTTCTGCGTGGCGCCTGCTTGAGCGCTTCGATCACGCGCAGCCGCAAGTGCGCGTCTACAACCCCGATTACGAACGCCACGGCTGGCAGTCGACCCACACCGCGGTCGAAGTGCTGCACCATGACCTGCCGTTTCTGGTGGATTCGGTGCGTACCGAGCTGAACCGCCGCGGCTACAGCATCCACACCCTGCAAACCACCGTGCTGAGCGTGCGTCGTGGCAGCAAGGGCGAGTTACTGGAAATCCTGCCCAAAGGCACCCAGGGCGATGACGTGCTGCACGAGTCGCTGATGTACCTGGAAATCGACCGGTGCGCCAATCCGGCCGAACTGAACGTGCTGAGCAAAGAGCTGGAGCAGGTACTCGCTGAAGTGCGCGTTGCGGTTGGCGATTTCGAACCGATGAAAGCCAAGGTGCAGGAAATCCTCACCAACTTGGACAACAGCCAGTTCGCCATCGATGCCGACGAAAAGAGCGAAATCAAGGGTTTCCTCGAATGGCTGGTGGGCAACCATTTCACCTTCCTGGGCTACGAAGAGTTCGTGGTCAGCGATGAAGCCGACGGCGGCCACATCGTCTATGACAAGGACTCCTTCCTTGGCCTGACCAAACTGCTGCGCGCCGGCCTGACCTACGATGACCTGCGCATCGAAGACTACGCCGTGAACTACCTGCGCGAACCGACCCTGCTGTCGTTCGCCAAGGCCGCGCACCCAAGCCGTGTGCACCGTCCAGCTTACCCGGACTACGTGTCGATCCGTGAAATCGATGCCAACGGCAAGGTCATCAAGGAATGCCGCTTCATGGGCCTGTACACCTCCTCGGTGTATGGCGAGAGCGTGCGGGTCATCCCGTACATCCGCCGCAAGGTCGCGGAAATCGAACGCCGTTCGGGCTTCCAGGCCAAGGCCCACCTGGGCAAGGAACTGGCACAGGTGCTCGAAGTGCTGCCGCGCGACGATCTGTTCCAGACCCCGGTGGACGAGCTGTTCAGCACTGTGATGTCGATCGTGCAGATCCAGGAACGCAACAAGATCCGCGTGTTCCTGCGCAAGGACCCGTACGGTCGCTTCTGCTACTGCCTGGCCTACGTGCCGCGTGACATCTACTCCACCGAAGTGCGCCAGAAGATCCAGCAAGTGCTGATGGATCGACTCAAGGCCTCGGATTGCGAGTTCTGGACCTTCTTCTCCGAGTCCGTGCTGGCCCGCGTGCAACTGATTCTGCGCGTCGACCCGAAAAACCGCATCGACATCGACCCGCAGCAACTGGAAAACGAAGTGATCCAGGCGTGCCGCAGCTGGCAGGACGATTACTCGGCCTTGACCGTCGAAACCTTCGGCGAAGCCCATGGCACCAACGTGCTGGCCGACTTCCCGAAAGGCTTTCCGGCCGGTTACCGCGAGCGTTTCGCAGCGCATTCGGCTGTGGTCGACATGCAGCACCTGCTGAACCTCAACGAAAAAAATCCGCTGGTGATGAGCTTCTACCAGCCACTGGGCCAGGTCGGTCAGCGTGAGCTGCATTGCAAGCTGTACCACGCCGATACCCCGTTGGCCCTGTCCGACGTCCTGCCGATCCTGGAAAACCTCGGCCTGCGCGTGCTGGGTGAGTTCCCGTACCGCCTGCGTCACAACAGTGGCCGCGAGTTCTGGATTCACGACTTCGCCTTCACCGCAGCCGAAGGCCTGGACCTGGACATCCAGCAACTCAACGACACCCTGCAGGACGCGTTCGTCCACATCGTGCGCGGCGATGCCGAAAACGATGCGTTCAACCGCCTGGTACTGACCGCCGGCCTGCCATGGCGCGACGTGGCGCTGCTGCGTGCGTACGCCCGTTACCTCAAGCAGATTCGCCTGGGCTTCGACCTGGGCTACATCGCCAGCACCCTGAACAACCACACCGACATCGCCCGCGAGTTGACCCGGTTGTTCAAGACCCGTTTCTACCTGGCGCGCAAGCTCAGCAGCGACGACCTCGAGCAGCGTCTGGAACATGCGATCCTGACTGCACTGGACGACGTTCAGGTGTTGAACGAAGACCGCATCCTGCGTCGCTACCTGGACCTGATCAAGGCCACCCTGCGCACCAACTTCTATCAGACTGACGCCAACGGCCATAACAAGTCGTACTTCAGCTTCAAGTTCAACCCGCACTTGATTCCTGAACTGCCCAAGCCTGTGCCGAAGTTCGAAATCTTCGTCTACTCGCCACGCGTCGAAGGCGTGCACCTGCGCTTCGGCAACGTGGCCCGTGGTGGCCTGCGCTGGTCCGACCGTGAAGAAGACTTCCGTACCGAAGTCCTGGGTCTGGTAAAAGCCCAGCAAGTGAAGAACTCGGTCATCGTGCCGGTGGGCGCCAAGGGCGGCTTCCTGCCGCGTCGCCTGCCACTGGGCGGCAGCCGTGACGAGATCGCGGCCGAGGGCATTGCCTGCTACCGCATCTTCATTTCCGGCCTGCTGGACATCACCGACAACCTCAAGGACGGCGCGCTGGTTCCGCCGGCCAACGTCGTGCGTCATGACGACGATGACCCGTACCTGGTGGTTGCCGCGGACAAAGGCACCGCAACCTTCTCCGACATCGCCAACGGCATCGCCATCGACTACGGCTTCTGGCTGGGTGATGCGTTTGCATCCGGTGGTTCGGCCGGTTACGACCACAAGAAAATGGGCATCACCGCCAAGGGCGCGTGGGTTGGCGTACAACGCCACTTCCGCGAGCGCGGCATCAATGTCCAGGAAGACAGCATCACCGTGGTGGGCGTCGGCGACATGGCCGGTGACGTGTTCGGTAACGGCTTGTTGATGTCCGACAAGCTGCAACTGGTCGCGGCGTTCAACCACCTGCACATCTTCATCGACCCGAACCCGAACCCGGCGACCAGCTTCGCCGAGCGTCAGCGCCTGTTCGACCTGCCACGTTCGGCCTGGTCGGATTACGACACCAGCATCATGTCCGAAGGCGGCGGTATCTTCTCCCGTAGCGCCAAGAGCATCGCGATTTCCCCGCAGATGCAGGAACGCTTCGACATCCAGGCCGACAAGCTGACCCCGACCGAACTGCTCAACGCCTTGCTCAAGGCACCGGTGGACCTGTTGTGGAACGGCGGTATCGGTACTTACGTCAAGGCCAGCAGCGAAAGCCACGCCGATGTGGGCGACAAGGCCAACGATGCACTGCGCGTGAACGGCAACGAACTGCGCTGCAAAGTGGTGGGCGAGGGCGGTAACCTCGGCATGACCCAGCTGGGTCGTGTGGAATTCGGCCTCAATGGTGGCGGTTCCAACACCGACTTCATCGACAACGCCGGTGGTGTGGACTGCTCCGACCACGAAGTAAACATCAAGATCCTGCTGAACGAAGTGGTTCAGGCCGGCGACATGACCGACAAGCAGCGCAACCAGTTGCTGGCGAGCATGACCGACGAAGTCGGTGGCCTGGTGTTGGGCAACAACTACAAGCAGACCCAGGCACTGTCCCTGGCAGCCCGTCGTGCCTTGCCGCGGATTGCCGAATACAAGCGCCTGATGAACGATCTGGAAGGTCGCGGCAAGCTGGATCGCGCCATCGAGTTCCTGCCGGCTGAAGAGGCGATCAACGAGCGC
This sequence comes from Pseudomonas sp. NPDC087336, assembly GCF_044744285.1. Taxonomy (NCBI): domain Bacteria; kingdom Pseudomonadati; phylum Pseudomonadota; class Gammaproteobacteria; order Pseudomonadales; family Pseudomonadaceae; genus Pseudomonas; species Pseudomonas sp. NPDC087336. The sequence goes on along the minus strand of NZ_JBIUYA010000002.1, from coordinate 287,692 downwards.
GTCGCGGCGGGCCATGGCCTGACCCGTGCCGAGCTGTCGGTGCTGATCTCCTACAGCAAGATCGACCTCAAGGAGCAGCTGCTGGGCTCCCTGGTGCCGGACGACGACTACCTGACCCGCGACATGGAAACCGCTTTCCCGCCGACCCTGGTGAGCAAGTTCTCCGAAGCCATGCGCCGTCACCGCCTGAAGCGCGAAATCGTCAGCACCCAGATCGCCAACGATCTGGTCAACCACATGGGCATCACCTTCGTTCAGCGACTCAAGGAGTCGACCGGCATGAGCCCGGCGAACGTGGCCGGCGCCTACGTGATCGTGCGTGACATTTTCCATCTCCCGCACTGGTTCCGTCAGATTGAAAACCTGGACTACAAGGTTTCCGCCGACGTGCAACTGGAGCTGATGGACGAGCTGATGCGCCTGGGCCGTCGCGCCACGCGCTGGTTCCTGCGTGCCCGTCGCAACGAGCAGAACGCTGCCCGTGACGTCGCGCATTTCGGTCCGCACCTGGCGGCGCTGGGCCTCAAGCTCGACGAACTGCTCAGTGGCGAGATCCGCGAAACCTGGCAGACCCGTTATCAGGCGTACGTCGCAGCCGGTGTGCCGGAGTTGCTGGCACGCATGGTGGCTGGCACCACGCACCTGTACACCCTGCTGCCGATCATCGAGGCCTCCGACGTGACCGGCCAGGACCCTGCGGACGTGGCCAAGGCCTACTTCGCCGTGGGCAGTGCGCTGGACATCACCTGGTACCTGCAACAGATCAGTGCCCTGCCGGTGGAAAACAACTGGCAGGCCCTGGCCCGTGAAGCGTTCCGCGATGACGTCGACTGGCAGCAACGTGCGATCACCATCTCGGTCCTGCAAGAGGGCAACGGCACCCAGGACGTGGAAACACGCCTGGCGTCGTGGATGGCGCAGCACGAAAGCATGATCGGACGCTGGCGCGCCATGCTGGTGGAGATTCGTGCCGCCAGCGGTACGGACTACGCCATGTACGCGGTAGCCAACCGCGAGTTGCTGGACCTGGCGTTGAGCGGGCAGGCGGTGGTGCCTGTCACTGCCAGCGCCAGCGCCGAGCTGGAACCGGCGGCCTGATCAGGCGCTGAATGAAAAAGCCCCGCATTGAGAGATGCGGGGTTTTTTTTGCCGGATGTTTTTTTAGAGCCTGTTCCGGCCTCTTCGCGGGCAAGCCCGCTCCCACAGGTGACCGAGTATTTCCAAAAAAACGCGATCCACTGTGGGAGCGGGCTTGGCCGCGAAAGGGCCCTTTCAGTCAATACAATTTCTGAACCTTGTTATCATCAAGCATCGACACTTTATCTGTCGGCCTGGACAACAAATTATTGAGCGACTGGTCAAACTTCTGCAGTGCCCTTACTTGCACATTCTGTTGCTCGTTAATGTCGGCGACAATCTCTTCGCTGCGTTTAAAATCCGCCCACACCGGACTTAGTGCCTTCGCGTCATACCCTTTTGCAGTGCCAATGTAACTCAGGTTCTTGTCATAGAAGTCCACACTGACATTCGCTTCGACGTCCGAACTGCGCGAGGTGATCAATTGGCTGCGACTGTCGACGACGGCGACCACATCCGGTTTTGCCGCCTGCAGGCTCTGCATGTCCGGGTACACGGTGACCGAACCAAATTGCCGTTGCAGGGAGGCCTTGACCCAGTCCACCGCCAGATCCGGTTTTGACGTGGCCACATAGGCATCATGGATCGACTGCACCAGCAGGCTCTGGCCGAAACCGGTGCCGGCATTGGCCTGGTAGTCCTGCAGGTAGGCGCGGTTGGCCTGGGTATTGCGGCTGTAGACGATGCCAAGCGTTACATCGCTGCCGTTGGGGATGCGCGTTGCGCTGCTGCGGCTCACCGGTTGCGTGAAGATACCGTCCAGCGGTGTCACTGCTGAAGGCGCCGTGGGAATTGAGCATCCGGTTATTAGCACGGTCATGGTCAATGTACTGACAAACGCAAGTTTCATGGTGTTTCTCCAGTGAAACAACTTCGGTCGGAAAGTTACAGTTACCGCATGGGGGCGGCAGTGACTCCAGACTAAACCGTGCCCTGATTAATGAAATAGCCAATCCGTGAAGTTATCCAGTGACCCATAGTTTTGTTCGGTTTAAGTAAGGGCGGTTAATTGCCTGAAGATATAAAAGCGCCCGAATCAAGCGTTCGGGTATTTTTATTTATGGCTGCGGGTTTAACGATCAGTTTTGCAAGGGGGTCAACACGTTCTCGTCCGGCGACAACACCATGAATACCAACAGCTTCGCAGGTTTCGTTTTACTGGCATTTTTCGAGACCAGATGTTCCGAGCCGGCGGGTTCGTACCAATACTGGCCAGCCTTGTACGTGACCTCTTTTTCGCCCTTCACCTGGGAAGTGATCGATCCCGAAAGCACATAGGCCATGGCGGTGCCGTCATGTTTGTGGGCGATGGACGCCTGGCCAGGTTTGTAGTCGACCTCAATCATCAAAGCCTTTTTGCCTGGGGCGTTTTTCAGCATCTGGTCCTGCAACACCGTGACCTTTTCTGAAGGGTCACCGGCTTCATGGGCAAACGCCGAAGCGCAAACGGTCAAGGCAAAGGCAGCGAGAGAGCAGCGCAAAAGGTTCATGTTTCATCACCTGCAATGGTTGGTTGTCAGGGACCAATCTATTGCGCCAGGGGGGATGAACAAACAGCCAATTCTCGCGAAGGCCAGGGGACCAATGTGCGGCGCTGCAATGAAAAAGATCGCAGTCCCCGGAACGTTTGCAGAGGTACCCATACTCTGCAAACGCGGCCAAGGACTGCGATCTTTAACCGTGTCTTATCTGATCGGAAAGCTGTTGAAGTCGACGGCGTTGGCCAGCTGGCAATCGATCAGGTCGATGAAGCCTTGCACCTGGGGACTGTTGAAATGCGATTGCATCGCCGATTCCGATTGCCAGTGGGCGCTGACAGTCCAGCGATTACTGTCCTCAGGGCAGCGGTCGACCATATAGGATTCACAGCCCGGTAGTTCGCGCAGGGTGTCGACAATCTTTTGCAATTGCTTACCCAGCTCTTCCGAGCGGCCAGCGGCGGCCTGCACCTGTACGGTATTGATCACTTTGTAGGACATTGGCTCACTCCTGAATCAGGCCGGACGAATCCTGCTCATTGAGGGATAACGCCTATGCAGGATAGGCCTGCACCTGCGGACCACCAATAGCCAATCGCCGAATAAAATCGCAGACCAATCCGTCAGGCAACCTGCTGCAAAATGTCCCGGAAACGATCCAGGGCAATGTCGATGTCCAGGGTCTCGATGGCGCCAAAACCGAGGAAAAACCCCGCTTGGGGCGCTTGCTGGTAGAAAAAGCTGTCGATGGCATAGAGCCCGACTTCTACTTTTTTCGCCAGCTCGATCACCAGTGGCACGTCGATCGCTACCTTGCACAGCACCACCATGTGAAAACCCGCGGTGGTCGGCACCGCTTCAAGCCAGGGCGCGAGATCTCCAGCCATGCGCGCCAGGATCCGCTCGCGCCTGCCCGCGTAGACCGTATGGCAGCGACGAATGTGCTTGAGCAGACAGCCTTCGGCGATGAATTTAGCCAGCGCCCACTGGGGCAGGGTGGAGGTGTGCAGGTCGGTGAGTTGCTTGGCGCGCACCACCGCTTCGAGAATCGCCGGCGGCAGGATCGCGTACCCAAGGCGCAGCTCTGGCAAAAGGGTTTTCGAGAAGGTCCCGACATAGGCGACGATTCCGCGCTCATCCATGCTTTGCAGCGAGTCCGTGGGGCGGCCTTCATAGCGGAACTCGCTGTCGTAGTCGTCCTCGATGATGATCGCCCCCAGCTCATGGGCGCGTGCCAGCAGCGCAGCACGGCGCTCCTGGCTCATGGGCATGCCCAGCGGGAACTGGTGCGAGGGGGTGACGTAGATCAGCCGCGTTCCGAGGGGAATTTTCTCCACGACAATGCCTTCGGCGTCCACTGGTACGCCAATCACCGTGGCGCCGTGGGTGCCGAACAACAGGCGCGCCGGCGGATAACCGGGGTCCTCCATGGCCACGACACTGCCCGCTCGTATCAGTACCCGGGAAATCAGATCCAGCGCCTGTTGCGCGCCATTGCACACCACCACGTCCTCATCCTGGCAATTGACCCCGCGAGAAAAGGCAATGTGCTGCGCGATGGCATTGCGCAGCGCCGGCAGGCCTTCGGGCAGGCTGTAGAAACCCTTGGACCCGGCGATCTGGCGCAAGGCGTGGGACGTGCAACGCCGCCAGTCGTCCTGGGGAAACTGGCCCTTGCTGGTGGCGCCACCAATGAAGTCGTAGCGCAGCGAGCCTTCCAGCGTCGGATGCCGCAGAAACACCGGCAGGTTGCGCCAGGATTCGATCACCTCGAACCCGGCGAGCTCCGAATGGCTCTGCTTGCGCTCGACTTTCGAGACGCGGGCGTTGACGTAGGTGCCTTTGCCGATCACCCCGGTGAGGAAGTTTTCATAGGTCAGCTGGGCATAGGTATCGGAGATGGTCTTGCGGGAAATGCCCAGTTGCTCGGCCAGCAGGCGACTGGGAGGCAGTTGCGTCCCGGCGGCCAGGCGGCCCGATTCGATAGCGCTGCGCAGTTGCGTATACAACTGGCCCGCCAGGTCCTTGCGTCCGTTAATGACAACGTGTAGTTCCATACCGGCAAGGCTCCATGGCAATTGAGGCGCGTGTGCATCGTCAGATTAACCTCAACTGGCGTTTATGCAGTAGTTGCGTGGCGCAAAAACCGCCAATTGGTCTGGGCCAGGTGGTCCACGAATAATTCGCGAAATTGGATATGTAACGCCGCGTTAACAACGACTACCTTGGCGGCACATGATCGCCTTATGAGGTCGCGCCATGACCCCCCGCCTGGATTACTACAGCGCCTCGCCCAAGGCGATGAAAGCGATGATAGCGATGGAAGCCCTGACCAGCAGCCTGAGCATCGAGCCGGCGCTGCTGCACCTGATCAAGATCCGCGCTTCGCAGCTCAATGGCTGTGCGTTCTGCACCGACATGCACTCGGTGGACGCCCGGCGCCTGGGCGAGACCGACCGCCGCTTGTACTCCATCGTGGTCTGGCGCGACAGCAACTTCTTCAACCCGCGCGAGCGCGCCGCCCTGGCCTGGACCGAGGCAGTGACACTGCTTTCGCAGGACCACGTGCCGGACGCTGTCTACGAGCAAGCCCGAGAGCAGTTCAGCGAAGGTGAACTGGTGGACCTGACCATCGCGGTCACCACCATCAACAGCTGGAATCGACTGGCCGTGAGTTTTCGCCAGGCGCCCAGCGCCTGAGCAGCTGTCATACGTCGTTCATGCAGATTGCGCAGGATGGAACTCCCAGTGGAAGATCGACAGGGAGTCATCGATGTCATTCATGGAAACCCGGGGCGTTCAGCCTGTAGCGCATTATCGCGCAGCCCTCGATAAAACCACGTCCTGGCGCACCCGCGCGGCGCAGATCGATCCGCTGCAGGCGCAGTGCTTGAGCGTGATCGCCCGTTGCGGCTGCTTCATGCAGGCAGCCCGCCGCCTCAACATCAAGGCAACCCGGCTGCGCAAGCAATTGGCGCAGCTGGAAAAGCAGTTGCAGTGTTCGCTGTTCAGCCCTTCGCAGAACGGGCTGGTGCTCAGTCGTGACGGCTTGCAACTGCACAAGCAGCTGACCGCGCTGGCGCATGAACGCGACCTGCCGGTGATCGAGCAACCCATTGTGCGCCTGGCGGTCGCCGAGACGATCCTGCACGACATCCTCGGTCGTGATCTGGTGGCGTTGCTGCGACGCAATGCCAGCGCGCGCCTGGACATCATTACCCTCGACAGCGAATTGTCCCTGCAGGCGGTCAGTGCCGATGTCGTGGTGTGGCTGGCGGGGACCGACTCGCCGCTGCCGGGCCCGAGTTTCGCCGTCAGCAAGCCGCAATGCCTGGCGCGACTCGACTACGTTCCGCACATCGCCAAGCGCTATTCACGGGTCGCCGCGCGGCCCGACAGCCTCGATGACCTGGCCGATTTCATGCTGGTGCAATGGCAGCATGATCGGCAGATCGACAGTTTTAGCCCCTGGAACGACCTGGCCGATCAGCGCCCGGCCGGGATCGTGCAGTCGCATTCGTATCCTCTGATGCTGGAGATGATCCGTTGCAGCGCCTGCATCGGCCTGCTGCCCGGCTACATGAGCCACTTCGACCGCGGCTTGATCGGTTTACCGGGGTTGTTCCAACCGCCGATGCAGCGCGAGGTGTGGCTGGCGGTGAATGCCGAGTCCGAGAGGGAGGCGCAGGTGCAGATGATCGTCGAGTTGATCCAGAACACTTTCAGCGAACGTCGGGACTGGTTCCTGTAGGAGCGAGCATGCTCCGGGTGGCGTTCCGACGATGGACGCCAACGATAACGGGGGAAGCCTGAAACCCCGCGGCGTTCTCAGGTTTTTCGCGAGCAGGCTCGCTCCTACAGGGTGTCTTTCCATGAAGGATGCGTTGTAGAGTGGGCGGCCATGTCTGTATCAAGGATGAATCACCCATGCACGCCACCGACGCTGTCATCACCCTCGAACGCCTCAACGAATCTCACGTTGCAGGCATCACCGCGCTTTACCACGAACCGGTCGTCGCCCGTCAGACGCTGCAGATGCCGTTTCCATCCTCCGAGACCTGGCGCAAACGCGTGGAAACGGACAATGAGCGGATCGTGCAACTGGTGGCCCTGCACCAAGGGACGGTCATCGGCAGCATCACACTGGAGCAGTTTCCACGCATCCGCCGCAGCCACGCAGGCAACTTCGGCATGGGCGTTGCGTCCCAATGGCAGGGCAAGGGCGTGGGTTCGAAACTGTTGGCTGCGGTGCTGGATATCGCCGACAACTGGATGAACCTGCGGCGGGTTGAACTGAGCGTGTATGCCGACAACGAAGCGGCCATCGGCCTGTACCGCAAGTTCGGCTTCGAGACAGAAGGACTGTTTCGCGACTATGCGGTGCGCGATGGCGCCTACGTCGATACCTTGAGCATGGCGCGATTGCGCCGCATGCCCAATAGCGATTGATCCATACCGCTCGCGCTTTTAGTCGTACGCGGGCGGCGCGCATCTGCCATGCTCAATATCCGCAACACCGCTTCAATCAAAGGAACACCGCAATGGACGACGTACGGCAACTGGGCGAGATGCTTCGTCATTACGCAGAAAGCGAAGCGCACAAAAAACAGCTGTTCGAGACGCAATCGGCCGAGTGGGCCCGGCGCATCGGTGAGCTATTCGACCAAATCCAGCAGTGGCTGGAGCCGGTTCTGGCGCCGAATCTGCTGGAGGTGAGCCGCGAAGCGTATGTCGCGTCCGGGCCAAGTGTTCCGGTGGAGGCGTCCACCTTCAAGACTGAGAAGTTGAGCATTTTGATCGCCGGCAAACCGGTGGAGTTCGTGCCGGATGTGATGGGGGCCGGTGGGCAGATTTCCCTGGCGGTGATGGGCTTTACCTCGGCGCGCTATGGCAGTGTTTCGCTGGTGTGCATGCCGCCGTCCAATGGTTGGCAATGGCGCAAGACCAATGGCCTTAAAGACCCGGATACTTTTGTCTTCGAGGCGGATTTTCTGGCGCAGCAGTTGCAGAGTCTGATTCCACGAGAACGTGGCTGATCTGAGACCGCCTTCGCTGGCAAGCCAGCTCCTACAAGGGTACCTCCCCCAACTGCGGCGCGACCGCATGTATGCGCTTGCCGGTAGCGGCTTCCACCCGTCGTGCGACCTCAGGGTCATCGGCAAACGGCATCAGGCTATCTGCGCCTCACTTTCCGCCATCGCCACGTCGGACACCCGCACCGTGCGCCACACGTTGTAAGCCATCACCAGCATGCCAGTGAGGAACAGCACGCCACCGGCAAAACGCACCACGAACCCCGGATGGCTGGCCTGCAAGGCTTCGACGAAGGAGTAGGTCAGCGTGCCGTCATCGTTGATCGCGCGCCACATCAGGCCCTGGGTGATGCCGTTGACCCACATCGAGGCGATGTACAGCACGGTGCCGATGGTTGCCAGCCAGAAGTGCAGGTTCATCAGGCCGATGCTGTGCATCTGCGCGCGACCGAAGACTTTCGGCACCATGTGGTACGTCGCGCCGAAGGTGATCATCGCCACCCAGCCGAGTGCACCGGCGTGCACGTGGCCGATGGTCCAGTCGGTGTAGTGGGAGAGGGCGTTGACCGTCTTGATCGCCATCATCGGCCCTTCAAAGGTCGACATGCCGTAGAAGGCCAGGGACAGCACCAGAAAGCGCAGGATCGGGTCGGTGCGCAATTTATGCCAGGCGCCCGAGAGGGTCATCATGCCGTTGATCATCCCGCCCCAGCTCGGCGCCAACAGGATCAGCGACATGGCCATGCCCAGCGACTGCGCCCAGTCCGGCAAGGCGGTGTAGTGCAAGTGGTGGGGGCCGGCCCAGATGTACAGGGTGATCAGCGCCCAGAAGTGCACGATCGACAAACGATAGGAGTACACCGGCCGGCCCGCTTGTTTGGGCACGAAGTAATACATCATTCCGAGGAAGCCGGTGGTCAGGAAAAAACCCACGGCGTTGTGCCCGTACCACCACTGCACCATGGCATCGGTAGCCCCGGAATACACCGGATAGGACTTGAACCAGTCCACCGGAATCGCCAGGTGATTGACCACGTGCAGCATCGCAATCACCACGATGAATGCGCCGAAGAACCAGTTGCCGACATAGATGTGCCGGGTCTTGCGCTGCACCACGGTGGTGAAGAACACGACGGCGTAGGCGACCCAGACCAGGGTCATCCATACCGCCCCGGAGAACTCGATCTCGGCGTATTCTTTGGTGGTGGTGTAGCCCAGCGGCAAAGTAACGAGCATCACCACGATGACCGATTGCCAGCCCCAGAACGTGAAGGCGGCGAGTTTGTCCGAGAACAGCCGCACCTGGCAGGTACGTTGTACGGCGTAGTAGCTGGCGGCGAACTGCGCGCTGCCGGCGAATCCGAAAATCACCAGGCTGGTGTGCAGCGGGCGCAAGCGCCCGAACGTGGTCCACGGCAGGTCCAGGTTCAGCTGCGGCCACACCAGCTGCGAGGCGATCCACACGCCCATCGCCATCCCCACGACGCCCCAGATCACGGTCGCCACGATGAATTGGCGCACGACCTTGTAGTTATAGGCCTGTCCGGTAGTTGTTGTGCTCATGATCAATGCTTCCACGGTTGCAATGGCGTGCACTGTAGAAACCGTGGTGAAAACAAAACAGGCTCAGGAAAAACTGATTTATGCGGAGCAGATTTAATACGGCTCCAGCCCTGCTGCATTTCTTCTGATACGGTTTTTTCAAAGCCAGCGGGCAAGCTGATCTTGCCGCTGGCACGCTGGCTGGAAAATCCACGGGAACACGCCGTGTGGCCGCGGCCGTTGTTTCGGAGGCGATGACTCAAGTCATCATTGGCAGGGCTGACGCTTTCGCTGTAGGAGCGAGGCTTGCCCGCGAAGGGGCCATTGGGCAAGCCCCCCCGATCATTTCAACGCCGGATCCCCCATGTTCATTTTCTTCCAGCCCTGCAACAGCACCTGGGCCTTGGGTTCCTGGCCGCTGTCCAGGTAGTACTGGATCAGCGACAACCGCGCATTGCGGTTGGCTGGCTGCACTTTCAACAGCCTTTCCAGCTCCTCGCACGCGGCATCGACCTTGCCGCTGTCATGCAGGGCCACGGCCAGCACATAGCCGTATTGCGGGCTCTGCGGTTCCAGTAGCGCGGCTTTGCGCAGGAAGGGCATGGCCTGTGCGGATTGGCCGGCACGTACCAGCGACAAGCCCTGGGTGTGTTGCAGCAGTGCGGCGTCGGGGTGTTCCTTCAGGCTTTGCGTCAGCAGCACTTGGGCTTCCTGGCCGCGACCGTTGGCTTCCAGCCATTGCACCAAGGTCACCAGCGCCGGGTAGAAGTCCGGGTCGCGCTGGAGCGAGGTGCGCAACAAGCCTTCGACTTCGCCGCTGCGGCCGCTGGCCTGGTAGAGCATGGCCAGGTTGAGGTTGGCTTCGGCGCGTTCGGCCAGGCTCTTTTGCACGGTCTCGTACTCGGCGATGGCCGCGTTCCAGTTGTCCTGGGCCGTGCCCAGGCCATTGCGCGCCACGCTGAGCAAGTCCCGGGCCGCGGCAATGCGTACCGCCTTGACCGGATCGCTCAGCAACGGCGTCAACAGCGGCGCACGTTCCGCAGGCGGCAGGAACGCGCTGATCGCCCGCACAGCGCTTTCACGCACTTGCGGTGCCGGGTTGCTCAAGTCCCGGGTGGCCAGTTTCAGCGCCTGCTCGCTGGGGTACAGCGGCAACTCGCCAAGCAGGGTCGCCCGTTGAATCGCCGGCAGGTTGCTGCGCTGCAGTTGCTCGTACAGGGCTTGCGCGGCGCCAGGCTGGCCGTTGCGGATCAGCCACAGACTTTCGTCGTAGCGCGGGGCTTGGGCGGCGGTGGAAGTGTTCCAGCGCTTGAACTGCTCGGTAACCTTGTCGCCGGCCTTGCCCTGGTGACAGGTCAGGCAGGCGTCCGGTGTACCGAGCTTTTGCGCCCGCTCGGGGTTGGGAATGCTGAAACTGTGGTCATGCCGAAAGTCATTGCCCATATAGAACTTGCCGGGCATATGGCAATCGATGCACTGCGAACCCGGCTGGCCCATGGTGTGGCGGGTGTGTTCGATGGAATCGTAGTTTTTCGCTTGCAGGCCCTTGCCGTCGACGCCTTCGACGGAGGTCTTGCCAGCGGTGTTGTGGCATTGCAGGCATACGCCATTGCCCGGCGCCTTGAGTTCGCTGCTGTGGGGGTTATGGCAATTGCTGCAGCGCACGCCCTTGTCGAACATTTTGCTCTGGGCGAACGAGCCGTGTTCGAACACCTCATCCTTGATCTTGCCGTCCAAGGCGTATAGCTCGCGGGTCAGGGCACTTGGCAGGTAGTCGTCCATCAGGCGCTTGCCAACGGTGAAACCGTCGCCCAGTGGCGCACGACGCGAGTGACAGCGGGCGCAGGTTTCGATCTCGACGGTGGCGTTTTTATCCTTGAGGTCGACGGCAAAACCCGAGTGGGTCAGATCGCCTTTTTTCGCCGTCCATTGCAGATGATTGGAGGCCGGGCCGTGGCAGGCCTGGCAGCCGACGCCGAGGTTGTTCCACTGACTGTCGAAGGTGTTTTTCGCAGCATCGAAGTTGCGCTTGTACCCGGTGGTATGGCACTCGACGCACATGAAATTGGCGTTCTGGCTCGGCTTGCTCCAGTGCAGCGGGTCCTTGAAGGTCACACCCTGGCCTGGATAGAGATGAAACCAGCGCTGCTTCTGGGTATCCCAGGCAATGCCGAGGGCTTGCAAGCGACCGTCGCCGACCTCGATCAGGTATTGCTGCAGCGGTGCGATGCCGAAGGTGTAGGCGACCTTGAAGTCGGCGTTCTTGCCGTCGATGCCAGGGGTGTTGACCCAGAAACCGTCGTCCTTGCGCGAGAATCGGGTGGTTTCGTTTTCGGCCTTGAAGGTGACGTTGTTGAAGTCGCCGAGCAGGGTCTGGGCGTTGGCTTCCTGCATCGCCAATTGGTGATGGGAACCTTGCCAGTCCTTGACCTGTGCGCTGTGGCAGGCCTGGCATTGCTGTTCGTCGACCATGGTCGCCGGCGCCATGGCGACAGGTTGCGGTTTTGCGGGTTGCGCGACAGGTGTATTGACCGGCGCATAGGTCACGGGAGCCGGTTGGCTGCGCAGCAGGAACCAGCCGATGCCCGCGACCGCCAGCAACAAGGCGCCGATAGTGACGGGGAACAGGTATCGATGGATCAGGGTCGATTGCGAATCAGGGTTTGGCTCTACAGCTTTATTTTTATGTTTCGGCATTACGACTTCCGTAGTCCAGGTGCGTTTGCCGTCAGGCGCGCGTTCATGCTCGATGCAGCTTTGCCGGATGGCCGGCGTCTGTCAAATGATGGTTGCGGTAAAGCTGATGGCCCTTTCGACTTGCTCGCGAAGGCGGCTGGACAGGCGACGCATCACTCCCCGACAAACCACCGATAATACGGATTCCCCCCATCCCCGCGCATCACCTCACGCACATCCCTGGCCCAGGCATCCCGGTCACCCTCATAGGCGTGCAGGCTCGCCCGGTAGAACTGCATCAGGCGCTGCCGGTGGTTGTTCATTCGCTCGGTAAACCCCTGATCGGCGTTCAGCAGCACCGGCGGTTGGTGCAAGTCCAGCAGGGCCGGCAGCACGCGGCTGATCTCCTTGGCCCGCACCCACGGCGCGTATTCGATTCGCGGCTGGTCATCCGTTACGGCAGGTGCATCAGCGGCGAAGCGTTCCAGGCCGCCGCGATCGGTGACCCAGGTTGCGAGCAGGGCGGCGGCCGAGCCGATCCCGACGTCCTGCAAGGTGCTGCGTACGCTGTCCTGCTGGAAACGTTGAGTGATTTTTGCAGCATCCAGTTCGATCGGTTCCAGCGAACCCACCAGCAGCATCTCGTGGAACTCGCTGGTCCACAGCGTGGCGTAGGGGAAGACATCGAGGAAGCTACGCACCAGCGAACGCGAGTCGTCGATGTTCTGTGTTGGCAGCGGCAGCCATTGCGCGACCAGGCCCTGCTTGTGCAAGCGGCTGGCGGCCAACTGGTAGAAATCCCGGGAATACAGATTGACCACACCGGCAGCGGAGGGCGGTGGGGGTTCGAGGGTGATCAGGTCGTAGCGCTGCGGATTGCGCAACAGTTCCTGGCGACCGTCGCGCAGGCGCACGTCGACACCCGGGTCGGTGGCGGCATTGAAGTTACCCTTGAACAACGGCGCGGCCTTCACTACCGACGGCAACAGTTCAGCGACAACGCGCTGCTCCAGGCCCGGATAGCGCGTCAGGGCGCCGGCGGTGATGCCCGTGCCGAAACCGATCACCAGTGCCGAGCGGGGTTCGCCGTTGTGGATCAACAGTGGCAGCAGCGCCTGGATCCGCATGTAGCGCAGCGAGGGCATGGCGTCGCCGGTGTTGGAAACACCCTGGATATACAAGCGCTGGAACGCCCTCTGGCCCTTGCCCTGAGTGACCACGGCGACGGTACCGCCACGTCCTTCCTCGTAGAACGCCAAGGTGCCGTTGCGCGCGCCGGGCAGCAGGCTGGCCAGTTTGTCCACCGGGGTCAGCAGCGCCAGCGCCACCGAGACCAGGCCGAGGGCGATCACCCCCTGACGCCGTCCCTTCTTGACGCCGTGGCCCTTGCGCACGGCAAAGTAGCCAATCCCCGCCGCAATGATCGCCAGCAGCCCCAGGGTTCGAACCAGCCCCAGCAGCGGGATCAGCACAAAGCCGCAGAGCATCACCCCGACGATACCGCCGAGGGTATTGAACGCCACCACCTCACCGACATTGCGCCCTACATGCTCGCGCCCGACGCTCAGGCGCAGGGCCACGGGAAACGCGGCGCCGAGCAGCACCGTCGGCACGAACACGATACTCAGCGCCGCCACGGCGAAGCGTGTACTCATGCCGAGCAATTCACTGGCGCCCAATGACAGCACCCAGGCTTCGGCCGCGCTTTGTGCAAGCACCAGCCAACGCCCAAGCAGGGCGACTTCCAACAATGCGATTAAACCGGCACCGGCGATCAGCAGGCCGAACACACCCCAGGGATCGCGCAGGCGATCAACCCGACGGGCGAGCAGGGCACTGCCGAGGAACAGGCCGGTGAGGTACGTCGCCAACACCACGGCAAAGGCATAGGTGCGGGTACTCATGAACTGCACGATGGACTGCGACCAGACCACTTCGTAGCCCAGGGCCACGCCGCCGGCGATCGAATACAGCCACAGGGCCAGGCGATCCGGCGTTTTGTCGGCGTGGTGTTTGACCGGGGTTTCAACGGCCAGGACACGCTGGCGCTGAAACCACAGGGCACCGGCGGCGGCCAGCAGATTGAGCATCGCGGCGGCCAGGGCACTGCCGCGCACGCCGAGGGTGGCAATCAATACGAACGCCGCGAGCAGAGTGCCGGCAATGGCGCCCGCAGTGTTGGCCGCGTAGAGGTGACCACCGGCCTTGCCCAGTTGCTGCGGATCGGCGGCCAGGGCGCGCACCAGCACCGGCAGCGTGCCGCCCATCAGCAATGCCGGAATGCCCACCAGCGCAAACGGCAACACCCAGGCCAGCAGGCCCACCTGCTGCTCCAACCAGGCAAACGGACCGGCCGCCAGGCTCATGGCGAAGGTCGCGCCGACACCCAGCACCGCCACCAGCACTTCCAGCCCGGCGTACAACAGAACCGGTTGCTGCAAGCGGTCCGCCCAGCGGCCGAACAACAGGCCGCCCAGGGCCAGGCCGGCAAAAAATGCGCTGATCCCGGTGGTTATGGCATACACCTCGACGCCCACCACCAGCGACAGCTGCTTGATCCACAGCACCTGATACACCAGCGCCGCGGCACCGGAGACGAACAGCAACAGGGCGGGGATCAACAGCGCCGGGGAGGCGACGTGGGGGGCAGGGATGGCCGACGACTTGCTGGCGACACGTGAGGACATAGGTTCGTTGCCTTGAAAAGAATTCGAATTCACACGTAGATCGTTCCCACGCGCCGCAAAGGAATGCAGCCCGGGACGCTCTGCGTCCCTTTCGAGAGCTGGAACGCGGAGCGTCCCTTGAGGCATTCCTTTGCGGCGCGTGGGAACGATCGCCGCTCGCCGATGAGGGCGAGCGGTGGTCAAGCAGTGTTACTGAGCCGCTTTCATTTTTTCCGCGATTTTCGCATCTACCGCAGCACGGATCTGGTCAATGCTGAAGCTGGCCGGTTTCTGGCTAGGTGGATAATCGATGAATGTTTGCAGGAACGCCGCCGACTTCATGACTGCAATTTCAGTCAGGTAAACGTTCTTGGTAGTCCAATCGTAGTATTGGTCGGAAACCACGTCGGCCCTTTCATACGGGTCCATCCGCAGGTTGAAGATTTTCGGTACGCGCAGGCATACGAACGGTTCGCTCCAGACTTTAAAACCGCCAGGTGCACGCTGCTCGCAGAATACCGCTTTCCAGTTATCAAAGCGCATCGACACCAGCACGCCGTCGTCGTTGAAGTAGTAGAACTCCTTGCGCTCGCTTTTAGGCTGTTGACCGGTCAGGTAAGGCAGCTGGTTGTAACCGTCCAGGTGCACCTTGAAGTTGGTACCGCCCGAAGTCGGTGCCCAGCCTTTGAGGAGTTTGTCCTTGACGCCGGTGTCGCCAGCAGCGGCGAGCAGGGTGGGGAACCAGTCCATGCCCGAGAACAACTCGTTGGACACTTCACCGGCCTTGATCTTGCCTGGCCAGCGAATCATCGCCGGAACGCGATAGGCGCCTTCCCAGTTGGAGTTCTTCTCGTTGCGGAACGGCGTAGTCGCCGCGTCCGGCCAGGAGAACTGGTTCGGGCCGTTGTCGGTGGTGTAGACGACGATGGTGTTGTCGGTGATTTTCAGGTCATCGAGGGTTTTCAGCAGTTTACCGACGTCGCCGTCGTGCTCGAGCATGCCATCGGCATAGTCGTTGCCGGGCATGCCGCTCTGGCCCTTCATCGACTCACGCACGTGGGTGAACAAGTGCATGCGGGTGGTGTTCATCCAGACGAAGAACGGCTTGTCCGCCTTGGCCTGTTTCTCGATGAACGCTTGCGCCGCCGCCGTGGTTTCGTCGTCGATGGTTTCCATGCGCTTGACGGTCAGTGCGCCGGTGTCTTCGATCTTGCCGTCGGCATAGCTGTGGATCACGCCACGAGGTGACATGGCCTTGACGAACTCGGGGTCATCCTTGGGCCAGTACGGGCGCTCAGGTTCTTCTTCGGCGTTGAGGTGGTACAGGTTGCCGAAGAACTCGTCGAAACCATGGTTGGTCGGCAGGTATTCATCCTTGTCACCCAAGTGATTCTTGCCGAACTGACCGGTCGCATAGCCCTGGGATTTCAGCGCTTGGGCAATGGTGATGTCGCGCTTTTGCAGGCCGACCGGTGCACCCGGTACGCCGACTTTGGACAAACCGGTGCGCAGCGGCGTCTGGCCGGTAATGAACGAAGACCGTCCGGCGGTGCAGCTGTTCTCCGCGTAATAGTCGGTGAACATCATGCCTTCCTTGGCAATGCGGTCGATGTTGGGCGTCTTATAGCCGACCACGCCCATGGAATAGGCGCTGATGTTGGTCTGGCCGATGTCGTCGCCGAAGATCACGAGAATATTGGGTTTATCGGCGGCCCCAGCGGTTGCCGAGATCGCCATCACCGATGTCGCCACCAGGGCCAACTTCGGTAACCATTTGCGTATGCGAGTCATCTGACCTGCTCCTTTTCACTTACGTCGCTCGGTGCGACAAACGTTCATTGCGGTCCTGCGTCACGATTTTTTTTATTGCACTTGCTCAGAGGTGGCGGCATCGAACGGATAGATCCGGCGCCACTCGGCGGCCATGTCCACAACGGTCCAGCCACGGGTTTTTGCTTCGTCCAGGGCCTTGTCCAGACGGCCGATCTGCGACTGGCGGTCATAAGCCCATTCACGCTTGGCGTCGGTGTGATGCACCAACCCCATGAAACGTTTGCCGGTCCCGGCCGCAGTCCACTGCAGCATTTGCAGGTCGCCGTCGGAGTTGCCGAACGCCAGAATCGGTCGGCGCCCGATCACGGCATCAATGCTCACCGGCTTGCCCGGCCCGTCATCGTTGTGGGCCAGTTTTGGCGTGCGCAGGATCGACGCCTTGCCATCCTTGTATTCAAAGGTGGTGACGAATGTGGTGCCGATCACCTGCTCGGGCGGGATGCCGTAGACCTTTTCGGCGAAGGCGCGCATGAAGCCGGTGTCGCCACCGGAGACGATGTAAGTCTTGAAGTCCTGGCGGCGCAGGTAGTCGAGCATTTCCAGCATCGGCTGGAAGATCATTTCGGTGTACGGCTTGCCGGTTTTCGGGTGGCGGGCCTGGCTCAACCAGGTCTTGGCGTAATCGTCGAAGGCTTCGGTGGTCATGCCGGTGTGGGTTGCACCGAAGATTTTCATCATGCCGTCAAGGCCGCTGGCGGCCAGGGCCTGGTGATCGTTTTCGAGCACGGCCTGGAACGGCTGGGTGGTTTTCCATTCCGGGTGCTGCGACGCGGTGCGCTTGACCTCTTCCAGGGCGAACAGCAGCTCGAAATACATCGGCTGTTCGCTCCACAAGGTGCCGTCGTTATCGAACACGGCGATACGGTCTTCGGGTTTGACGAAGTCCTTGCTGCTCTGATCGGTCACGGCCTGGACGAATTCGATGATGTTCTTTTTCGACGGACCGTCATTCCACGACGGCAGTGGTTCAGCGGCCTGCACCAGCAATGGCAGGCTCAGGGCCAGTGCCAACAGCAGCTTTAAGCCGTGGAACTGGCGGTGCGCTATCGGGTTCGTCATGGGAAATCCTTCTCGTGAACGGGGTTGAGTGGTCGCAGTGCGCTAGCGACTGATTCTTGCTTGTGTTCGGCCTGACTATGCAGCGTAGTCAAGGATTGCCTGAGTTGAAGCAGGGCCTGATCTTTGGTCGGCTGCCGGCCGTAGCACGCGCGCAGGAACGCTTGCAGACGCGGGCCGAAAGCGGTCAGTTTCAAGCCCTTGCGACGGCGCCGGGTCCACAGGTACAGGGCGCTCAGCTGCGCGGGTTGGCCCTCAAGCTGTGGCGGGATCTGGCGCCAGGCATACTCGGACGATTCCAGCCACGCCGCCTCGCGGGCACGGCGGCGCGCTTGCCAGGCGAGGTGTGCGCGATGGGCATACGGTCGGGCAAACCAGGCGAGCAGCGCCACGCCCAACAGCAGCGCCAGCAGGCCAAAGGTGAATCCCGAGAGGTGCAGGCGCTGGGATTGACCGAGTTTTTTCAGGTCTTCGGTGATCGAGAACACCGGTTTGTAGGCACTGTTGGCAACGGCGTCGAAGCTAGCCGCGGGGACCTGGGCAGTGCGGGTCTGCTGGCTACCGGTGTCCCACCATTTCAGTTCGATGGCCGGCAGGGTGTGCTGGCCTTGCGTGTCGATGCGATAGGTCACGCTGTCGATGCGCTGGCCACCGATGAAGTTGCCGCGGCCGTCGTCCAGATTGCTGACTTGCGGGTTTTTCGGGTAACGGCTCAGGCCACTGACATCCCCCAGCGCCGGCGTCGGCAACGACATGGCCAGGGCGCCGTCGGCTTGCAGGGTCAATTGGCGGGTGAGGCTGTCGCCGACTTTCAACGCAGTGGCCGGCTTGATGATGTCCTGGGTGAAACGCAACTCCTGGGCGACCAATACCGGCTCGCCGGGCTTGAACCCCGGCGGTTGTGTCGCCGTGAAGTGCAGCGCTTGGCTTTGCGCGCTGAGCTCGAGGGTGGCCTGCCCCGGGGTTGCCCGTACCGTCAGCGGCGCAATATCGAAAGCCTGGGCCACGTTGGGCGTGATCAGGTAGCTGTAGCGCATGCCGTTGAAGGATTTGCCGTCGAGCGTCTGGTTCAGGTGTTCGGCATGGCCATCCGACGGCAGCACCAGGGCACCGGGCAATTTCAGGTCGGGCAGGGTGGGGGCGCTGGTGAACCAGGTGTCGGTCAGCACATCCAGGCGTAATTCGATGAGGCTGCCGACCATGGCGGTGTCGGCGGGTTGCAGGCTGGCCTGGACGCGCAGTTCGGGTTCGACGGCGAGGGTGGTGGTGCTGATCAGGCTCAGTAACAAGGCGATGAGGTTTAACGGCCAGGTCATGGTTTAGCCCCCACTTGATCCTGCAAACTGAACTTGTGCTTCAGGAACTTGGCCGGCGATGTCGTCAGGTTCTGCAACCACTGTGCATCTGAAGCCGCCTGTTCGGTTTGCAGCGCTTTGCTCTGGCCCTTGCCCGGTGCCTTGTCCATCTTGATTTCGTCCGGCTTGACCTCGGGGGCGTTTTGTTCGGCGCTTTCGGTGTCTTTGTGCAAGGCGATGGCCAACGCCAGGTTGGCCGTGGCCTCAGGGAATTGCGGCTGCAACTTCAGCGCTTGGGTGTAGGCCGCGATGGCTTCGTCGAACTTGAAGCGGCGCACGTAAATGTTGCCCAGGTAGAAATACGCCTGGGGCGTTTGCAACCGCGCGAAGCTGGCCAGGGCCAGATCGAAATCGGCGGCGTTGTAGGCGGCGATGCCTTTCCAGTACGGGTCGACAAAGTGCGCGGCGGCCTGCGGGAAGTGTTCATGGTCGAAGGCCCAGCGACCTTGCTGGTCCGGGGTGAAAAAGGCATCGGTCAGCGCATTGGCTTGCGCCGGGGCCGGCTGCGCAATAAGGCCGACAGCCAGCAAAAAACCGGCCATCCAGTTCAGGCTCCAGCCCTTGCGCACGCTGAAAAACGCGATCAACAACAGCGGCCAGCACAGCCAGTAGCCGGCGTCCTTCCAGTGCAACTCGTGCTGTTCGTCACTGGCACTCTGGAAATGCTGTTGGGCGTGCAGTTCGACCCAATCCAGGTCGTCGTCATTGAGCGTCAGGCTGCCCAGCGGTGCATCCATGGCTGACGCGAGTTGCTTGAGTGCGGCCTGATCGAAGCTACCCAGTGTCGGGCGACCATTGCTGTCGGTGCGTGGCTGGCCATTGGCGTCGCGGATCATCCCGCCGTCCTCGCTGCCGACCGCGAGGATCAGGACCTGCAGCGCGCTGTCGGCCAGTTGTGGATCCAACCCCGCCAGGGCCGAGGTGTCGGCGCCGTCGGTAAGCAACAACAGGGTGCCCGGGGTTTTTTCCGCTGCCAGCAGGCGCTTGGCCTGATCGATCACCGCCCCGACATTTTTCCCCGGTTTGCCGATCAGTTCGGTGCCCAGGGCCTGAATGAAGCTGTCGAGCAGGGCCGGGTCGTCAGTCGGGGGTAATACCAGATGTGCGCTGCCAGCGTAGGCGATCAGCGCATTGCGCGCGCTGGCGCGACGCTGGATCAGGTCATGCAGCTTGTGCTTGGCCGCTTCCAGTCGACTCGGTTGCACGTCGCTGGCGTCCATCGACGGCGACAGATCAATGGCGATGATCAGCGGCGCCCGGTTTTCCAGGAAATCCGGGCGATCCTGTTCCCAGGTCGGCCCGGCGGCGGCAACCGCACCCAGCATCAACAGCGCGCAAGCCAGATGCACCGGGCGTAGCCATTGCTGGTCCCGGGGGGTCATCAGCAAGTGCGGCAGCAAGTGCCCGGCGATGTTGCTGCGCAAACGCCGTTGCAAGTCGCGGCTGCGGCGCCACAGCAGTGGCAACAGGGCAGCAAAAGGCAGCAGCAACAGCCAGAGTGGGCGCAGGAAGTGGAAGTCGCTGAGGTTGATCTCCATCTCAAGCCTCCTGCCGCTGACGAGCGATGGACAAACGTGGCAGTAGCATTGCGCACGCGTGGTAGAGCGCAAGCAGGGCGATCGCGGCGCCGAGCGGCCACCAGAACAGGTCTCGTTTGGGTTGGTGGCTGAGGGTTTTCACTTGATGCGCAGTGAGTTTGTCGAGGGTGCTGTAGACCTGGTCCAGCGCGTTTGTGTCTTCGGCGCGAAAGAACTTTCCGCCTGTCGCCGTGGCGATCTGCTGCAAGCCCTGCAAGTTGACCTTGGCCTCACCCGAGGCGTCAGGGTCGCCAATGCCGATGGTATGAATCACCACGCCTTTGGCCGCGGCCATTTGCGCCGCGTGGTCCGGGGTGATCGCACTGCTGGTGTCGTTGCCGTCGGTGAGCAGGATCACGACTTTTTCCTGCTCATGGGCCTGGTCAAGCAGTTTCAGGCTCAAGCCAATAGCATCGCCGATCGCCGTGTTCGGGCCGGCCATGCCGATGCCGGTGTCGTCCAGCAACAGCGAAAGGCTGGCGTGATCAAGGGTCAAGGGCGCCTGGGGGTACGCGCCACTGCCGAACACGATCAGGCCGAGGCGATCCTCCTTGCGCTTGTCGATAAAGCCATGCACGACTTCCTTTACCGCTGCCAGGCGATTGATCTTCTCGCCGTTGGCGTCGGTGAAGTCGGTGGTTTCCATGGACTGGGAAATGTCGATGGCCAGCATCAGGTCGCGCACCGGTTGCTGGCGCTCGATGGGTTTTTCCACGTACACCGGCCGGGCCGCCGCCAGCAGCAACAGAGCCCAAACCAACAAGTTAAGCAGCAATTGCCAAGGGTTGGTGCGCGTGCCGGCTTGGCTCGGCGTCTGGCCGACCGCGCGGCTCATGGCACTGAAAAACGGCACGCGCACGGCGCTGCGCGCTTCACGGTAATCAGGCAGGTAGCGATAACCCAACCATGGCAAGGGCAGCAGAAGCAGCAGCCAGGGGTAATCAAGCTGCCACATGATGACGCTCCACCCAGCGTTTGCAGGTGGCGAACAATTGCTGGCGTTGCTCGTTCGGCATGGCGCGCAGCACTGCATCAGGGGCGTAGGCGAGTTGCGACAGTTGTTGGCTGAAGTTGGCAGGCAGGGGGTGCTTACTGTGCCGCTGCAAAAAGGCTTGCCAATCCGCATTCCCAAGGGCTGCAGGACCTTGTAGGAGCGAGCTTGCTCGCGAAGACGTCGGATCATTCGACATCAATGTTGAATGTAAGGCCCCCTTCGCGAGCAAGCTCGCTCCTACAGGAATTGTGTAGGGCATGGAGATTGCAGTGCGTTTGAGCAACTCCGGTAACTCACGCAACGCATTCAGGTCATCACTGCGCTTTTGCAACTGCGCCAATCGCTGCAACGCCTCACGCCGATAAAGGTCCCGCCGCCATTGCCGGTAACGCCGCAGACCCAGCAGCACAACCGCCACCACAACCACCGCGAGCAACATCCACCAACCCCAGGTCTGCGGCGCGTAGCTGACCGGTACTGGCAGTGCGATTTCCTTGAGTTGCTCGATGCTCGGGACATTCGGGTTCATCGGCGCGCTCCTGCGTGCTTGCCCAGCTCGGCCCGCAGTTGTTCGTGCGCCTGGGTGGCGGTGCTGAACATCATCAACGGCACCTGGCTGCGGCGCAGCAGGGTGGCCACGTCCTTGAGCCGGCCACTCAGAAAATCGCCCAAGGGCTGGTGCACCTGACGTCGTTCCACCGCCAGTTCAACCTGCAGCTGGCCTTGGGTGATCAACAGTCGGCCATTTTTCGGCAGGTTCAGCGCCAAGGGATCGTAGACTTGCATGGCGATCACATCGTTGTGCGCCGCCAGTTGCCGCATCAGCTGCAAGGTGCGCTCGCCGGCACCGGCAAAGTCACTGACGATGCAGATCAAATGATCATGGCCGGCCAGCGCCAGGCACTGCTGCAAGACCTTGTCGAGCTGATCTTCGCCTTCGGCGTCCGGGTTGGCCGCATTCAGTTTCTGATTCTGCTGGGCGATACGGCTGCACAGCGCTTCGATCCGCTTGCGGCTGCGCAGGGGGGCGATGCTGTCGACGCGCTGATCGTTGAACACCAGCCCGCCGACCCGATCTCCCGCGTTGAACACCATCCACGCCGCCAAAGCGCCGAGTTCGGCGGCGATGGCGGATTTGAAGCTGCGTTGCGAGCCGAAAAACATGCTCATGCGCTGGTCGACCAGGATCAGCGCCGGGCGGTCGCGCTCCTCAGTGAAGGTACGCACCACCGGCTTGCCGGTGCGCAGCGATGCGCGCCAGTCGAGATGGCGTAAATCGTCCCCCGGCTGATAGCGGCGCAATTCATCGAAGTTCAAGCCACGGCCACGCAGGCGCGAGGCATGGTTACCGGCGAGGATGCTGCCTTGCGGCTGGCGCGCGAGAAAACTCAGGTCACGCGCCTTGAACTCCAGCGCCATCAATTGCGCCAGAGAGACGTAGACCCGCCCGTCGATGTTCATGCCGGGATCGCCACCTTGTCGAGCAAACGGTCAAGCACCTGATCGGCCGTCACGCCGTCCGCCACCGCGTCGTAGCTCAGTTGCAGGCGATGACGCAGTACCGGGTGCACCACGGCGCGCACGTTATCCGGCGAGACGAAGTCCTGGGCCTGCAACCATGCATCGGCGCGGGCGCAACGATCCAGGCCGATCCCGCCGCGGGGGCTCGCACCGATAGCGATCCAGCGACCGAGGTCGGCGTCGTAGTCGGCGGGGTGACGCGTGGCGTTGATCAGGTCGATCAGGTAGCGGTCGATGGCCGGGGACACGTGCACGGCACTGACTTCCCGGCGTGCGGCGAAGATCACGTCCTGGGACAGGGCAAAACCTTGCACCGCCGCGGTCCTGGCGCCGAGGGCCTGTTCTTCCTCGCGCAACAGGCGCAGCACCTGGCTCTCGTTTTCGGCGCTCGGATAATCGAGCAGCACCTTCATCAGGAAGCGGTCCATCTGCGCTTCCGGCAGCGGGTAGGTGCCTTCCTGTTCGATCGGGTTCTGCGTCGCCACCACGATGAACAGTTCCGGCAGCGCATGGCTGTTGCCGGCCACGGTGATCTGCCGTTCTTCCATGGCTTCGAGCAGCGCGGCCTGGACCTTGGCCGGGGCGCGGTTGATTTCGTCGGCCAGGATCAGGTTGCCGAACAGTGGCCCAGGCTGGAAGCGGATCTCGTTCTGGCCCTCGACCTGGTGCAGCACCTCGGCGCCGGTGATGTCCGAGGGCAGGAGGTCGGGGGTGAACTGGATACGGCTCATCTTCGCGTCCAAGTGCTTGGCCAGCGCCTTGACGGTGCGGGTCTTGGCCAACCCCGGCAAGCTTTCCAGCAGCAAATGCCCGTTGGCCAGCAGGCCGACGAGAATCTGCCGGATCACCTGATCCTGGCCCAGTACGGCTTCGGCGATGCTGGCTTGCAGGGCGTTGAGGTCAGTGAGTGCGCTCATGCATGCTCCTAGAAAAACGCCAACGTCAGGTTGACCGAAAAACCATTGCCCTCGGGCCGGTTCTTGGTGTCGAACTCCGGGATCCAACGGGCGTTGAAATTGGCCTGGGCATCGGCGAACTTGCCCTGCCAGCCAAACGTCGGACCGGCACCCACCGAACGCCCGCGAAAGCCGCTTTCGGCGCCTGACCCGGTGTCGTCGGTGAGTTGCTGGATGTAACCCGCCGCCAAACCGGCGTTCCAGCCGTTACCGAAACCGTGGGTCCACAGGGCGTCGAGGGTGAAGATGTCGCCGTTTTGATAATCCGTGGCGTCGTTTTCGGTATAGAACTCAAGCCCCCCGGACAGGGTGAACTCGCCGCCCTTGCCGTCGAGGTGGGTGAAGGCCACGGTGGGCATGAAGGTGTAATTGTTCTGGCCGGCGTTGGCGAGGCGATCATCGTTATAGGCGCCGGTCGGCACGTAGATCGGCAGCGAGAGCGAGAGGTGGTTGACCTCGTCGAAGTGGTAGCCGGCGGCGATGGGCGTCACCAGCATGTCGGCAAACTGCGTGGCTTTATCTTCTGTGCCCAGGGTCCTGCCGCGTGGGCCGGTGATGCTCGCGGTAATGTCGGTGTATTGCACCGGCACGCCGATGGCCGAGGCGTAGTTCCAGCTACCCTTGCCGGTATCCCAGACATGGGTGAAGTTGGCCATGGTGTAGGACACTTTCAGGTCCAGGCCGGTACTCAGGGCGCCTACTATCGGCACCTGGGTATTGCCCTTGAGCTCGCCGTCGTACCAGAAACTGCTCAACGACATCACCCAGCCGGGTTCCGGGGGCACGATCCCGGCATTGGAAAATACCTGCAGGCCGGTCATCGGCCGGCCACCACCCCCTTCAGCCGCCAGCAACGACGGGCTGACGCCTACCATGCACAAGGCCAACAGCGGACGTACAACAAAAGCCCTGACCATCAACGACTCCATTTACCTGTTTTGTTTAATTCAACACTCGGCGTCATTCCACAGTCGTGATGTCGTCGAGTTTCCAGCTCTTGTCGAAATAGGGCAGGGTCGGGGCATACAGGCGGAAATAGCTGAACCAGTGTTTGCCCGGCAGGGTTTGCACCCAGTTGTTTTCGAAACCCTCTGGCGCGGTGGGCCCGAAGTACAGGTCCACCGAACCATCGGCGTTCATTTTTAGATCCTGGCGCGACGACAGGTCGGCTTTGCGCTGCGGGTTGTCGATCAGGCAGCGGCTGTCGATGTCATACACCGTCAGCGACCAGAACTGCTTGGCCGGCGGGTTGGCGCCGACGTGCAGGCGGTAGCTTTTGGCACCGTCGAGCCAGTTGCCCTTGGCATCGGTATAGGCGCCGAGGTAGGTCTGGCCCAGCCCCGGGGTTTTCGACACCATGCCCTTGGTGTTGGTGACCGCCTCGTAGAACCAGGCGCTGCGTTCCCATAACTGGTCGTAATAGGCAACACGCTGGGAAGGATCGGTGATGTTCAACACCTTGTCCCACTGGCGGTCCGGCCAGTATTGGGCGCCGGGGAAACGCTTGGCGAAGGTATTGGCCTTGGCGATCAGCTCGCCGATCTGTGCACCTTGTTCCAGGGCCTTGCGTTGATTGGCATCAGGGTTGAAGGGCTGGTCCTTCTCGATGCCCAGGCTGGCAAGCATGGCCATGTAGAAACGATCACGTTCGTTGACCGGTTCTTTCTGGATGATCTGGTGCAAGCGTTCCCAGTACGCCATTGCCCGTGGCTGGGTGCCGGACCAGGCTTTGCCGCCGGGGGAGAGCAGTCGGGTCTGGCCAGGCTCCCCACGCTTGGCGTAGGGGTACATCCTGAATTGTCCGACCAACGCCTTGCCTTTGGCCGGGTCGGGATCGAGCACGCGAAATCCCACCAGCACGTTCATGGTCTGCGACTTGGCCAGGTAATACTTGCCAGCATCCGCCGGTGGCTCGGCGCCCGGTGGCAACACCAGGTATTTGCCGCCCTTGCCTTTGTCCGGGCCGGTCTGGCCCATGTCGATGATCGCGCGTTGCCAGAAATCGCCAACACCGCCTGCGGTCGGCCCGGGGGGCAGCTCGATCACCAGCGGACCGGTTTCATTGAGATTGACGAAACCCAGGATGTAGGGCGTGGTGGCGTTGGCGGTGATGACGCCGAGCTTGTCTTCGTAACTGTCGAGCACCATCAGGTCGCCACTGCGGGCACCCAGCTTGTCGCTGAATTCTTGTTGCCATTGTGCGTAGGACACCAGCGGCAACGCCCACAAGTAACTCTGGGTGGCTTGCTGGAAATCCAGTTCGGCATAGAGCTTGGCGATGGATTCATGGGCCGGCAATTCACCTTCCATGGCGATCTGGCCGATTCGTGTATCCGGGTCCTGGGCACCGACCCCGCAACTGACGAACATCGTCATCAGGCTGAAACCGGCTGCGCGAATCGCACCGTGCATAGGGGGAATCCTTATTTGCCGAAGGTGGCGTTGAGGCCGACGAATAGCGTGAATTGAGGCATGCCATCGCCTTTTTTCTCGACGGTCCATTGCGGTTCGATGAAGGTGTTGAGGATATTGGACCCGTCTTTCCACACTTTGCCGCCACCCAAACCGAGTGGGATGTAGTGGGTGTCGTTCTTCAGGTCGAATGTCCAGATGCCGGTGGAGCGCAGGTACCAGCCTTTTTCCAGGTTATGGATGATGAAAGGCTGCATCGTTGCGCTTTCGACGTGGGGCCGGTCGTGGTCACCGGCGAACGAACTCTGGTATTGCACCAGCGCGCCCAGCAGCCCGCGGGGTGAAGAGTCGATAGCGACCGCCGCCAGGCCGCCTTGCCATTTGCCCGTGCCGAGTTCGTCCTGGTCGGCAGTGGGGGCGGTCAGCAACGGGCCGATGCCCAGCTGCACGCCTTCGGTCTTCACCAGGAAAATATCGAACAGGTTCAGGTCACCTTCACCGGTGCTGTAGCCACTGTTCGGGTCCGGGTGGGTACTGATCGGCGCCGTGGCGCGGATCAATTGCGGCACGCCAATGTAATCGTTGGGCGCAATCGGCAGCGTGCCGCGTATCAGCAGGTCATTGCTATGGATATTGGAGTCGTAGTACCTGGGGGTGTAATAGTCCTGAGCGCTCATGCCTGGCGCGAAGTTCAGCGGGTTGTTGCTTTTGTTGGCGGTCTCGGCGTTGTCCGCCTGGGCGCACAAAACAGGCGCAAGTGAAGCCACCAAAAGACAGGCGTGGATCCCCATTTTGTTTGTCATGATTCCCCGATTCCTTGGTGGCTCATTTGGACAACCCGGCACTTGGCGGCCGTTACGACGTAGTCTCTTTCTGATCAAGCCTGTAGGACACGTCTCTTGAACCTAGCAGCTATATGGGGGTTAGCCAGTCCAAGGGATTAATTCTTTGGTTTTTTGTATAAGTTTTTCGATGTTTTTGTGTACTAAAAAGTTAATGCGAATCAAGGGATTGGAAAACAGAGCTCGCCATCGATATGAACATGATGGCGGGCCTGGTCGGTTTTTTTGTGGCGAGGCGGTAGTGGTGGCTAAGGGCAATCAAGATGATCCAGCCCCCGCTATTCGCAGCTATCAATGTGGAGCAATCAATAGTCAGGATTTCAGCCTTTCTTCCCCGGCCCAAACGCCCGCTCTTCCTGCTCGCGCAACTCCGGCGTTAATTGCGCGCCGAAATCCTCCAACTCGAACACCTGGCGGATCTCGATCTCGGCGTCGGTGCCCGGCATCGGGTTGGGGCAGCGCTTGACCCATTCGATGGCTTCTTCTTTCGACTTCACCTGCCATAACCAGTAGCCGGCGATCAGTTCCTTGGTTTCGGCGAAGGGACCGTCGATCACTGTGCGTTTGTCACCGCTGAAACGCACACGGGCGCCTTTGCTGCTGGGGTGCAGGCCTTCGCCAGCGAGGAGGATGCCGGCCTTGGCCAGTTCTTCGTTGTAGTTGCCCATGGCGGTGAGCAGTTCGGTGCTGGGCATGATGCCGGCTTCGGAGTCTTTGCTCGCCTTGATGATGATCATGAAACGCATGGTGTGGTCTCCGCAGGATTGGGATTGTTCACTTATAGTCGAATGATCTGCGGCTGAATCGACAGCGGTGGGTCAACAAATTTTCGGAGTTTGGTGTAAGCAGGCACCCACGCCGGTTTTGTGCACCGACACATGACAATTTGTATCCACCCCATAGGTCACCGGCGCATTTCGTGGTTAACTTCTGCCTCTTCAAAATTCTCCACCACCAACGTTCAGAAGGACTCCGTTCATGGCTCAAGTCACTCTTAAAGGCAACCCGGTTCAAGTCAACGGCCAACTGCCTCAAGCCGGTTCCAAGGCGCCAGCCTTTTCCCTGGTTGCCGGCAATCTGTCCGACGTCACCCTGAAAGACTTCGCCGGCAAGCGCAAAGTGCTGAACATCTTCCCAAGCGTCGACACCCCGACCTGCGCCACCTCCGTGCGCCAGTTCAACGCCAAGGCGAGCAGCGTCGACAACACCGTGGTGCTGTGCATCTCCGCAGACCTGCCGTTCGCCCAAGCCCGCTTCTGCGGCGCCGAAGGCCTGGAAAACGTGCAGAACCTGTCGACCCTGCGCGGTGCCGAGTTCATCGAGAACTACGGCGTTGCCATCGCTGACGGCCCGCTCAAAGGCCTGACCGCCCGTGCCGTGGTGGTTCTGGACGAGAACGACAACGTGCTGCACAGCGAGCTGGTCAAGGAAATCGCTGAAGAACCGAACTACGAAGCGGCCCTTGCCGTTCTGAAATAAGTCTACTTTTACAATTGTTAACGGCCTAGGGGGACGTTCTCAATTGATTTCCTCGCCGCGTTGTCGCCTTAAAGCGGGCCAGGCAAGGCGCAGGCCGCTGGGAATGGTTGTTCCCTTTCCAAGGCCTGCAACGCAGCCTGGCCCGCTTTAAGGCTCAACCCGAAGGGCCGGGCCTGCTGTTGTGCAGGGCTGCGTTGCTCGAAGCTTATTTGGAATGACCAAACCGCGCTTCTCGCGCCTTGCCCTGCACAACAGCAGGCCCGGCGCGGCGTGGAAATCAATTGTTAACGTCCCCCTTGTCCAGGCCGTTTTCATTTGTGTATCAGTGTCTTGGATAAATCTCCTGTTACGTAAGCCGAAGGTAAATTGCCGGTAAAGGCGCTTTGCTTATCACCCACCAGTGCTTATCGTTCAGCCTCATGTAAAACAAGCCCACGCGCCCAATGGTTGATCACTCAATGCAATCCTCTGCTTCCCGTAGTCCTCGTCGCTGGCTGTTTGGCCTGCTTGTCCTGTTGGTCATCGCTGCCCTGTGCTGGAAATTCTGGCCCGGTAGCGCTGCGCCGAAAGAGGGCGCGGGGCAAAAAGCCGTCGCCGGGCACACCGGCCGGCCAGGCGGGATGCGGCCAGGGTTCGGCGGGGCGGCAGGGCCGGTTCCGGTGCGCGTTGCGCCGGCGGTCACGGGGGATTTTCCGCTGTATTACAAGGCGCTGGGTACGGTGACGGCGCTGAACACCATCAACGTGCGCAGCCGTGTCGGCGGTGAGCTGATGAAGATCTATTTCGAGGAAGGGCAGATGGTCAAGGCTGGCG
Organism: Pseudomonas sp. NPDC087336; assembly: GCF_044744285.1. Taxonomy (NCBI): domain Bacteria; kingdom Pseudomonadati; phylum Pseudomonadota; class Gammaproteobacteria; order Pseudomonadales; family Pseudomonadaceae; genus Pseudomonas; species Pseudomonas sp. NPDC087336. Next base: position 258,322 of record NZ_JBIUYA010000002.1, on the reverse strand, counting down.
ATCTGCTGGCCGAAATCGACCCGCGTCCTTACCAGAACGCCTTGCTCCAGGCGGAAGGCACCTTGCTGCAGAACCAGGCGCAGTTGAAGAATGCCCAGGTGGATGTCGAGCGTTATACCGGCCTGTACCGTGAGGACAGCATCGCCAAGCAAACCCTGGACACCGCCGTAGCGCTGGTCGGTCAATACCAGGGCACGGTCAAGACCAACCAGGCGGCGGTCAACGACGCCAAGCTCAACCTTGAATTCACCCGGATCCGCGCGCCGATCGCCGGGCGTGTCGGCCTGCGTCAGCTGGACGTCGGCAACCTGGTGGCGGCCAACGACACCACGGCGCTGGTGATCATCACCCAGACCCAGCCCATCAGCGTCGCCTTCACCTTGCCGGAAAACAGCCTCGACGTGGTGCTGGCCCGCTATCGCAGCGGTGCCAAGCTGCCGGCCGAGGCCTGGGATCGCGGCGACACCAAGCTGCAAGCCACCGGCGTGCTGCAGAGCCTGGACAACCAGATCGACGTCACCACCGGCACCCTGAAATTCAAGGCGCGCTACGAGAACCGCGACCAGGCGCTGTTCCCCAACCAGTTCGTCAACGTGCGCCTGCTGGCCGACACCCTCAAGGGCGTGGTGCTTGCGCCTTCCGCGGCGATCCAGTTCGGCACCAACGGCACCTTCGTCTATGCCCTGGACGGCGACAAGAAGGTCAAGATCCGCCAGTTGAAAATCGGTGCCAGCGACGGCGAGAACACCGTGGTCACCGAAGGCCTGTCCGCCGGTGAGCGGGTGGTGCTGGAGGGCACCGACCGCCTCAAAGACGGCAGCGACGTGGAAGTGGTCAACGACCCGCAGCAAGTGCCGACCAACCCGGCCGGCCACCTCCAGGGCAAAACGGCGGCCACCACGACTGAACCGGCACCCGCCGACAAGGCGAAAAAGGGCGGCGCATGAATCTCTCGCGGCTGTTCATCCTTCGCCCGGTAGCGACCACCCTGAGCATGCTGGCCATTATCCTGGCCGGCGTGATCGCCTATCGCCTGCTGCCGGTGTCGGCCTTGCCCCAGGTCGATTACCCGACCATTCGCGTCATGACCCTGTACCCCGGCGCGAGCCCGGACGTCATGACCAGTGCCGTGACCGCGCCGCTCGAGCGCCAGTTCGGGCAGATGCCCGGCCTGACCCAGATGGCGTCCACCAGCTCCGGCGGCGCTTCGGTGTTGACCCTGCGCTTCAGCCTCGACATCAACATGGATGTCGCAGAACAGCAGGTACAGGCGGCAATCAATGCCGCGACCAACCTGTTGCCCAAGGATTTGCCGGCACCGCCGGTGTATAACAAGGTCAACCCGGCCGACACCCCGGTGCTGACCCTGGCCATCACCTCCAAGACCATGCTGTTGCCCAAGCTCAATGACCTGGTCGACACCCGCATGGCGCAGAAGATCGCCCAGATCAGCGGCGTCGGCATGGTCAGCATTGCCGGTGGCCAGCGCCAGGCCGTGCGGATCAAGGTCAACCCCGAAGCCCTGGCGGCCAACGGCCTGAACCTGGCGGACGTACGCACCCTGATCGGCGCGTCCAACGTCAACCAGCCCAAGGGCAACTTCGACGGCCCGACCCGGGTCTCGATGCTCGATGCCAACGATCAACTGACCTCGCCCAAGGACTACGCCAACCTGATCCTGGCCTATGCCAATGGCGCGCCGTTGCGGCTCAAGGACGTGGCGGAAATCGTCGACGGCGCCGAGAACGAGCGCCTGGCGGCCTGGGCCAACGAAAACCAGGCGGTGCTGCTGAACATCCAGCGTCAGCCCGGGGCCAACGTCATCGAAGTGGTGGACCGGATCAAGGCCTTGCTGCCGAGCATCACCGACAACCTGCCGGCCGGCCTCGATGTCACGGTGCTGACTGACCGCACCCAGACCATCCGCGCCTCGGTCACGGACGTGCAGCACGAATTGCTGATCGCCATCGCCCTGGTGGTGATGGTCACTTTCCTGTTCCTGCGCCGGGCCAGTGCCACGATCATCCCGTCGGTGGCCGTGCCGCTGTCGTTGATCGGCACCTTCGGCGTGATGTACCTGGCCGGCTTCTCGGTCAACAACCTGACCCTGATGGCCCTGACCATCGCCACCGGCTTCGTGGTGGACGATGCGATCGTGATGCTGGAGAACATTTCCCGGTTCATCGAAGAGGGCGACAGCCCGTTGAACGCGGCGCTCAAGGGCGCCAAGCAAATCGGCTTCACCCTGATCTCCCTGACCCTGTCGCTGATTGCCGTACTGATCCCGCTGCTGTTCATGGCCGACGTGGTGGGGCGGCTGTTCCGCGAATTCGCCATCACCCTGGCGGTGGCGATCCTGATTTCCCTGGTGGTGTCCCTGACCTTGACCCCGATGATGTGCGCTCGGCTGCTCAAGCGTGAACCCAAGGAAGAAGAACAGGGCCGTTTCTATCGTGCGAGCGGCGCGGCAATTGATTGGATGATCGCGGCTTACGGACGCAAGTTAAAGTGGGTTCTCAAGCATCAACCCCTGACACTGCTGGTGGCTATCGGTACCCTGGCGTTGACGGTGTTCCTGTACATGGTGGTGCCCAAGGGCTTCTTTCCGGTGCAGGACACCGGGGTGATCCAGGGCATTTCCGAGGCCCCGCAGTCGATTTCCTTCGCGGCGATGAGCGAGCGTCAGCAGGAACTGGCCAAGGTGATCCTGGCTGATCCGGCGGTCGAGAGCCTGTCGTCCTACATCGGCGTCGATGGTGACAATGCGACGCTCAACAGCGGCCGGCTGCTGATCAACCTCAAATCCCACGGTGACCGCGACCTGAGCGCGTCGCAAGTGATCGCGCGCTTGCAGCCGGAGCTGGACAAACTGATCGGCATTCGCCTGTTCATGCAGCCGGTGCAGGACCTGACCATCGAAGATCGGGTCAGCCGTACGCAATACCAGTTCAGCATGTCGTCGCCGGATTCGCAGCTGCTCAGCCTGTGGAGTGGGCGCCTGGTCGAAGCGCTGGCCCAGCGCCCGGAACTGACCGATGTCGCCAGCGACCTGCAGGACAAAGGCTTGCAGGTCTACCTGGTGATCGATCGCGACGCCGCGTCGCGGGTCGGGGTGTCGGTGTCGAACATCACCGACGCGCTGTACGACGCCTTCGGCCAGCGGCAGATTTCCACCATCTACACCCAGGCCAGCCAATATCGCGTGGTGCTGCAATCGCAGTCCGGCGAGAAGATCGGCCCGCAGGCGCTGGACCAGATCCACGTCAAGACCACCGATGGCGGGCAGGTGCGCCTGTCCAGCCTGGCGCATGTCGAAGAGCGCCAGGCGCAACTGGCGATCACCCACATCGGCCAGTTCCCGGCGGTAATGATGTCGTTCAACCTGGCCCCCGGCGTGGCGCTGGGGCAAGCGGTAGAGATCATCGAGCAGGTGCAGCAGGACATCGGCATGCCGATTGGCGTGCAGACCCGGTTCCAGGGTGCGGCCGAAGCCTTCCAGGCGTCGCTGTCGAGCACCTTGCTGCTGATCCTCGCGGCGGTGGTGACCATGTACATCGTGCTGGGCGTGCTCTACGAGAGCTATATCCACCCGATCACCATTCTGTCGACCTTGCCCTCTGCGGCGGTCGGCGCCTTGCTGGCGTTGATCCTCAGCGGCAATGACCTGGGGATGATCGCGATCATCGGCATCATCCTGCTGATCGGCATCGTGAAGAAGAACGCGATCATGATGATTGACTTCGCCCTCGACGCCGAGCGCAATCAGGGCATGGACCCGCAAACGGCGATCTATCAGGCGGCCCTGCTGCGTTTCCGGCCGATCCTGATGACCACCCTGGCGGCGTTGTTCGGCGCGGTGCCGTTGATGCTGGCCACCGGTTCCGGCGCGGAATTGCGTCAACCGTTGGGCCTGGTGATGGTCGGTGGCCTGCTGTTGAGCCAGGTGCTGACCCTGTTCACCACGCCGGTGATCTACCTGTACTTCGACCGTCTCGGTCGACGCTGGGGTCGCAAGCCTGAGCCAGCGCAAGCGGTAGAGCAGCCATGAACCTGTCGGGACCTTTCATCAAGCGCCCGGTCGCGACCATGCTGCTGAGCCTGGCGATCATGTTGCTGGGCGGGGTCAGCTTCGGCCTGTTGCCGGTGTCACCGCTGCCGCAAATGGACTTCCCGGTGATCGTGGTGCAGGCCAGCCTGCCCGGCGCCAGTCCTGAGGTCATGGCCTCGACAGTGGCCACTCCGCTTGAGCGTTCCTTCGGCGCCATCGCCGGGGTCAACACCATGAGCAGCCGCTCCAGCCAGGGCTCGACCCGGGTCATTCTGCAATTCGACCTGGACCGCGACATCAACGGCGCGGCGCGGGAAGTGCAGGCGGCGATCAACGCCTCGCGCAACCTGCTACCCAGCGGTATGCGCAGCATGCCGACCTACAAGAAGATCAATCCGTCCCAGGCGCCGATCATGGTGCTGTCGCTGACGTCGGACGTTCTGGAAAAAGGCCAGCTCTATGACCTGGCCTCGACCATCCTGTCCCAGAGCCTGTCGCAGGTGCAGGGCGTCGGCGAAGTGCAGATCGGCGGCAGCTCCCTGCCGGCGGTGCGCATCGAGCTCGAACCCCAGGCACTCAACCAGTACGGCGTGGCCCTGGACGATGTGCGCAATACCATCGCCAATGCCAACGTGCGCCGGCCCAAGGGCTCGGTCGAGGACGATCAGCGCCTGTGGCAGGTGCAGGCCAACGATCAACTGGAAAAAGCCAAGGACTACGAGTCGCTGATCATCCACTACGCGGACGGCGCAGCCCTGCGCCTGAAGGATGTGGCCAAGGTCAGCGACGGCGTCGAGGACCGCTACAACAGCGGTTTCTTCAACGACGATTCGGCGGTACTGCTGGTGATCAACCGCCAGGCCGGCGCCAACATCATCGAGACGGTCAACGAGATCAAGGCCCAGTTGCCGGCGTTGCAGGCCGTGCTGCCGGCCAGCGTCAAGCTGAACCTGGCCATGGACCGCTCGCCGGTGATCAAGGCCACGCTGCACGAAGCGGAAATGACCCTGCTGATCGCCGTGGCGCTGGTGATCCTGGTGGTGTTCCTGTTCCTGGGCAACTTCCGTGCATCGCTGATCCCGACGTTGGCGGTGCCGGTGTCGCTGGTCGGCACCTTTGCCGTGATGTACCTGTATGGTTTCTCGCTGAACAACCTGTCGCTGATGGCCTTGATCCTGGCCACCGGGCTGGTGGTGGACGATGCCATCGTGGTGCTGGAGAACATCTCCCGGCACATCGACGCGGGTATGCGGCCGATGAAGGCGGCGTACCTCGGCGCCCAGGAAGTCGGCTTCACCCTGCTGTCGATGAACGCGTCGCTGGTGGCGGTGTTCCTGTCGATCCTGTTCATGGGCGGGATCATCGAGAGCCTGTTTCGCGAGTTCTCCATCACCCTGGCGGCGGCCATCGTGGTGTCGCTGGTGGTTTCGCTGACCTTGACGCCGATGCTCTGTGCCCGCTGGCTCAAGCCGCACACGCCGGGCCAGGAAAACCGCCTGCAACGCTGGAGTCAGCGGGCCAACGAATGGATGGTCGGCAAGTACGCCACCAGCCTCGATTGGGTGCTGCGCCACCGGCGCCTGACGTTGCTCAGTCTTTTAGTAACAATTGGCGTGAACATTGCGCTGTATGTCGTTGTTCCTAAAATATTTCTTCCGCAGCAAGACACTGGACAACTGATCGGTTTCGTGCGGGGCGATGACGGTTTGTCGTTCAGTGTGATGCAACCGAAAATGGAGACCTTCCGCCGCGCCGTGCTCAAGGACGACGCGGTGGAAAGCGTCGCCGGTTTCATCGGTGGCAGCAACGGCACCAACAATGCGTTCATGCTGGTGCGTCTCAAGCCGATCAAGGAACGCAACCTTTCCGCGCAAAAGGTCATCGAGCGCCTGCGCAAGGAAATGCCCAAGGTCCCCGGCGCGCAGCTGATGCTGATGGCCGACCAGGACCTGCAGTTCGGTGGTGGCCGCGAACAGACCTCGTCGCAGTACTCCTACATCCTGCAAAGCGGTGACCTGGGCGCGCTGCGCGAGTGGTATCCGAAAGTGGTGACCGCGCTCAAGGCGCTGCCGGAACTGACCGCGATCGATGCCCGCGAAGGCCGCGGCGCCCAGCAGGTGACGCTGATCGTCGACCGCGACCAGGCCAAGCGCCTGGGCGTGGACATGGACATGGTCACGGCAGTGCTCAACAACGCCTACGCCCAGCGGCAGATCTCGACCATCTACGACAGCCTCAACCAGTACCAGGTGGTGATGGAGGTCAATCCCAAGTACGCCCAGGACCCGATCACGCTCAAGCAGGTGCAGGTGATCACCGCGGACGGCGCGCGGATTCCGCTGTCGACCATCGCTCATTACGAGAACAGCCTGGCAGACGATCGGGTCAGCCATGAAGGCCAGTTCGCCTCGGAAAGCATCGCCTTCGACATGGCCGAAGGCGTGACCGTGGAGCAGGGCAGTGCCGCCATCGAGCGGGCGATTGCCTCGGTGGGGCTGCCGGAAGACGTCATCGCGAAAATGGCCGGCACCGCCGATGCCTTCGCCGCGACCCAGAAGAGCCAGCCGTGGATGATCCTTGGCGCGCTGGTGGCGGTGTACCTGGTGCTGGGCGTGCTGTATGAAAGCTATATTCATCCGCTGACCATTCTTTCCACCTTGCCTTCGGCGGGGGTCGGCGCGCTGCTGTCGATCTATGCCCTGGGCGGAGAGTTCAGCCTGATCTCGTTGCTCGGCCTGTTCCTGCTGATCGGCGTGGTGAAGAAAAACGCCATCCTGATGATCGACCTGGCGTTGCAGCTTGAGCGCCATCAGGGCATGGCGCCGCTGGAGTCGATTCGCAACGCATGCCTGCAACGTTTGCGGCCGATCCTGATGACCACCCTGGCGGCGATCCTCGGCGCCTTGCCGCTGTTGCTCAGCCGCGCTGAAGGCGCGGAAATGCGCCAGCCGCTAGGCCTGACCATCATCGGAGGGTTGATTTTCAGCCAGGTGCTGACCCTTTACACCACCCCGGTGGTTTATCTCTATCTCGACAAACTGCGCCATCGCTTCAACCATTGGCGTGGGGTGCGTACCGATGCTGCTCTGGAAACTCCGCTATGACTGACCGTTCGCTGTTCAACCTGGCTACACCGCTGATCACCGCTCGAGGCTCGCGGTTGCTGAGCCTGACGCTGTGCGTGGCGATGCTCAGTGCCTGCGCCGTCGGCCCGGATTACCAGCGCCCGCAAACCGCGGAACCTGCGCAGTACAAGGAAGCGGCCGGCTGGACTCAGGCCAATCCGAGCGACGCCCTGGCCCGCGGTGCGTGGTGGGAGCTGTACGGCGACCGGCAACTCAATGGTCTGATCGAGCAACTCAACAGCGCCAACCAGACCGTTGCCCAGTCCGAGGCCCAGTACCGCCAGGCCCAGGCCTTGGTGCGCAGCGCCCGGGGCGCGTTTTTTCCGACGGTGGACCTGACCCTGGGGAAAAACCGTTCCAGCCAGGGCACCGGCAGCAGCAGTTCCAGCCTGACCAGTTCGTCCAGCGGTATTCGTGACACCTATACCGCCCAGGCCGGGGTCAGTTGGGAGGCCGATGTCTGGGGCAAATTGCGCCGCGGTCTCGAAGCCGACACGGCCAATGCCCAGGCGAGTTTTGCCGACCTGGCGGCGATGCGCCTGAGCCAGCAGTCGGAACTGGTGCAGAACTACCTGCAATTGCGCGTCATGGACGAGCAGAAACGTTTGCTGGAAGCGACCGTCGCGGCTTACCAGCGTTCGCTGAAAATGACCGAAAACCAATACCGCGCCGGGGTTTCCGGCAAGGACGCGGTGGCCCAGGCCCAGACGCAACTCAAGGGCACCGAGGCGGACATGGTCGATCTGATCTGGCAGCGTGCCCAGCTGGAAAACGCCATCGCTGTGCTGATCGGCCTGCCGCCGGCGCAATTCAGCCTGGCGCAAACACAGAGCATCCCGGCCTTGCCTGATGTGCCACTGAGCCTGCCTTCGCAACTGCTGGAACGCCGCCCCGACATCGCTTCGGCGGAACGCTCGGTCATCGCCGCCAACGCCAACATCGGCGTGGCCAAGGCCGCTTACTACCCGGACCTGACCCTGAACCTGAACGGTGGCTACAGCAGCAGCACGTCGAAAGACTTGTTCAGCCTGCCAAACCGGTTCTGGTCGGTCGGCCCGCAACTGGCCATGACCTTGTTCGACGGAGGCCAGCGTTCGGCGGAAGTGGATCGCAGCGAAGCGGCCTACGACGAAACCGTGGCCAAATACCGCCAGACCGTACTCGACGGTTTCCGGGAGGTGGAGAATTTCCTGGTCCAGCTCAAGGTGCTGCAGGACGAAGCCGTGGTGCGACAACAGGCGCTGGACGCGGCCCGTGAGTCGTTGCGACTGACCGAGAACCAGTACAAGGCGGGGGTGATCGCCTACCTCGATGTGGTCGTGGTCCAGGCCGCGGCATTGAATAATGAACGCAGCTCCCTGGACCTGTTGCAGAGCCGCCTGATCGCCAGTGTGCAGTTGATTGCGGCGCTGGGTGGCGGCTGGGACGGGCAGCTTCAGGTGACTGATAACCCCTGACCATCGGCATTCACTGTAGGAGCTGGCTTGCCAGCGAAGGCCATCTTCCAGCAAACGAATTTGTCGGCTGACCCCCCGCTTTCGCTGGCAAGCCAGCTCCTACAAAACCGGTATTGCCAGGTGCAGATTCGGTTTGACGGACTTAATGTAAAACCTTAAAACAAGCGTTTCATCGAGTTGCTGGCCTTTTGCTCATTTTGTGAGTGCGTTCTCATTTGGAATCAGTACAATCGGCCGGATTTACACCTCCGAGAATGGAAGCAGTACGGGGGTGATTGCGAGACACCTCCATGCTCATCGGTAGTTATTCCCCAACGCTGGTCATTATTTCGCTCTGCGTAGCAATACTCGCGTCATACACTGCGCTGGACCTGACCGGACGCATTGCCACGGCCAAGGGCCGGGCGGTGCATTGCTGGACGGCGGGCGGCGCGTTTGCCATGGGTATCGGCGTATGGTCGATGCACTTCATCGGCATGCTCGCTTTCAAGCTGCCCATCGACCTGGGGTACGACCTCTCCATCACCTTGCTGTCGCTGTTGATCGGCATCCTGTCATGCGGCTTCGCCCTGTGGCTGGTCAGTCAGGCACGGTTACCGGCCTGGCAGCTGGCGTTCGGTGCGCTGGTCATGGGTGCCGGCATCAGTGCAATGCATTACACCGGCATGGCGGCCATGCGCATGCAGCCGGGCATCGACTACGACCCGACGCTGTTCAGCGCCTCATTGCTGATCGCGGTCGGTGCCTCCGGCGCTGCACTGTGGATTGCGTTCCGCCTGCGCCAGCCCACGCCTTATGTACGTCTGGTCCGCGGTGGCGCGGCGGTGATCATGGGCATTGCCATCGTCGGCATGCACTACACCGGCATGGCCGCCGCGCAATTCCCTGCGGGCAGTTTTTGTGGCGCCGCCGCCAATGGCCTGAGCGGCAACGGCCTCGACAACCTGGTACTGATCACCACCCTGGCGGTATTAAGCATCGCCTTGCTGACCTCGATCCTCGATGCGCGCCTGGAAGCCCGAACCGCCAACCTGGCCCAGTCGCTGACCGAAGCCAACCGCGAACTGACCCAGCTGGCCTTGCACGACACCCTGACCGGCCTGCCGAATCGGGTGTTGCTGGCCGACCGTATCGATCAGGGGATCTCCAGGGTCGATAACGAAGGAGGTTGCCTGGCGTTGATGTTCATCGATCTCGATGGCTTCAAGCCGGTCAATGACGCCTTCGGCCACCATATGGGCGACCAGCTGCTGCGCGAAGTCAGCCTGCGCCTGCGTGAAGACCTGCGGGGCCAGGACACCCTGGCGCGCATCGGTGGCGATGAGTTTGTGCTGCTGGTGCAATTGAGCGAGCCGGACGACGCGATGAACCTCGCAGCCCGCCAGGTGAGCCTGATCGCCCGTTCATTCCGGGTGGCCGAGCATGATCTGCAGATATCCGCCAGCGTCGGCATCGCCCTGTATCCGGGCAATGGCCAGACCGCTCACGAATTGCTGATGAACGCTGATGCGGCGATGTATCACGCCAAGGGTACGGGTAAGAACGGCTACAGCTTCTTCGATGCCTCGATGAACAGCAACGCGCGCAAGCAGCTGCAACTGCTGCAAGACCTGCGCAATGCTGTGGACCAGAATGAGTTCAGTCTGCACTACCAGCCCAAGTTCGATGCCCACAACGGCCGTCCGGTGGGGGCCGAAGCATTGTTGCGCTGGGAGCATCCGACCCAGGGCATGCTGTTGCCGGACAAATTCATCGAGCTGGCGGAGAAGACCGGGCTGATCATTCCCATCGGCGAATGGGTCCTCAACGAAGCCTGCCGCCAGATGCGCGAGTGGTATGTGCTCGGCTACACCGATTGGCGCATCGCGGTGAACCTCTCGGCCTTGCAATTTTGCCATGTGGGCCTGGTGCAGAGCGTCGCCAAGGCCCTGGCCACCCACCATTTGCCGGCCAACAGCCTGACCCTGGAAATCACCGAGACCACGGCCATGAACGATGCCGATGCCAGCATGACGGTGCTGCAGGAGCTGTCGGACATGGGCGTTGACCTGTCCATCGACGACTTTGGTACTGGCTACTCCAGCTTGATGTACCTCAAACGCCTGCCGGCCAACGAGCTGAAAATCGACCGCGGTTTTGTCCGCGACCTGGAGCGTGACAGCGATGACGCCGCCATCGTTTCAGCCATTGTCGCCCTCGGCCAGGCACTGGGCTTGCGGATTGTCGCCGAAGGCGTGGAAACGGGCTCGCAGCAGGACTTCCTGACCCAACTCGGTTGCGATTCGCTGCAGGGCTATCTGCTGGGGCACCCGTTGCCGGCCGAACGCTTCATGAAGGAAATCCACCGCAGCGAGCAATTGGAACTGGCTTGATCTGGCCGGACCGATGACGGTGCCATGCAAAATCCGTAAATGGCGGTTATTCTCCCCCCGACTGCATAGGCTTGAAAGGGGGAATGCTTGCATGGACAAAGTCATGGTCATCACTGGTGCCAGTCGTGGTATTGGTGCCGCTACAGCGCTGTTGGCCGCCAAACAAGGCTATCGGATCTGCATCAACTACCAGGCCGATGAGCAGGCGGCGCAAACGGTACTGGACCAGGTCCGGGCCTTGGGTGCCCAAGCCATCGCCGTGCGCGCGGACGTCAGCATCGAAGACGAAGTCATCGCCTTGTTCAACCGGGTGGACAGCGAGCTGGGGCGGGTCACGGCGCTGGTGAACAACGCCGGCACCGTGGGGCAAAAATCCCGGGTCGACGAAATGTCCGAATTCCGCATCCTCAAGATCCTCAAGACCAACGTGTTGGCGCCCGTGCTCTGCGCCAAGCACGCCATCTTGCGCATGTCGCCCAAGCACGGCGGGCAGGGCGGCAGCATTGTCAACGTCTCCTCGGTCGCCGCGCGTTTGGGCTCACCCAACGAGTACGTCGACTACGCAGCCTCCAAGGGTGCGCTCGACACCTTTACCATTGGCCTGTCCAAGGAAGTGGCGGGTGAGGGGATCCGGGTGAACGCCGTGCGTCCGGGCTACATCTACACCGATTTTCACGCGCTGAGCGGCGATCCGGATCGGGTCAGCAAGCTCGAATCGGCCATTCCAATGGCCCGTGGCGGGCGGCCGGATGAGGTGGCGGAGGCGATTGTGTGGTTGTTGTCGGACAAGGCGTCTTATGCGACGGGGACCTTTGTCGATCTTGGCGGCGGGCGTTAACGCTTCAGATTTGCGTCGTTGAACCTGCCCCCCTTCGCGAGCAGGCTCGCTCCCACAGGTGACCGCGTAACCCTGAGGGAGCGAGCCTGCTCGCGAAAGCGATCTACCACGCAATAAATAACTTCAGAACGACCGCACAATCCGCCCCAGCGTCTCCATCGCCTTTTCCGCTGCTTCATCCCAGGGGCTCCCATAATTCAACCGGATGCAATTCCTGAAGCGCTGCGTTGGCGAGAAAATCGGTCCCGGCGCAATGCTGATCCCTTGCGCCAACGCCATCTGGAACAACTTCAGCGAATCCATCTGCTCGGGTAATTCCAGCCAGAGGAAGTAGCCGCCAGCGGGTTGACTGACGCGGGTCTGCGCCGGGAAATAGCGGGCAATGGCCGACAGCATGGCGCTTTGCTGTTCCTCCAGGGCATAACGCAACCTGCGCAAATGCCGATCATAACCCCCGTGCTGCAGGTAGTCGGCAATGGCTGCCTGGGCCGGCATCGAAGCGCAAAGGGAGGTCATGAGTTTTAACCGCTCGATCTTCTGTGCATACCGCCCGGCGGCGACCCAGCCAATGCGGTAACCCGGGGCCAGGCTCTTGGCGAAAGAACCACAGTGCATCACCAATCCTTCGGTATCGAACGCTTTTGCCGGTTTTGGCGCCTGTTGGCCGTAATAGAGTTCGGCGTAGACGTCGTCTTCGATCAACGGCACTTGATGGACGCGCAGCAATTCCACCAGTTCGCGTTTTTTTGCCTCGGGCATGGTCGCGCCCATGGGATTCTGGAAACTGGTCATGCACCAGCAGGCTTTGATCGGGTGGCGTTCCAGGGTTTGCGCGAGCACACCGAGGTCGATGCCGTCGCGCGGGTGCACGGGGATTTCCACGGCCTTGAGTTTCAAGCGCTCCAGCACTTGCAGGCAGGCGTAGAACGCCGGGGCTTCGATGGCCACCAGGTCGCCTGGCTGGGTCACGGCTTGCAGGCACAGGTTCAGCGCTTCCAACGCACCGTTGGTGATCAGCAATTCTTCCATGGGCAGCATCAAGCCGCCCACCATGTAGCGCAGGGCAATTTGTCGGCGCAGTTGCGGGTTGCCCGGCGACATGTCGGTGACCACCATGCGCGGGTCCATGTCCCGGGCAGCACTGGCCAGCGAGCGCGACAGGCGCTGCAGCGGAAACAGCGTCGGGCTGGGGAATGCCGAGCCGAAGGCTACGGTGTTCGGGTCCTTGATCGATTCGAGGACCGAGAACACCAGTTCGCTGACATCGACTTCGGTGGATTCATTGACCTGGCTGCTGATCACCGGCTCGGAAAACGGCCGCGGTGCATGGGCGTTGACGAAGTAGCCGGAGCGCGGTCGGGCGCGAATCAGGCCGCGCCGCTCGAGCAAGTAATAGGCTTGGAACACCGTGGACGGGCTGACCCCATGGGTCTGGCTGGCATAGCGCACCGACGGCACGCGCTGACCTGGCCCGAGGACGCCGGTGCGGATCAGTTCAGCGATATCATCGGCGAATTTTTCGTAGCGTTTCATCTAAGTCCCGGTTTGCAGTCAGTCTGGGAAATCGGTGGAAATTTCATCGCTGGCAAGCCAGCTCCTACAAAATCACGCCAACCTGTAGCGAAGGCATTCTAGAGGCTCAACGATTCATCGGCGCAACAAACCGGCTCTTGGCCACGCTAAAAATGCCCGGCTCATCACCGTCGACAATCTTGAAACTGATGCTCTGCGAGCTGCTACTCGGCCGCTGCGTGGTCATCGCCACCGACACCGGAACTTCGACAATCTCACCCGGCGCCAGGCTCAGTTCGGTCATGCCCTGCAGCTGGAACCCATCGCCATCCACCAGCGTCAGGCGGTAGTCCTGGCGTTGCTGGGTCTTGTTGATCACCTTGAGGCTGTAGATGTTTTCGATCTGCCCCACACTATTCTCGCGGAACAGGCCGCGGTCCTTGCTGACGTCCAGCGACACCATCGGCCGCTCCATCAGCGCGACGACCAGCGCAGCGATCATCACCAGCAGAACTGCGGTGTAGCCGATCAATCGTGGCCGCATCAGATGGGTCTTGCCGCCTTGCAACTGGTGCTCCGAGGTATAGCTGATCAACCCGCGCTCGTAGCCCATCTTGTCCATGATCGAATCACAGGCGTCGATGCACGCCGCGCAACCGATGCATTCCATCTGCAAGCCGTCGCGAATGTCGATGCCGGTGGGGCAGACCTGCACGCAGAGCTGGCAATCGATGCAGTCACCCAGGCCGACCTCGGCCGGCTTGACCTCACGCTTGCGCGGGCCACGGTTCTCGCCACGGGCCACGTCGTAGGAAATGGTCAGGGTGTCCTTGTCGAACATCACGCTCTGGAATCGCGCATACGGGCACATGTGCATGCACACCGCTTCGCGCAGCCAGCCGGCATTGATGTAGGTGGCGCCGGTGAAGAACAGCACCCAGAACAGGCTGACGCCGCCCATTTGCCAGGTCAGCAGTTCTTCGGCCAGCGGGCGGATCGGCGTGAAATAGCCGACGAAGGTCAGGCCGGTCAGCAGGCTGATGGCCAGCCACAAGCTGTGTTTGGCCGAGCGGCGCAGCAGTTTGTTCAGTCCCCAGGGCGCCGCTTGCAGTTTGATCCGCTGGTTACGTTCGCCTTCGGTGATCTTCTCGCACCACATGAAAATCCAGGTCCAGGAGCTCTGTGGGCAGGTGTAGCCGCACCAGACGCGCCCGGCGAACACGGTGATCGCGAACAGGCCGAACGCGGCAATGATCAGCAGTGCCGAGAGCAGGATGAAATCCTGCGGCCAGAACGTCGCGCCAAAAATGTGGAATTTGCTCTCGGAAAGATCCCAAAGCACCGCCTGGCGACCCCCCCAGTTCAACCACACGGTGCCGAAGAACAGCATGAATAAAAAGCCGGCGCCGCTAATGCGCAGGGAGCGGAACAGGCCGGTGAAACTGCGGGTGTGGATCAGGTTATCGCTGGACTTGGCCTTCATCTTTGGTCGTGAAGGTTCGAAAGTCTTGACTACGGGGGCGCTTTCCAGGGTTCGGACGGGGATTCTATCGCTCATGGTCTGTCGCTCATCAGCCTCCATCAGGCAGGAGCACTATGAGCGGCGATCTGTTTGCATAACAGACTCAGGTATTGCTTTAAAAACCGGATCAGATGCCTGCGGCAGGCTTCACTGCGACAAGTTGAAGCACCTGACGCGGCGGAAGCGGGGCGGTTAAAAAAGGCGTTTTCGAGGCTTGTTGATTCGGATCAGTCAAATTACCGAATCACTGTCGGTGGCCTTCAAATGGCGGCGACCATCCACTGCACCTGCTACGGTCAAGGCATCGGCTTCTGCTTCAGTGATGTAGATACGCTGGCCGTTGAGGTCGACCGCCGACATGGCTTTGTCTGCGTCAGTGATGATGGTCACATCGGGACACAGGCGAATTTCCTCGCCGTTTTCGGTGATAAAGAAACAGGCTTCGTTCTCGATGCGTACGGTCATGACGTAATCCTTGTTTTTTACGACTGATGAAACATTAGGGTGTTGGCAACGACCATCGTTCTGTGCAACTGATTAATGGTCGGCGCGGTCCATCTTCCATGATCCTTTGCAAGGCTCTTACTCTTACAAGGAAAGCGCCATGAACGCCTGGTGGCATGAAGTCTGGGTGACCCTGCAAGCCGAATTCGCCGACATCGGCGATGCCTCGCAATTGACCCGAATCACCGTGCGCCTGCTGATGGCCGCGGTTCTGGGTGGCATTCTCGGCTTCGAGCGCGAGCAAAAGGGCAAGGCGGCGGGGGTGCGCACCCACATGTTGGTGGCACTTGGCGCGGCGCTGTTCGTGCTGGTGCCACAGATGTCCGGCTCCCAGGCCGACGCCATGAGCCGGGTCGTCCAGGGTGTGATAGCCGGGATCGGCTTCCTCGGTGCCGGCACCATCCTGAAAAACCAGGACGGCGACGAAGGCCACGTCAAAGGCCTGACCACCGCCGCCGGTCTGTGGATGACCGCTGCCATTGGCGTGTCTGCCGGGTTGGGGCGGGAAGCGACGGCGGTGTTGAGTACGTTGTTGGCATTGCTGATTCTCGGCGTGATGCCCAGCATTGTGAAGATGCTGGAGAAAGACAAAAACCAACTGTAGGAGCGAGCATGCTCGCGAAAAACCAGAGAACGCCTCGGGGTGTCAGGCTTCCAGCGTCATCGTTCACGACCTTCGCGAGCATGCTCGCTCCTACAGAGTTCTTCACACAGATTGTGTTCGGCAAGCTCATGCTGGCTATAGTCGAAGTCACGATGTAATAGCTGATTTTCCAGCTCCTTGAGTATCGAGCTTCTAGTGTCCTCTTGAAGACTGCGTTCGGTTTGGAAGCAGAGAAACTCGCGTTCGCAGGAAACGTCATTCGGCTTATTCCTTCAATCGTTCCCCCAGCGAAGCAGGGGGAACGATCAACTGTCTTCATTCAGGGATGACAATCACCGGTGGCATCGTCTTCGGCGGCTCTTCCCTGGGCGGGGGGGTAGTGCCCGGCGGTTCCTGCTCGGGCACAGGCTGCGGATCGGTGGGCGGTATCACCGGGTCATCGATGTTCGGATCGGGGGTTTCGGCGGGGAATGGATTGTTCATCGTTCATGCCTCCAGTGGCACATGGCGTGAGTCGTGCTTAAGTTGGTTGACCACTGCGTGAAGGATTTGATTCCGGCAGATCCCGCTGAACTTTTCCCGGCGGCCGGCGCTCGGAACCTAAGTGAGTTCATTGCGGGGGCAATCGCCCGGCGCGATGACAAACAGACACAAGAGCGTCCATGGGGCGTAAAGGAGTGATGCTCGATGACGGCTGAAAAACCGACTGAACTGAGCTACAACCCGCACATGCCACTTTCCCAGGCGTTGCTGCTGCCGCGAATCGTGATCGAAAATACCCAGCCGACCCTTGATGGCGGGCAGTTTGCGGTCAAGGCCGTGGTGGGGCAGGACGTGGTGGTCACCAGCAAGGTGTTCGCCGACGGTCACGACAAGCTGGCCGTACGTGTGCGCTGGCGGGCCGAGGGCGAGGAGGTGTGGCAAAGCGAGGTCATGGCAGACCTGGGCAACAACGGCTGGCAAGGCCGGTTTCGGGTGCAAAGCCAGGGTCGCTATGTGTTTTGCATCGAAGCCTGGATCGATCAATTCGCCAGTTTTTGCTACGAACTTGAAAAAAAACACCTCGCCTCCGTTCCGGTCAGCCTTGAGCTGCAGGAAGGTCGGCTTCACGTCCAGCAAGCCGCCGAACGCGCCGAAGGACTGCTGAGCGAGCAATTGGCCGCGTTGCACCACCAATTGTCGGGCCTGCTCGAAACTGAGCAGGTGGCACTGTTTCTGCACCCGCGTAGCGCCGAGTTGATGGCCCAGGCCGATCATCGCGCTTACCTGAGCCTCAGTCCCGAGTACCCGGTCGATGTGGAGCGTGAGCTGGCGCAGTTCGCCAGCTGGTATGAACTGTTCCCGCGTTCGATCACCGACGATCCCGCGCGCCACGGCACGTTCAACGACGTGCATTCACGGCTGGCGATGATTCAGGACATGGGCTTCGACGTCTTGTACTTCCCGCCGATCCACCCGATCGGCCGCAGTTATCGCAAAGGCCCGAACAACTCACTGACCGCCGGCCCCGACGACCCAGGCAGCCCGTACGCCATTGGCAGTGAAGAGGGCGGGCACGAGGCCATTCACTCGCAACTGGGCACCCGCGAAGACTTCCGTCGTCTGGTGGCGGCGGCCGCGGATTATGGCCTGGAGATCGCCCTCGATTTTGCCATCCAGTGCTCCCAGGACCATCCCTGGCTCAAGCAGCACCCCGGGTGGTTCAACTGGCGGCCGGACGGCACGATCAAATACGCCGAGAATCCACCGAAAAAATACCAGGACATCGTCAATGTCGACTTCTATGCCGTCGAGGCGATTCCCAGCCTGTGGATCGAACTGCGCGACATAGTGGTCGGCTGGGTGCAGGAGGGCGTGAAGATCTTTCGTGTCGACAACCCGCACACCAAGCCGCTGCCGTTCTGGCAATGGCTGATCGCCGACGTTCGCGCGCTCTATCCGCAAGTGATTTTCCTCGCCGAAGCCTTTACCACCCCGGCGATGATGGCGCGGCTGGGCAAGGTCGGTTATTCGCAGAGCTACACCTATTTCACCTGGCGCAACACCAAGGCGGAGCTGGCGACTTACTTCACCGAACTCAATGAATCGCCGTGGCGCGAATGCTACCGACCGAACTTCTTCGTCAATACACCGGATATCAACCCGGCGTTCCTGCATGAATCCGGTCGCCCCGGTTTTCTCATCCGCGCGGCATTGGCGACCATGGGCTCGGGGTTATGGGGCATGTATTCGGGGTTCGAGTTGTGCGAATCGGCGCCGGTACCGGGCAAGGAGGAATACCTCGACTCCGAGAAGTACGAGATCCGCCCCAGGGATTTCAACGCCCCCGGCAACATCATTGCCGAGATCGCCCAGCTCAACCGCATCCGCCGGCAAAACCCGGCGCTGCACTCGCATCTGGGCCTCAAGGTCTATAACGCCTGGAATGACAACATCCTGTATTTCGGCAAGCGCAGCGCCGACGGCAGCAATTTCATCCTGGTGGCGGTCAACCTTGATCCGCACAACGTCCAGGAGGCGAATTTCGAGTTGCCGCTGTGGGAAATGGGTTTGCCAGACGATGCCAGAACCCAGGGCGAAGACTTGATGAACGGGCATCGCTGGACCTGGCATGGCAAGTACCAGTTCATGCGTATCGATCCGGCGTATCAGCCGTTCGGGATCTGGCGGATTACCCCCTAGACGCAGTACCTGTGGGAGCGAGCTTGCTCGCGATAGCAATTCGGCGGGCAACACATCTGTTGAATGCTCAAACGCCATCGCGAGCAAGCTCACTCCTACAGGTAAATCATTGCGTTCGCCGCAGTGGTCATACCGAATTCAACAGGAGTTTCAAATGGCGAAGAAACCCAAGGCAGCCACCTTCATCAAGGACCCGCTCTGGTACAAGGACGCGGTCATCTATCAAGTTCACGTCAAATCCTACTTCGACTCCAACAACGACGGAATCGGCGACTTTCCCGGCCTGATCGCCAAGCTCGACTACATTGCCGACCTGGGCGTCAATACCATCTGGCTGTTGCCGTTCTACCCCTCGCCACGCCGCGACGATGGCTACGACATCGCCGAATACCGCGGCGTCCACACCGACTACGGAACCATGGCTGACGCCAAGCGCTTCATCGCCGAAGCGCACAAGCGCGGTTTGCGGGTGATCACCGAACTGGTCATCAACCACACCTCCGACCAGCACGCCTGGTTCCAGCGCGCACGCAAGGCCAAGAAGGGCTCGGCCGCGCGGGATTTCTACGTGTGGTCCGATGACGATCAAAAATACGACGGCACCCGCATCATCTTTCTCGACACCGAGAAATCCAACTGGACCTGGGACCCGGTGGCCGGCCAATACTTCTGGCACCGCTTCTACTCGCATCAGCCGGATCTGAATTTCGACAACCCGCAGGTCATGAAGGCGGTGCTGTCGGTCATGCGCTACTGGCTCGACATGGGCATCGACGGCTTGCGCCTCGACGCGATCCCGTACCTGATCGAGCGCGACGGCACCAATAACGAAAACCTGCCGGAAACCCACGACGTCCTCAAGCAGATCCGCGCCGAAATCGACGCCCATTACCCGGACCGCATGCTGCTGGCCGAGGCCAACCAATGGCCGGAAGACACCCAGCTGTATTTCGGCGACACCGATAAAAAAGGCCTGAACGGCGACGAATGCCACATGGCGTTTCACTTCCCGTTGATGCCACGCATGTACATGGCGCTGGCCCAGGAAGACCGTTTTCCAATCACCGACATATTGCGCCAGACCCCGGAGATCCCGGCCAATTGCCAGTGGGCGATTTTCCTGCGCAACCACGATGAACTGACCCTGGAGATGGTCACCGACAAGGAACGTGACTACCTGTGGAATTACTACGCGGCCGACCGGCGGGCGCGGATCAACCTGGGGATTCGCCGGCGCCTGGCGCCGCTGATGGAGCGTGATCGCCGGCGCGTGGAACTGCTCAACAGCCTGTTGCTGTCGATGCCTGGCACGCCGACCTTGTACTACGGTGACGAGATCGGCATGGGCGACAACATCTACCTCGGCGATCGCGACGGTGTGCGCACACCGATGCAATGGTCGATCGACCGCAACGGCGGGTTTTCCCGCGCGGATCCGGCCAGCCTGGTGTTGCCGCCGATCATGGACCCGCAATACGGCTACCTGTCGGTCAATGTCGAAACCCAAGCCGGCGATCCGCATTCGCTGTTGAACTGGACCCGGCGCATGTTGGCGGTGCGCAAGCAGTCCAAGGCGTTCGGGCGCGGCACCTTGAAAATGCTCTCGCCGAGCAATCGCCGGGTGCTGGCCTATACCCGTGAATACACCGGGCCTGACGGCAAGCACGAGATCATTTTGTGTGTGGCCAACGTTTCGCGCAGCGCCCAGGCCGTGGAGCTGGACCTGTCGGCGTACGTCGGCATGGTGCCCGTGGAGATGCTCGGTGGTAACGCGTTTCCCCCCATTGGCCAATTGAATTTCCTCCTGACCCTGGCGCCCTACGGTTTCTACTGGTTCGGCCTCGCCGCGGAGAACCAGATGCCTAGCTGGCACGTGGAACCTGCGCAAAGCCTGCCGGACTTCACCACGCTTGTGCTGAAAAAGCGCATGGAAGAACTGCTTGAGGCACCATCACGCACCACCCTGGAGCAGGGCATCCTGCCGAACTGGTTGCAGAACCGCCGCTGGTTCGCCGGCAAGGACGCGGCTATAGAACAGGTCAACCTGGCCTACGGTGTGCGATTTGGCGATGCGCAGCATCCGGTGTTGTTGAGTGAAATCGAAGTCACCGGCGGCGGCCAGACCAGCCGCTACCAACTGCCGTTCGGTTTCATCGCCGAAGACCAGGTCGGCACGGCATTGCCCCAGCAATTGGCCCTGTCGCGGGTGCGCCGTGGCCCGCAGGTCGGGTTGATCACCGATGCCTTCAGCCTGGAAAACTTTATCCACGCGGTGTTGCAAGGCATGCACAACCACACGGTGTTGCCTTCCGATGGCGGCGAGATCCGTTTCGAACCCACCGCCGAACTCGCCAAGCTGGGCCTGACGGCGGAGTCGGATGTGCGTTACCTGTCCGCCGAGCAATCCAACAGTTCGGTGGTGGTCGGCAACAGCCTGGTGTTGAAACTGATCCGCAAGGTCGCGTCGGGCGTTCACCCGGAACTGGAAATGAGCGCCTACCTGACCGCGGCCGGTTTCGGCAATATCTCGCCGCTGCTGGGGGCGGTGGTGCGTCGGGACGCAGCAGGCGAAGACAACCTGCTGATGATCGCCCAGGGCTACCTGAGTAATCAGGGCGATGCCTGGGAGTGGACCCAGAACAACCTGGAGCGGGCGTTGCGCGACGAACTGGCGGAAGCCATGTCCGAGCAGGAACAGCACTACAACGCCCTTGGCGAGTTGAAGGATTTCGCTGCCATGCTCGGCCAGCGCCTGGGTGAAATGCATCAGGTGCTGGCGGCGTCCAGCGAAAATCCTGATTTTGATCCGTACATCACCACGCAAAAGGATGCGTCGGCGACGGGCAAGGACGTCGTGGCACAAATCGAGCATGCATTGAAGTTGCTCAAGCAGCATCAAAATGAACTGAACCCGGCGGACAAAACCCTTGTCAGCCGTTTACTGGAGAGCAAAAAGGCCATTCTCGGCCATGTGCAGGAGCTGGCCAAAAAGACCGCGGGTGGACTGCGGATTCGCGTGCATGGTGACTTGCACCTGGGCCAGGTACTGGTGATCAAGGGCGATGCGTACCTGATCGACTTCGAAGGCGAGCCGGCGCGACCACTGCCTGAACGTCGTGGCAAGCACAGCCCGTACAAGGATGTCAGTGGCGTGCTGCGTTCCTTCGACTATGCCGCGGCGATGACCATCAACGTGCATAACGTCGACAACACCGCCCATGCCCAGCAAGCTCGCCAAAGGGTCGGTGATCGCTATTTAAGTGAGGCAAGACAGGCATTTATCCACGCTTATCGGCTGGCGGCAGCTACGCTTGGCCATGCGTGGCAAGATCCGGATGGCGAAGATGCCGCTTTGGCATTGTTCGGTCTGGAGAAGGCGGCGTATGAAGTGGCCTACGAGGCGGAAAATCGCCCCGCCTGGCTGCCCGTGCCGTTGCACGGTTTATATGGATTATTGAGTGGGCTTAAACCCTTTTCCGATCTTGGTGGAGAGTAGTCATGAGTTTCTCGAACAAGGAACAGGGTCATCATCACAGTGAAGCGCTGCTTCCCAGAGCTCGGGATATCGATGCGCTGGTGCGTGCCGAGCATCGCGATCCCTTTGCCATTCTCGGCCCTCACGGCGATGGTGCCGGCGGACAATTCATCCGCGCTTATCTGCCAGGCGCCCTGAGCGTGCAAGTGTTGGCCAGGGAATCCGGGGAGGAGCTGGGCAACCTGGAAGCGACCCAGACCCCTGGGCTGTTCGTCGGGCACTTCCAGCAGGCGCAGCCGTATCTGTTGCGCACCCGCTGGGCCGGTGGCGAGCAGATTGCCGAAGACCCCTACAGTTTTGGTCCGTTGCTCGGTGACATGGATTTGTACCTGTTCGCCGAAGGCAATCACCGCGACCTGAGCAGCGCCCTGGGCGCCCAGTTGAAGACCGTGGACGGTGTCGATGGCGTGCGGTTCGCCGTTTGGGCACCGAATGCCAGGCGGGTGTCGGTGGTGGGGGATTTCAACGTCTGGGACGGTCGTCGCCATCCGATGCGCCTGCGCCACCCGACCGGGGTATGGGAGCTGTTCATCCCGCGCCTGCAAGCAGGGGAGGCCTACAAATACGAAATCCTTGGCAAGGACGGGATCCTGCCGCTCAAGGCCGACCCCATGGCGCTGGCCACCAGCCTGCCACCGGACACCGCCTCGAAAGTCGCTCCACCGCTACGGATCGACTGGCAGGATCAGGACTGGATGCTATCGCGGGGCGAGCGCCAGCGCCCGACGGCACCGTTGTCAATCTACGAATTGCACGCCGGTTCCTGGCAGTGCGAGCTGGACGACCTGGGAGAAGTGGCCCGTCAATACACCTGGCCGGAGCTGGCTGAGCGGCTGATTCCGTATGTCAAGGAGCTGGGGTTCACCCACATCGAGCTGATGCCGATCATGGAACACCCGTTCGGCGGTTCCTGGGGCTATCAATTACTTTCGCAATTCGCCACCAGCGCCCGTTACGGGACGGGCGACGAGTTCGCCGCCTTCGTCAATGACTGTCACCTGGCTGGCATCGGCGTGATCCTCGACTGGGTGCCGGCGCATTTCCCCACTGACGTCCATGGTCTGGCCCAGTTCGACGGCACCGCGCTGTATGAGTACGGTAACCCTCAGGAAGGCTTCCACCAGGACTGGGACACCCTGATCTACAACCTGGGCCGCACCGAAGTGCACGGCTACATGCTGGCGTCGGCGTTGCACTGGCTCAAGCATTTCCACGTGGATGGCCTGCGCGTCGATGCGGTGGCATCGATGCTGTACCGCGACTACTCGCGCAAGGCCGGCGAGTGGGTGCCCAACCGCCATGGCGGCCGGGAGAACCTCGAGGCCATCGACTTCCTGCGTCACCTCAATGATGTCGTGGCACTGGAAGCCCCCGGGGCGCTGGTGATCGCCGAAGAGTCCACCGCCTGGCCCGGCGTCAGCCAGAGCACGCAACAGGGTGGCCTGGGTTTCGCCTATAAGTGGAACATGGGCTGGATGCACGATTCGCTGCACTACATCCAGCAGGATCCGGTGTACCGCGCCCATCACCACAACGAACTCAGTTTCGGCCTGGTGTATGCCTGGTCGGAACGTTTCATCCTGCCGATTTCCCACGATGAAGTGGTGCACGGCAAACACTCGCTGATCGACAAGATGCCCGGCGACCGCTGGCAGAAATTCGCCAACCTGCGGGCCTACCTGAGTTTCATGTGGGCCCATCCGGGCAAGAAACTGTTGTTCATGGGCTGCGAGTTCGGCCAATGGCGCGAGTGGAACCACGACCAACAGCTTGATTGGTATCTATTGCAGTACTCCGAACACAAAGGCGTGCAGAAGCTGGTGAGCGACCTCAATCGCCTGTATCGGGAAGAACCAGCCCTGCACGAACAGGACGACATACCGCAAGGCTTCCAGTGGCTGATTGGCGATGATGCGATCAACAGCGTCTACGCCTGGATGCGCTGGAGCAAGGACGGCCAGCCGATACTGGTGGTCGCCAACTTCACGCCGGTACCGCGTGAGGCCTATCGGGTCGGCGTGCCGTTTGCCGGGCAGTGGAGCGAGGTGTTCAACAGCGATTCGTCGATCTATGCCGGTTCCAACTATGGCAACAGTGGCGGGGCAACCGCCGAGGAAACGCCGAGCCATGGCCAGGCGTTGTCGCTGGTGCTTAACCTGCCTCCGTTGGCGGTGCTGATGTTGCGGCCGGCGGGCTGATTCAAGCCGTCTTCGCGGGCAAACCGGATCGTACGGCGATCAGGCTTGCCCACGAAGCGCCTGGAGATTTCTTTCACCAACGCATCCGCACGCCCAGGCTGCCGATCAGCCCATTTAAATCATTGTCATCCACATCGCTGCTGTAGTCGGCGCTGACGTACAGGCTCACGGTCGGCGTCACCCTGGCCACCAAGCCCAGGCCCAGTTCGACCGTCGAGGAATAACGGCTGCTGCTGATCTTGTCGACCTGGTCGAGGGTCACGGTATTGCCGGTGTACACCGTGTGCCACAAGTTGGTTCGCACATAGGGTTCGACGGGCAGGCCGTTGATGTCATAGCTACCTTTCAACTTGGCACCGACCCGGCCGCTCCAGGCGCTGAGTTCGCTGGAGGACGCATTCCCCGAACCCGCATACGGCGTATCCAGGGTGATCCGCTGATTAATCAATTGCGCCTGGGGTTCGACCACCCAGTTTTCACTGATGCCAATCGGGAAGCCACCTTCGACCGAGAGGGTCACCGCGCTGCCTTCGGTGGCTTGGCGGGCGCCTTTCTCATTGCGGCTGAAGCCGTTGACCCGACCACCACTGGCCGACAGATCGACGTGCCAGCCTTGGGGGCTGGTCAGGCTCCAGTAGGCGCCGAGGCTCTGCCCTTGAAGGTTGAGGGTGTCGTTTTGCGGGTTCGATTGTGCACGATTGGTCAGCAAGCCGTTGCCGGTGCCGTGGAACTCGGCGGTGCCGCCGATCAGGCCAACGCGCTGGGTGTGGCCGGTATTGCTTTGCAGGGTCAGGAGCGCCGGGCTTTTCAGTTCGCCGGCGCCGGGAATGGAAAAGCCTTGGGCCAGGGCGTCGGTTTGCGCCTGGCGTGAGGCTTGGCCATAGAGTTGATCCCAGGCCCCGGGCGCGGCCTCTTCGACGGTCAGGCTTGAACTTCGCGTATCGGCAATCGGCCTGAAGTGGCCGGGATAGGTGCTGGCGAGTGCGGGCAAGGTGAGCGCGGGGACGTCCTGACGGTACCAGGGGGTCGTTTCTTCCTCGGCGGGGGAGGCCTGCACTTCCATGGAGGAACATAACAGCAGGGTACTGGAAACGGTGCAAATACTGACACGGATCTCTTGTGGGGTGAATGAAGTTTTCATGGAGGTCTACCTTGCAATCGCATGCGGTATCTCGCTTTGGCGTCTCTCCTACCCCGAGTGAGGGGCGACCGAAGAATTAGGGCAAGCCGATTCCTGCCCGTTTTTACGGGTGGTTAACGGTTGGTCCTGATGGTGGTTCCGGGGTAGTAACGTGAAGTCAAGAGGACCCCGGACCTTGCGTCAAGAAAATGGCCGATAAGTGGTA
This sequence comes from Pseudomonas sp. NPDC087336, assembly GCF_044744285.1. NCBI lineage: Bacteria > Pseudomonadati > Pseudomonadota > Gammaproteobacteria > Pseudomonadales > Pseudomonadaceae > Pseudomonas > Pseudomonas sp. NPDC087336. Next base: position 232,579 of record NZ_JBIUYA010000002.1, on the reverse strand, counting down.
TGGGTATTTCAGATCATATAAGTGACTGATTTACGTCGCATACCTAAGTGCTTGTTTATTGGATAAAACGTCAAAAAACTCGCGAGCTAGAGCCTTTGCTCGGACTTACCAGCTCACCCTGATTCCCAGGTTGCCGCTCATTCCACGCAATGGGTTGCTGTCGATATTGCTGCTGTAATCTGTATTGACGTACAGGCTGACGTCAGGCGCCACCGTCAGGATGGCGCCGATTCCCAGATCCGCCGATGAGGAGCGTTGTTCGGTCTTGATCTCGGTGCTGTCGTCGAATGTCACAGTGTCGGTTCCCGACAACGTCTGCCACAGGTTGACCCGCAGCCAGGGCTCCAGTGGCAGGCCGGCGACTTCGTAGCGGCCCTTGAGTCGGGCGCCGAGGCGGCCGGTCCAGGCCGAGTCCGAATCGAAAGACACCTTGGAAATACCGTCGTCCTGACTCTTCAGATCAACCTTTTGATTGATGACTTGCATCTGGGGTTCGACCACCCAGTTGCCTGTCACTGCAACGGGATAGCCGGCCTCGACCGAGAGGGTCGTGGCGTGGCCGTCGTTATCGATTTTCAGGCCGCGGTCGGAGTGGCTGTCGCCGTTCAGCCACGTGTACATCGCCACGGTATCGACATACCAGCCCTTGGGGTCGACCAGGGTCCAGTAGAGCCCCAGGCTGTCGCCTTGCAACTCGACCTTGCCGGCGTGCTTGTCCTGGAAGCCTTGGTTGAATCCGTCGACATCACCCTTCAAGCGGCTATGGCCGACGAAGAAGCCGGTGCGCTGGGTTTGCCCACCGGAAGTCTGCGAGGCAAACAGATCGTTACCCACCTGAAACCCGTTGAATGAACCGTCGAGCCGTGGCGTGACGGTGCCGGCCCAGGTCTGGTCGAAATTTTTCCCATAGACCCGGCCCCAGCCCGCGCCAAAGGTTCCGGTTTCATTCAGCAGGCGTTGATCACCCTGTCGATCATGGAAGGTACCGAGCGCCGCCCGGGCTAACTGCGCGGCCGCTGGTGGCAACACCGACCAGACCGGGACTTCCTGACGGTACAGGAGAATGGGTGCCGCGCCGGCAACGGGCGCTGGCAAGGGCGGGGTACCGACTGCCGCCACCGGTGCCGCCACCAACGGCACCAGAACGGGTGGCACGGCTGGATCGGGAGTTGGAGTGGGACCTGGATCGGGTACAGCAGGCACCGCTGCTGCAACCAACGGCGGCGCGACGACGGACGAACGCAGGTACCAACTGTTTTCGCTCCCGGCGGTGACGCCACCCTTGAACAGGTGGTAATCGAAGGCGCCGATCGATAACGGGTTTTTGAGCGTAAAGGCGCTACTGTCGCTGATGGCTGTGCCATTGGCCTGGACAACCTGAATGCCGTTTTGCAAGGTGGCGGCGCCCGTGCCATCCAGGTTATTCACGGTAATCGATGTGGTGCCGGTCAAGGTGCCGTCATTGACCACCAGTTTGTCACTGGGAGAGCTGTCATCGCCCAGCACGCTCTGCAACCATAGCTGGCCGCCGTTGCCCGCATAGTTGCCCTGTACCGTCAGGGTGTCGTTGGTGCGGGTATTGCCGCTGCCCAGGTCGATGATTCCGGCGTTGTTCAGCGTCGCACGCTGGCCCGCGGTAAAGGGGGTGAGGCTGCCTTGAGTCGAGGTCACGACACTGCTGCCGTCGATGTTGAACACGCCGCTGCCGCTGGCGCTGTCGCCCAGGACAAAACTGCCGTCGAAGTCGAATCGCGAGGCCTTGCTCAGGTTGACGGTTTCCCAATTGACGTAACGGGCGGCGCCGCTGGAAGTGGTGTTATCGAAGGTCAGCAGGTCGCTGCCGTTGCCGCCATTGAGGACCGGCGTCTGGGCCAGGATGCTGTCGTTGAGATTGCGCAGGGTTGCCCGGTCATTGCCTTCGTCCATCAGGATCGCCGAACGGATGATCCCGCCGCCATCCCAGGTCAATGTGTCATTGCCCGCACTGGCCCGGATCTCGCCAACGATTTCGCCTCCAGTCACCGTGATGCTGTCGTTGCCACCGCTGACACTGATGTTGCCGCCAATCCTGCCACCGGAAACGATGATGGTGTCAGTACCAAACCCGGTGACCAGATTGCCGAGGATATGCCCGCCCGACAGATCGAACCGATTGTTATCGAGCTTCATGTCGACCCGGCCGATCCTGCCGCCACTCATCTCGGCGGTGTCACCGTCCTCGAAGGCGCCCACGATCGTGCCTGCGGTCATCTTGAAAAAGTCGCGACTGTCGCCCTGGGCAAGCGACTGGATAGTCCCGCCATCCATGCGAAAGGTGTCGACGCCATTGCCCTGGTTCACCGCTCCGGTGACCTGACCGGCGCTGATGTCGAAGGTGTCGTCGCCGTCCCCCTGATTGACGATCCCGGTGATGACGCCGGAATTCATGCCCAAGGTGTCGTTGCCGGCGCCAAATGTCACATTGCCTGTAATCGTGCCGGTGCCATTGGCGGGAAAGCTCAGGGTGTTGTTGCCCGCCAGATCAGTCAGCGGCCCACTGTTGCCGCTGTCGCAGACGAAGTTGTCGTTGCCGGCGGTGGGAGCAAGGGTGCAAGCAGCGTTAGTGGGTAGGGACCAGCCCATGCATAGCCAGATCGAAATGGCACAGGCGCTATAACGGTAGGTGGGCAGTTCTTTGCAAAGTTTCATGCTCGTCTCCGCGTAGGAATCGACACCCGATGTCTTGCAAGAAGGGCAAGGCTTCAAGTGCATCGGCAGCGCGAGTTGCGAGACATCATCAGGAAGGCAAAAAACCCTTCGGGCAACGACGGCTACGGGGCATGTCCGCACGCGTCAATCGAGCGGACGGGAGCACCGTAGCAAGTGTTTTTGGATGTATCTACTGTCACAAATGACAGGTAGGGAGCAGGTCTGACGAATTACAGGTGCACTTCAACCGCCAACGGCAAATGATCTGACAGGTGTGTCCAGGGCTTGTGGCCTAGGATTTTCGGATTGTGGCTACTGGCGTTGCGCAGGTAGATCCGATCCAGGCGCAGCAGCGGGAAGCGCGCCGGGTAGGTTTTTGCCGGTCGGCCATGGTGGCGTTCGAAGGCTTCGTGCAAGTAGTCACGGCGCGAGAGGGCGGCGTTGCCCTGTAGCTGCCAGTCGTTGAAGTCGCCGGCAATGATCACGGGTGCGTCATCGGGCAAGGATTCGAGCAACTGGCAAAGCAACTTTAACTGCAACTGGCGATGACTCTCCAGCAGGCTCAGGTGTACACAGATCGCATGGACCTCGGCGTGGCCCGGTACGTCCAGCACGCAATGCAAAAGCCCGCGGCGCTCGGGGCCGGTAATGGAGACGTCCAGGTTACGGTATTCGCGGATCGGGTATTTGGACAGCAGTGCATTGCCGTGGTGACCGTCGGGGTAAACCGCGTTTCGCCCATAGGCGAAGTCGCTCCACATGCTGTCGGCGAGAAACTCGTATTGCGAGGTTTGTGGCCAATCGTTGTAACGCGAGGAATGGCGCTCATGTTCACCGACGACTTCCTGCAGGAACACCAGGTCGGCTGAGGTGCTGCGTACCGCTTCACGCAATTCCGGGAGGATGAAACGCCGATTGAGGGCGGTAAAGCCTTTGTGGGTGTTGACTGTCAGCACGCGCAATCGATGGATGACCGGGGGGCTGTCCAGCGGTACTGAACCTGCTGCCTGCTGATTAGAGTCTCTGCTCACTTTCACTCCTCTGAATCCGGGTTGCTTATGTATGCGACTGATGGGGGAGCGTGCAGTTCAGCGCGTTTTCGGCATGCACATCCATTTCTGCGTAACGCCACCGCGGATGTACCCGATCAAACTGTGGAGCTGGCTTGCCAGCGAAGGCGGCCTGACAGCCGACCTGCGATCTTTTGATTTGGCTTGATCGTTCCCACGCTCTGCGTGGGAATGCCGCCAGGGACGCTCCGCGTTCCGCTGTTGACGCATGACGTGAGCCCTGCGCAACGGTGTCGCA
>NZ_JBIUYA010000002.1:0-228492 GCF_044744285.1 Pseudomonas sp. NPDC087336 | reverse complement strand
ACGGACGCAGAGCGTCACAGGATGCATTCCCACGCAGAGCGTGGGAACGATCACGTGTTCACTTGAAATCAGGTCGGCTGTCAGGCTGCCTCGCTTTTGTTGATCGTTCCCACGCTCTGCGTGGGAATGCCGCCAGGGACGCTCCGCGTTCCGCTGTTGACGCATGACGTGAGCCGTGCACAACGGTGTCGCAGAGCGTCACAGGATGCATTCCCACGCAGAGCGTGGGAACGATCACGTGTTCACTTGAAATCAGGTCGGCTGTCAGGCTGCCTCGCTTTTGTTTTTGATCTGGGGCGACCCACGGAGCAATGCCTTCGGCGCTTGGAAAAGTGAGTCGCTGTGAAACCATAAGTGGCCGTTACCGCAGGAATGGATATGTACACCTGAAAGAAAATGGTTGAATGACAACCGCCTTCGTCCTTTCAGACAAACACAATCTCATAAGGCAACCGCATCCGCTCCAGCAAAACCCGCGGCAACCGTGGCGCAATCCCGACGGCCGGCTCACCGTCGAGCTGACTGGCGTAGGCATGGGTAGCGTGGCTCTTGCGCGCCACCGTCCAGGTGTCCAGTCGCACTTTGCGTGCCCGGTGCCAGGGGATCAAGGCGCTGTCCCGGGATGGCCAGTGCCAGGCCCAGACCGGTATCTCAGTGAAGACGGCGCCAGCGATGGTGGCGGCATTGGCGCTGGCGCGGCCGACAGCGTCATGGTCGCTGTTGCCATCCCCGCACCAGGTGCTGAACACCACATCGCCCGGGCGTAGATAACGGGCGATGAATTGCGTGAGTGCCTGTTCATGCTCCGCCAGGGTGTGGTCGGTGAAGCCGCCGCGAATCCATTTCAGGCTGTGCATCGGCAAGCCGAGGCGGCGCAAGGCCTCGACACTTTCCTGGGAGCGGAACACGCTCAGGCGCTTCTCCGACCACTGTTGCGACCCTGGATGGCTGGCGCTGCCGTCGGTCACCGAGATCAACTGCAAAGGGTGTCCCGTGGCGCTGAGCAACTGCAGCAGACCGCCGCAGGTCACCACTTCGTCGCCAGGATGGGGGGCGATCACCACGGCACGGGCGCCTGGAGGGAGGAGGGACTGGGTACCGATTACCGGGATATTGGCCAATTGCGGGGCACTGTTCCAGATTTGTTCTGCACAGCCGCTGTCACTGATGGACACAGATTTCATGACGTACGTCCTTGTTCCGTTTACCTCCAGTCGTGCACAACAGCAAGCGTTGTAGCAGCTGTGAGGCGGGTTGATAGCGAAGCGCGGCGCTCCGGATCCTGGACAGCCGCGCATCGAGTATTGCTCATGCATCGCTATTCGTCGCGCCGGATGTGCATGCACGGCACAAATTTTCCGACGCCGTTTTTACTCCTCTTCCTCGCGCTGCAGTTCGAACAACAGCAACGAGCGCCCGGTGACCGAGTACTCGCGCCCGAAATCGAAGCGCTCCTGGCCGCGTATGGACGGTTGATTGGTGTCGATCAGGCACGTCCAGAAGGCGCCGTCGGGTACCTCCGGCAGGAGGAAGTTGACAATGTCGTGATGCGCATTGACCACCAGCAACAACGTGGCGTCCGCGCCTTTGCGACGGATCCCGGTTTCCTGGGCGCGCCCGTCGAGCAACATGCCCAGGCAGCGATTGTGCGCATCGTGCCAGTGCTCGGTGGTCATCTCGCTGCCATCGGGCGCCAGCCAGGTGACGTCCTTGACGCCGATGTCCTCGTTGTAGTTGCCCACCAAAAAGCGCCCGCGGCGCAGGATCGGATAGCTCAGGCGCAACTTGATCAGGCGCTTGACGAACTTGAGCAGGGCCTTGCCGTCTTCGCTCAGGTCCCAGTTGACCCAACCGATGTCGCTGTCCTGGCAATAGGCATTGTTGTTTCCTTCCTGGGTCCGGGCGAACTCATCGCCGGCCACCAGCATCGGCGTACCCTGGGCCAACAGCAACGTGGCAAAGAAATTGCGCATCTGGCGCTGGCGCAGTTCGTTGATTTGCGGGTCGTCGGTGGGGCCTTCGACGCCATGGTTCCATGACAGGTTGTTGTTGCTGCCGTCCTGGTTGTTCTCGTCGTTGGCTTCGTTGTGCTTGTCGTTGTACGACACCAGGTCGTTGAGGGTGAAACCGTCGTGGGCGGTGATGAAGTTCAGCGATGAGTAGGGCCGCCGGCCACGCTGGTTGAACATCTCGCCGGAAGCGGTCATGCGACTGGCGAAGTCCGCCAGCTGGCCATCGTCGCCTTTCCAGAATGCGCGCACGGTGTCGCGAAACTTGTCGTTCCATTCCACCCAGCCCGGGGGAAAGCGGCCGACGTGATAACCGCCCGGCCCGCAGTCCCAAGGCTCGGAGATCAGCTTGACCTGGCGCAGTACCGGGTCCTGGCGGCAGGCCACGAGGAAACTGTGGCGCTCGTCGAAACCGTCGTGATAACGCCCAAGGATGGTCGCCAGGTCGAAGCGGAAGCCGTCCACATGCATTTCCGACGCCCAGTAGCGCAGGGAGTCGGTGACCATCTGCAGCACGCACGGGTGGCTCAGGTCCAGGGTGTTACCGGTGCCCGAGTCGTTGATGTAGAAGCGTTTTTCCTCAGGCATCAAGCGATAATAGGAGGCGTTGTCGATACCGCGCATGGACAGGGTCGGGCCTTGTTCGTTGCCCTCGGCGGTGTGGTTGTAGACCACGTCGAGGATCACTTCCAGGTTGGCTTCGTGCAGGTGCGCGACCATTTCCTTGAACTCGGCGATCTTGCCACTGGCCAGGTAACGCGGGTCGGGGGCGAAGAACGCAATGCTGTTGTAGCCCCAATAATTGGTCATGCCCTTGTGCAGCAGGTGCTGGTCGTTGACGAAGGCGTGGATCGGCAGCAACTCGACGGTCGATACGCCCAGCTTGCGGATGTGCTCGAGCACTTCGTCGACCATCAGACCGGCAAAGGTCCCCCGCAGGTTTTCGGGAACGGCGGGGTGGCGCATGCTGAAGCCGCGCACGTGGGTTTCATAGATGATCGTCCTGTCCCATGGCACGCTGACCCGATGATCGTGGCCCCAGGTGTGCGCCGGGTCGATCACCTTGCATTTGGGCACGAAGGGCGCGCTGTCGCGTTCGTCGAAACTGAGGTCGGCGTCGGGGTGGCCAATGGTGTAGCCGAACAAGGCCTCGGACCATTTCAACTGACCGACCAATTGTTTGGCGTAGGGGTCGATCAACAGCTTGTTGGGGTTGAAGCGGTGGCCGTTGGCCGGGTCGTATGGACCGTACACGCGGTAGCCGTAGATCAGCCCCGGATGGGCGTCGGGCAGGTAGCCGTGGTAAATCTCGTCGGTGTATTCCGGCAGTTCAATGCGTTCGAGTTCCACTTCGCCGGCGTCATCGAAAATGCACAATTCGACCCGGGTGGCGTTGGCCGAGAACAGGGCGAAATTGACCCCCAGGCCATCCCAGGTTGCACCGAGCGGAAAGGGCAGTCCTTCGCGGATGCGCGACGGCTCCGCGCGGGGAGGTGGCGTTTCTTTCTTGGGACGGGTCATAAGTGCTCCAGTAACGGCAGACAGTGACGGGGCTCAGGATTTTTTCGTGGACGAGCAAACCCTACGGTGGCGAGCGGGCTCGCCACTGGAAAACCTTCAGGGCAACGGTAGAAAAGCTTAGACGGCTGGTGGTTTTCGCGCTGCACGAGGTTTTTTCTCGGCGGCTTTTTCCCCCGGTGGTACCACAGCAGAGGCAGCAGCCGGCTTGGCTTTGGCCTTGGGTTTTGCTACTGCGGCCTTGCCATTGAGCTTGCCGTCGCCGACTTTACTCGCGGCGGGCTTGCTCGCCGCCGTTTTTGCCGGCTTTTTCGGTGCCAGGGCTTCGGCTTCAGCCAGTTTGCACGCCATCTCCCAATGCCGTGCTTCCTGGCCCTCGGGTTTGCCTTCAGACTCCCAGATCTGATAGGCAAACTCGCGGATGCGTTTATCGTTGGTACTCATCGCATTGCTCCTGAATTGAACTCAAGTGTGTGTAGCCTGGATAAAAAGATTGACCGGGAAATCCCCCAGCGCGGCGCTGATCATCAGCTCCCTGTGTTTTGTGACTGCGATGCTGGAAAAAAGTCCCTTCAGATTTTCGTCGGCGACTGTGAACGGCAAACTGACCCGGGTATCGCCCCACTGCGGCGCGTCCACGTGAGGCACGGCACTGTTTTCCAGCAGTGCCGAACAATGGATCGGCACGATGACGATGGCGCGGATACCCTCCCATTCACGGACAAATCCGAGCACCCGATTGGCCTGGCTGCCGATGACTTCGAGAGCCTGGTAAGTGCCGCGTCGAAACAGTTCGGCGTGCTCGGCACGGGTGTTTAATGTTCGCGCAATCAGGGCTTGCTTGATGCGCCCGTCGCGCCAGTGTTCCAACAGATCAGGCAGGTCCAAGGGTTGCTGCAAGGCCTGTTGGCGGCTGGCGTAATCCACCGGCCGGCGGTTGTCCGGATCGACCAGGGTGAAGTCCCAGAAGTCGTTACCCTGATAGAGGTCCGGCACTCCCGGTACGGTCATGCGCAGCAAGGTTTGCGCCAATCCGTTGAGGGCGCCAGGCAAAGCAATCGTGCGGGCGACCTTGCCGAGGGCATTGCGCAGTAATTCACCTTCCGGGCTCAGCAGCAGGCGCCGGGCAAAGCTCTCGCTGGCTTGTTCGTATGCTTCATTGGGCGTGCTCCAGCTGCTTTGCAGCTTGGCTTCGCGCAGGGCTTTGCGTTGCCATTGGCTGATGCGTTGGGCGTAGTCCTCAAACGCCGGTGGGTCGTCGGCGCGCAGGTCCAGCGGCCAGCTGCCCAGCAGTGCCTGGTAGAGCATCAACTCATCACCCGCCGACGGCATTTGATCGTCGTCACGCAAGGGCCGGGCGAGGGCGCGCCAGAGGCCGATCTGCTCAACGTACCATTGACTGCGTTCACTCAATACCGCCAGGCGCGCGCGGGTATCCTCGCCACGCTTGTGATCGTGGGTCGCGGTGGCCAGCAGGTTGTCGGGAAACTGTTCCAGGCGCTGCAGGCAAGCGGCATGGAAATCAGCCACCGGGGCACTGAATTGTTCGGTGTTGAAGCCGACGTCATTGCGCGACAGCAACACCGCCGAGCGATAGAACGCAGTGTCTTCCACGGCCTTCGCGGCGGCGGGTGAGGTCAGCTGTTGAAAGCGCACGCAGGCATGCTTGAGCCGTTTGCGCAGGCGGCCAGCCGGGCGTTTTCGCCAGCGCTCGCCCCCCAGCCAACCCGCCAGGCACTCGAGCACTGGCCAGTCGGCTTCGCCCAGGGTTTGTCGGGCGCCTTCCATGGCTTGCTGGAAAAACACCTCGTCCTGCGCCGAACGCCCCAGGGCGCCGATGTAGGTGCGATACACCGAGAAATGCACGATCAGCGCCTGCAACGCTCGACGGATCGCGCCCAGCGTCAGGTCGCGGGTCATCAGGTCATCCCGGGCCACTTGCAACAAAGCCTGGGCCACACTTTCGAAATCTCCGGCCAGCGAGCCATTGAGAATCTGCTGGCGGGCCAGTTGGGCTTCCTGACGGAAGTCGGCCGGGCGCTCGCTGTAGCGGTGCCAGAGTTCGCCCAGGGCGTGCTCACCGGCGGGGGCGTGTTGCAGCAGCGACAACTGGTTCATGAATTCGTAGCCGGTGGTGCCATCCACCGACCAGTCGCGGTGCAAGGTTTCGCCTTCGCCAAGGATTTTTTCCACATAGATCGGCAGGTGCCGGCCCGGCGCCAGGCTGTCGACCCGCCGTCGCAGCTTGCGGCAGTAGCCCCGTGGGTCGGCGAGGCCGTCGATGTGGTCGATGCGCAAGCCGTCGACCAGCCCTTGCGCCACCAACTGGAAAATTTTCGCGTGGGTCGCCTCGAACACCGCTGGACGCTCGACGCGCAAACCACCCAGCTCGTTGATATCGAAAAATCGCCGCCAGTTGATGTCGTCCGCGGCGGTGCGCCAACTGGCGAGACGGTAACTCTGGCGTTCCAGCAAGTTGTGCAAGCGTTGAAAACCTTCGCCGGTCTGCGAGTCGTAGGCTTTGAGGTTCTGCTCAATGGCCTGCAGCATCGCGGGATCGCTGGCCAGTTCGCGCAACTCTTTTTTTAACGCAGTCGCCAGGCTGTGGGCATCGGTCTGATAACTCAAGGTGCTGAAGCGGTCGGCCAGTAACTTGAGCTGCTCGGCATCTGCCTTGAGCAGCTCGCCGTAATGGCTGGGGCAGATCGGAAAGTGATGCTCGTAATGCTCGACATGAAACGCGCCGCGCTGCGCATTGAAACGCAGCGCCAGGGTGCCGTCCTGCAAGGCGATGCCATAGTCGCTACCGAGGAACGGCAACAGCAACTGGCCTTCCATCAAGGGGTCGGGCGAGTGCCACTGGATATCAAAGAACTCGCCGTACGGGCTCAGACGACCCCACTCCAGCAAGTCCAGCCACCAGGGATTGTCGTTGCCGCCGACCGCCATGTGGTTGGAGACAATGTCGAGGATCAGCCCCATGTCCTGGCCGCGCAGCGCGCTGACCAGGCGGTGCAGCGCCGGTTCACCGCCCAGTTCCGGATTGACGGTGGTCGGGTCCACCACGTCATAGCCGTGCATGGAGCCGGCGCGGGCGCTCAGCAGCGGCGAGGCGTAGACATGGCTGATGCCAAGGCGGGCGAAGTAGGGCACCAGCGGCACGGCATCGTCGAGGGTAAAGCCTTTGTGGAATTGCAATCGCAGGGTGGCCCGAAGCGGCCCGACGGCGACCGGGTTCATTGGTCACGCTCGGCCGCCTGAAGTCGCGCGCAGGCGAGCAGTTCCAAGCGTCGGGCGGCATCCGGGCCATCGAGCAAGGCTTCGCTGTTACCGGGCAAGCGACGGGACCAGTTGGGGTGGGTATCGATGGTGCCGGGCAGGTTGGCCTGCTGTTCGACGCCCAGGGCATCCTCCAGTGGCAGCAGTACCAGTGGCGCGCGGGTGTGGCCAAGGAAACGCACACTGGCGTCGAGGACCTGATCGGTTTCGTGGGACTCTTCGCGAAAGTTCTGCGGGTCCTGGCTCAAGGCCCGGCGCAGGCCTTCGCGCTCGCGCTCGCGATGCTGGCGCCACTCGATTTCAGCACTGGCATCGACCAGGCCGAGGCGGGCGTTCCAGTCGATATCGCGGCCATGCCACCAGCCGTTGAGAGTGGGCAGGTCGTGGGTACTGGTGGTGGCCAGGGCGTTGTCCGGCCAGTCGAGGATCGGTTTGAAGTGCGTGTTGTCCTGTTCGAACAGCAACACGCGCATCCCGAGGATGGCACGGGCGCTGAGTTTGTCCCGCAGGCCGTCCGGTACCGTGCCGAGGTCTTCGCCGAGGACGATGGCCTGGTGGCGATGGGACTCGAGGGTCAACAGGCGCAGCAAGTCATCAAGCGGGTAATACAAATAAGCGCCATCGGCGGGGGATGCGCCATTGGGGATCACCCACAACCGTTGCAGGCCCATGACATGATCGATCCGCAGGCCGCCGGCGTGGGCGAAGTTGGCGCGCAGCATTTCGATGAACGCGCGAAAGCCGTTGCGCACCAGGCCTTCGGGGGAAAATGCGGAGATCCCCCAACCCTGGCCGGTGCGGTTGAGAATGTCCGGTGGCGCGCCTACGGTGAGGGAGGCGAGCAATTCATCCTGGCGACTCCAGGCCTGGCTGCCACCGCCATCGGCACCGACGGCCAGGTCGGCAATCAGGCCAATGCCCATGCCGCTGCTGCGGGCGGCAGCTTGCGCGCGCTCCAGGCAACGGGTGATCAGCCACTGGCAGAAGGCGAAGAAGCCGATGCGTGTGGAATTTTCTTCGGCGAATTCGGCCAGGGCGGCGCTGCGCGGGTTGCGCCACTGTTGCGGCCACTCACGCCAGTCGAGGCTTTCGCCCCTGGCGGCGCGGGCCTCTTGAATGGCCTCGAAGCGGCAATGATTTTCCAGCGCTTCACCGCCGGCATGGCGAAAGCTACTGAAGTCGGCGTGCAGTGGATGTTCGCCGTGCACGAAACCGTCGTACAGCGCCTGCAGCAGCCGATGCTTGGCTTCGGCGGCGGCCGGCCAGTCGATCAATGGCAGCTCTTGCAGATGCTTGAGTTCGGCGGCCAGGCCAGTGGCATCGATAGCGGTGCGCAGCGCGCGCTCACCGAGAATCGCCCCCGGCGCGCAATACAGGCTATTGAGAAACAGACGGCTTGAAGGCGAATAAGGGCTATAGCGTTGGGCGTCGCTGGCAAACATGGCATGCAACGGACTGATCGCCAGTGCGTCGGCGCCGCGTTCGCCCGCAACACGGGCCAGGTCTTCCAGCGCCTGGGTGTCACCAAAACCGCCATCGCCAGCGCGGCGCAAGGCGTACAGTTGCACGCTCAAGCCCCAGGCGCGCGGGATCGGGCTGTCCACCGCATCGCCCACGCTGTAGCAGCGGGCGGGGGCGACGGCCAGGGTAAAGCTTTGCCCATCGATGTCGACGTGTTGGTAGCCGACCGGTATCAGACCCGGCAGGACAGCCTCGGCATCCAGTTTGAGACTGAGTTGCGAGCCATCTTCGAGGTGGATCTGGCAGGGTGTCAGCGGCTCGAAAAAATGTGCCAGGTTGAGACCGACGCCAAAATCAGCGGTGATCAGCGGCGGCAGGTGTCGGGTCTGTTGTACCTGTTGCAATTCGAGCAGGCTGGCATCGATTTCCTGGGCACTGCCGGCCGGGTGACCGAGTCCGGTGAGGACGTTGCGCAGCGCCGAAGGCGCGACTTTTTGCGGGCGACCATTGGCGTCGATCCAGTCGACTGCCAGGCCGGCCCGGGTGGCCAGGATTTCCAGTTGCGCATCACTCATTGGCGCTCTCCATCAAGGGGTAGCAAAGGGGCCGCGGCCGTGAGGCTGACCAGCGCGCAATACGGGGGCAAGGTGCCTTGATCCAGCAGTTGGCCAGACCCGGGCGGGTGTTCGAACAGCAAGCTGGCGTCCACCTGTGAGGTGTGACGTCGCGGTGTGTCGCTGAGGTTGAGGTCGATGCGCAACTGACTGCCATCGCCCAGGCGCCATGCCGCGCTTACCGCGCCAAAGCCCAGCACCTGGGCATTGCGCGCGCGGGTGCCAGGCAAGTTCGGGATGATGTGCCGATGGCGGATCTGCAGCAGTTGGCGATAGAGCGCCTGCATCGCCGAGGGCTCGCTGACGGTGAGGGCAGGGCGCGACGCTTCGAAGGTCTGTGGTGCGTTGGGATCGGGAATCTGTTCGCGTTTATGGGGGTCGGCAAACGCGCTGAAGGCGGCAAATTCATTGCGCCGTCCTTCGCGTACCAACTGTGCCAGTTCGCCGTGGTGGCTGGTGAAAAACAGGAACGGTTGTTCGGCGGCGAACTCGTCGCCCATGAACATCAGGGGGATCATCGGCGACAGCAGCAACAGCACCGTCGCCGCTTTTAAAGCGTCGGGGTGGGCCAGTTGATGCAAGCGCTCGCCAAAGGCGCGGTTGCCGATCTGGTCGTGATTCTGCAAAAACAGCACGAACGCGCTGGGTGGCAAATGCCCGCTGGGCTCGCCGCGCGGTTTGCCATGGCGGTTGAGGTGGCCCTGAAACACGAAGCCCTGGCTCAGGCAGCGGGCCAGTTGTTCGGTGGGGTTGTTTGCATAGTCGGCGTAATAGGCATCGGTCTCGCCGGTGAGCAGCACGTGCAAGGCGTTATGGCCGTCATCGTTCCACTGCGCGTCATAGCCCTGTTCGAGCAGGCTGGCCTGGTTATGTTCGTTCTCCACCACCAGCCACACATGGCGCGACGGGTCGGTCTGCTGGCGCACCCGCTGGGCCAGTTCCTGGAGAAAGTCCGGGTCTTCGATCGCATGCACCGCGTCCAGGCGCAAGCCGTCAAAACGGTACTCCAGCAACCACATCAAGGCGTTGTCGATGAAGAAGTCGCGCACCTCGCGCCGACGAAAATCGATGGCCGCTCCCCAAGGCGTGTGCTGGTCTTCGCGGAAGAAGCCCTTGGCGTAGCGGTGCAGGTAATTGCCATCCGGCCCGAAGTGGTTGTAGACCACGTCGAGCATCACCGCCAGGCCGAGGCCATGGGCGGTGTCAATCAGGTGCTTGAGCTGTTCGGGCGTGCCATAGGAGGCCTGGGGTGCATAGATCAGCACCCCGTCGTAGCCCCAGTTGCGCTCGCCGGGAAACTGCGCGATGGGCATCAACTCGATCGCGGTGACCCCAAGCTCCACCAGGTGCGCCAGGTGTTGCTCGACGGCAAGGAAGCCGCCGAGGGCACCCACGTGCAACTCGTAGATCACAGCTGTGTTCCACGGGCGTCCCAGCCAGGTGCTGTGTCGCCATGGGTAGGCCAACGGGTCGACCACCACGCTGTGCTGGTCGATGTCCCCGTCCTGGGCGCGGGAGGCCGGGTCGGGCACCTCCAGTTCGCCATCGATGTTGTAGCGGTAGCGCGTACCCGCCGGGCAGCGGGTGTTGATCACGAACCAGCCGTCGGCCTGAGGCAGCAACGGCAAGGACTGTCCATTTTCCAGTTCGACACTGACGTAGAACGCATCCGGTGCCCACAACGCGAATCGCGTGTTTTGCGGGTCCAGTTTGATTGCGCCGTGGGGCCAGGTCTCAAGGGTCCGTAACGGCATTTCGAAAGCCTCTTACTGTTTGTGCGATTTCCCCAAGGCCTTGGCCACCAACTGCTCGTAGAGTTCGGCGTAGGGTTCGACCGCCTTGCACCAGTTGAACGGTGCCGACATGGCACGGCAGCGCATGGCGTGCAGCAGGTCGGGGAAGGCGAACACCTTGAACGCGCGGCTCAGGGCTTGCTCATAACTCTCCACCGTGGATTCATCGAACAGGAAGCCGGTCACGCCGTCTTCAATGGTGTCAGCCAGGCCACCGGTATTGCGTGCCACCGGCAACGAGCCGAAGCGCTGGGCGTACATCTGGCTCAGGCCGCAAGGTTCATAGCGCGACGGCATCAACAGGAAGTCGCTGCCGGCAAACATCCGGCGCGCATCGGTTTCGTTGAAACCGATGCGCACACCGATCTGCCCGGGAAAACGCAGGGCCAGTTCGCGCATCGCTTGTTCTTCTTCCGGCTCGCCACGGCCGATGATTGCAATCTGGCCGCCGGATTTGACGATGTATTCGGAGACCGCTTCGGTCAGGTCCAGGCCTTTCTGATAAACCAGGCGCGAGACCACGGCGAATAGCGGCCCTTCGCTGTCTTGCAGGCCGAACAACTGGCGGACATGGGCAGCGTTGACTGCCTTGCCGTCCCAGTCGCCGATTTCGAAGGGGCAGAACAGGTGCGGGTCGGTGGCCGCATCCCAGCTTTCGTCGATGCCGTTGGGAATGCCGCTGAGCAGACCTTGCTGGGTCTTGGCGGCGAGGAAGCCATCCAGGCCGCAGCCGAAGTCCGGGGTGGTGATTTCCTGGGCGTAGGTCGCGCTGACTGTGGTGATGTGGCTCGAATAGGCCATGCCAGCCTTGAGGAACGACATCTTGCCGTAGAACTCCATGCCCTCCTGTTGCAAGGCGTGTTGCGGAATACCCAACTCGGGGCAGGACCCCAGGCTCGTCACACCCTGGTAGGCCAGGTTATGGATGGTGAACAGGGTCGGGGTGCGCTGCCCGCGCCAGTGCATATAGGCAGGGGCCAGGCCAGCAGGCCAATCATGGGCGTGCACCAGGTCCGGGCACCAGTGGATTTGTGCGAGGTTGGCAGCGATGTCGGCGGCCGCCAGGCCCAGTCGGGCGAAACGGATGTGGTTGTCCGGCCAGTCGCGACCGTTGTTGGCGCCATAGGGCGAACCTTCGCGCTCGTAGAGCTCAGGGCAGATCAACACATAAATGACCAGACCGTCAGGCATGTCCATGCGCCCGATCTTGCACGGCGGGAGCGCCGCGTGACCGCCGAGTTCACCGATGATGTGAATCGGGTTTTCACTGTGCATCACTTGCGGATAACCGGGGATCAGTACACGCACATCGTGCAGATGTGCCATGGCCCGTGGCAGTGCGGCGGAAACGTCTCCCAGGCCGCCGGTTTTCACCAGGTCAGCGATCTCGGAGGTGACGAACAACACTTTCTTCTTGTTGGGGTTCTGGCTGGCCACCGGTCCCAGGGTGCGGGTACCGGTAACGCTGATCGGTTGAGCACTGGGAGCAGTCACGGCGCTCGATTCGCCGACCTGTTGATGAGCCAGCTCTCCTTGTATATCCAAAGCCGCACTAATCATATGCATCTCCCGTGTTGTTGATCTAATTCTCAGGTCTGGCAAATGGTGTTATCTGGCCAAGGGTGTGGTAGCACACAAAAGCGCTACGCGTCGGCGAGCAAGCGCTCCCCAAATGCGCTGAAGCAGAATGGGTGAATTAGCCATTGCAAGGATTGCACCAGTCGCAACGCACCTTCTTTTCACTCGACCGGTCCGGTGGGGCAAAAGTTTCGACTTTTTTTCCACTTTCTGACCGACCGGTCTCCCCCGCGAAAATCAGTCTAGGCCAGAACTTAGAGCGGTAAAGGCCTGATGGCAAAATTGTTCGACAATCGGTTCATTTAGGTACGAACGTGCCGGATACCGGTGCGAACGCACCGACGAAGTGCAGGTTTTTTCGCAAATTGGCTGCACCAGGTCACGTGGCAGTCACACAAATGTGCGTAGTGCCACGGCCCCTGCGCACTGTTGTGGTGCGCCCAGAGGTCCCGCTTTTGGCTGAACCACTGCCTTACCGCCTGGCAGGCTGCCTTGTTATAGTTCGGGCTTAATTTTTTGCCCGGTAAAGGATCACTAGCATGTCTCAGTACACAGCGTTCAGCGTCGAACTGGTGGATAAGATTGCCCATGTGCAGATCAACCGCCCGGAAAAAATCAACTCGATGAACGCTGCCTTCTGGACCGAGATCATCGAGATCTTCCAGTGGATCGACGACACCGATGAAGTCCGGGTGGTGGTACTCAGTGGCGCCGGAAAGCATTTCTCTTCCGGCATCGACCTGATGATGCTGGCCGGCGTGGCCAATGAAATGGGCAAGGACGTCGGGCGCAATGCGCGCTTGCTGCGCCGCAAGATCCTTGACCTGCAGGCTTCCTTCAATGCGGTCGACAACTGCCGCAAGCCGGTGCTCGCGGCCATCCAGGGCTATTGCCTGGGCGGCGCCATCGACCTGATCGCCGCCTGTGACATGCGCTACGCCGCCGAAGACGCGCAATTCTCGATCAAGGAAATCGATATCGGCATGGCCGCCGACGTTGGCACGCTGCAACGCTTGCCGCGGATCGTCGGGGACGGCATGCTGCGCGAACTGGCTTACACTGGTCGCACTTTCGGCGCCGAAGAAGCACGGGGCATGGGCCTGGTCAATCGCGTCTACAGCGACACCGCCAGCCTGCTCGACGGCGTCATGGGCATCGCCCGCGAGATTGCGAGCAAGTCGCCGATCGCCATTACCGGCACCAAGGAGATGATCAGCTACATGCGCGATCATCGCATCGACGACGGCCTGGAATACGTCGCCACCTGGAACGCCGCCATGCTGCAATCGACCGATCTGCGCGTGGCCATGGCCGCCCATATGAGCAAACAGAAACCCGAATTTCTGGATTGATTGAAAAATGACTCCACGCTGGACCACGGCAGTACTGGACACCGACCAGCCTGGCGGCTGGGCGGTAGCGCGCAGCCCCGAAGGCTTCCTGTTCGATGACAACGGCGCATTGTTTCCGCGCGAATGGCTCAAGCGCCAGGATCTGGCGGTACTCGCCGAACACGGCATCGGCCATCTGGATGGCGAACCTGTCTACCTGCTGGAGTTGCGCGCCCACAGCGATGTGCCGGGCTGCAACTGGAAAGGCTTGCGCGCGTTCATGCTCGAGGGCGATCACACAGTGTTCAAGGTCCTGGGGTACGCCGCGCAGATCGGTACCTGGGCCCGCGAGCACCGTTTTTGCGGCAACTGCGGCCAGGCCATGACCCAGGTGCCGCGCGAGCGCGCGATGTACTGCCAGCCCTGTGATTTGCGCAGCTATCCGCGGATTTCCCCAAGCATGATCGTGCTGGTGACCCGTGGCGATGAAGTGCTGCTGGCTCGCTCGCCACGCTTTGTCGCCGGGGTCTACAGCACGTTGGCCGGGTTTGCCGAACCTGGCGAATCGGCGGAGGATTGCCTGATTCGCGAGGTGCGTGAAGAAGTGCAGATCGAAGTAAAGAACATCCAGTACCTGGGCAGCCAGTGCTGGCCGTTCCCGCACTCGATGATGCTCGGTTTCCATGCCGAATACGCCGGTGGCGAGATCGTCTGCCAGGAGGACGAGATCGAAGATGCCCAGTGGTTCAACGTGAACAATCTGCCGCCGTTGCCGGCCTCACGTTCGATCGCCCGTTACCTGATCGACGTCTATGTGGCGCGGCGCTTAGGCCACGCTGAACCAGTGTTGCCAGGCTAAGCGCACGGTCAGGCCCAGCACCACGGTGATGAACACCGGCCGAATGAACTTCGCGCCGCCGCTGATGGCGGTGCGAGCACCGAAGAAGGCCCCGACCATCACCGACAGGCCCATGCTCAGGCCGATGATCCAGTCCACTTGCCCGGAAAACACGAACACCGACAGCGCCGCAATGTTGCTGACGAAGTTCATGCTGCGGGCTACGCCGCTGGCCTTCACCAGGTCGATCGGGTACATCAGCAGGCTGCTGACGGTCCAGAACGCCCCAGTGCCGGGACCGGCCACGCCATCGTAGAAACCCAGGCTGAAGCCCTGGGTCGATTGCCACTTTTTCCTGATCGGTGCGTCGCTGTCCAGCGGCGCTTTCGGCGTGCCACCGAACAACAGATAGAGGCCACAGGCGAACACGATCACCGGCAGCATCTTGTTCAACCATTCGGCCGGCAGGTAGTGGGCGACGACCGCACCAGTCAACGCGCCTACCAGGGTGCCGACGATGGCGTGTGTCCACTGCCTGGGGTGGAACAACTTGCGACGGTAAAACGTGAAGCTGGCCGTGGCCGAGCCAAAGGTTGAACTGAGTTTGTTGGTGCCCAGCACCAGGTGCGGCGGCAGGCCGGCGGTCAGCAAGGCCGGGGTAGTCAACAGGCCGCCGCCACCGGCGATAGCGTCGATGAAACCGGCAATGAAAGCGACAAAGGCCAGGATGGCCAGGGTGGTGAGGTCAACGCTGAGTTCGAAAGGCATGGAATCGGCTTAATCGGCGGGGGGCAGCAAAGGGCTGCGGGGAAGGGCCGGTATCTTACCCATATCCAGCTCTTGCTGCGACCGCGCTGATCGTTCCCACGCTCTGCGTGGGAATGCCGCCATGGACGCTCTGCGCACGCTGTTAACGCTGGGACGCGGAGCGTCCCGGGATGCATTCCTTTGCTGCGCGTAGGAACGATCAACGGGGGGGCGGGTTCAGATTTTGCGCTCGGGCCCCCGCCACTGTAGGAGCCGGCTTGCCGGCGAAGGCGTCCCTGAGCATAGCGCTAGACTCTGGGGCGCTTTCGCTGGCAAGCCAGCTCCTACAGGATCCGGTGGTTACAGGCCCAGGTCCGACAGGCTCGGATGATCGTCAGGACGACGACCCAGCGGCCAGTGGAACTTGCGCTCGCTTTCCTTGATCGGCATGTCGTTGATGCAGGCGAAGCGCCGCGCCATCAGGCCGTCTTCGCTGAACTCCCAGTTTTCATTGCCATAGGAGCGAAACCAGTTGCCCGAATCGTCGCGCCATTCATAGGCATAACGCACGGCGATGCGGTTATCGGTAAACGCCCAGAGCTCCTTGATCAGGCGATATTCCAGTTCCTTGGCCCATTTGCGTGTCAGGAAACCCTTGGCTTCTTCACGGTTGTAGGCGAACTCGGCGCGGTTGCGCCATTTCGTGTCCAAAGTGTAGGCCAGCGAAACACGTTCCGGATCCCGGGAATTCCAGCCATCTTCGGCCAGGCGAACTTTTTCAATAGCTGATTCACGGGTGAATGGTGGCAATGGCGGACGAACTTCGGCGTTAGACATTTCATGTCTCCCTATTAAATTAAAGTTCAAGCAAGTTGTCGGCCTTGATCAAGTTATTACAGGCCCAATAACTTCCGCGCCATGCATTGCGCATTATCGGCTGCACTGTGGTCACCCATGACAAGTGCGACGGTGATGGCCCCGTCGATCAGGATCAGCAGCTGCTTGGCCAACATCTGCGGATCTTCGGCGCCATATTCGGTACACAGCTCGCACACGTAGTCGAGCAACCTCTGTTTGTGGTCCCTGGCGACCAGGCGCACAGGGTCTTGCGGATCGCCGGTTTCACCGCTGGTGTTGATGAACGCGCAGCCGCGAAAGCCTTCGCTGGCGAACCAGGTCGTGAGCACGGTAAACAGGTTGAGCAGGCGCTCGGCAGGCGTTTGTGCCTGTCCGACTTCACTTCTGTACCAGTGCATCCAGCGTTCGTCCCGGCGTTGCAGGGCGGCGACGGTCAGCTCCTCCTTGTTGGCGAAGTAGCGGTAGATACTTTTTCTGGAGACGCCGGCGGTTTTCACCAGGAGATCCATGCCCGTGGCGGCAATGCCACTTTTGTAGATCAACTTTTCGGTGACATCCAGAATGATGTCGCGTGTGTCGTTGCTGGTTATCTTGTTCATGTGGCTACAGTAGAACGATCGTTCTCCTTGGTCAAATATTATTTTGCAACATTGGTGAAATCGCCTCGGCCTCTGTAGGAGCGAGGCCTGCCCGCGAAGGCGATCTCACTGACGCGAACAAGACCCAAACCCATCGATGGTGTAAGCTCTCAAACTCTTCGGATTCGACCCATTGCGAGCCCTATGCCGTCGCTTTTCAAACGCCCCCTGCTGCCTAAACTGCGCAGTTTTCCGCTGACCGCCGACGCCGTCACTATCCTCTCTGGCGCCGCCGAGTTCCGTCGTTGCCTGCTGGAGAAAATCGCCAGCGCCACCCAGCGCATCTATATCGTTGCGCTGTACCTGCAACAAGACGAGGCTGGCCAGGAAATTCTCGACGCCTTGCACGCGGCCAAGCTGGCGCGTCCGGAACTGGACGTGGCGGTGGTCGTCGACTGGCTGCGCGCCCAGCGCGGGCTGATCGGTGCCGGCAAGCAGCCGGGCAACTCGGCCTGGTATCAGGAAATGACCCGCACCCATGAAAGCGTCGTGCCGGTGTATGGCGTGCCTGTGCAGACCCGCGAGCTGTTTGGCGTGTTGCACTTGAAGGGGTTCGTCATCGATGACTGCGTGATCTACAGCGGTGCGAGCCTGAACAACGTCTACCTGCACCAGTTCGACAAGTACCGGTACGACCGTTACCACCTGCTGCACAACCGCGCCCTGGCCGACTCGATGCATCATCTGGTGCAGCACGGCCTGATGGCTTCCAAGGCGGTGCATCGCCTGGACCTGCCGAACCTGCCGACCACCCGCAGCCTGCGCAACGACATCGGCGACCTGCGCAGCCGTCTCAAGCACGCGGCCTACGACACCACCCAAGGCAGCACGGATAAAAGCGGCCTGTCGGTCAGCCCGTTACTGGGCGTAGGCAAGAACAACCCATTGAGCCGGGTGATCGGCGAACTGATCGGCAGCGCCCGGCAGCAACTGACCATCTGTACGCCGTACTTCAACCTGCCCTTGGCCGTGACCCGGGAAATCAACCGGGCGCTGGCCAGGGGGGTGAAGATCGACATCGTGGTCGGTGACAAGACCGCCAACGATTTCTACATTCCACCGAACGAACCGTTCAAGGTGATCTCGGCACTGCCGTATCTCTACGAGATCAGCCTGCGTCGCTTTGCCAAGCGGCATCAGCGCAACATCGACAGTGGCCAGTTGAACCTGCACCTGTGGAAAGACGGCGACAACACCTATCACCTCAAGGGCATGTGGGTCGATCAGCGCTACACCTTGCTGACCGGCAACAACCTCAATCCGCGAGCGTTTCGACTCGACCTGGAAAACGCCTTGCTGATCGATGATCCGCACAACGAACTGCTGGAACCGCGGCGCACCGAGCTTGCGCAGATCTTCCAGCACACCCGGCGCATCGAGCGTTACCAGGACCTGCAAACCCTGCCGGATTACCCGGCGGGGGTGGCGAAGTTTCTCAAGCGGGTAAGCCGGGTGCGCATCGAGCGGTTGCTCTACCGCATTCTGTAAGGCCAGAAAAGCTTCGCTGGCAAGCCAGCTCCTACAGAGGAATGCGATCAACCTGTAGGAGCTGGCTTGCCAGCGAAGACGTCCGTCCAGACACTACAACACTCAGTTCAACCCAAGCTTGCCCCGCATTGTCGACAAATCTTCAGCCAGCGTGTTCACCGGCCCGACCAACGCCTTGCGATCGCTTTTGGCGATAATGCCAACGATCAACGCGGCTTCAATGCATCTTGAAGATGTGTCGCCTCCGGGCTTTTGGATGCCTTGGCTGAGTAGGAGCCAGCGGTGCGGCGACCCAGACGCAGCGGTGTATCTGCTGCACCGCGTTATCGTTCTTCGCCGGTAAGCCTGGCTCCTACAGGGGAGGGGTCAGCCGTTACGATGACGCAAACTGCGCTCCATCCGCGCAATCCCTTCCTCCAGCAACGACCGCGGGCAGCCGAAGTTCAGGCGCACGAACTGTTGGCAGTCATCGCCGAAATCCAGGCCTGGGCTCAAGCCGACTTTGGCCTGTTCGAGGAAGAACTGCTGCGGGTTATCCAGCCCCAGCGCCGTGCAATCGAGCCAGGCCAGGTAGGTGCTTTGCGGCACATTCATCGTGATGCCCGGCAAACGGCTGCGCACCGCGTCGACCAGGTAATCGCGGTTGCCTTGCAGGTAGTCCTTCAGCGCGGCCAGCCAGGGGGCGGCTTCGCTGTAGGCGATGCGGGTGGCTTCCATGCCCAGCGGATTGACGCTGTCGACCATGCCGCAACGGGCATGGTTGACCTTCTCGCGCAGGTGGCGGTCCTGGATGATCATGAACGAGGTTTTCAGGCCGGCGATGTTATAGGCCTTGCTGGCAGACATCAGCGTGATGGTGCGCTGGGCGATTTTCGGGCTCAGGGACGCCATCGGCAGGTGCTGGCGGCCGTCGAAGCACAGTTCGGCGTGGATCTCGTCGGAAATGATCCAGGCCTCGTTGGCCAGGCAGATGTCGGCGATGGCCTGCAGTTCATCCCGACCGAAGGCTTTGCCCAACGGGTTGTGCGGGTTGCTCAGCAGCAATGCGCCGCCCCCTTGCAGGGACGCGTTCAGGGTCGCCAGTGGCGTGGTGTAAGTCCCGTCAGGCTGCGGGTCGAAATTCAGCTCGACCTTGTTCAGGCCCCAGTGACCCGGCGCGTGACGCAGGGGCGGATAGTTGGGGACCTGCACGACCACATTCTGCGCCGGCTGTACCAGCGCCTTGAGCGCCATGTTGAAGCCGGACTCGACGCCCGGCAGGAAGATCAGCTCTTGCGGCTCTACGCGCCAGGCGTACTTGTTCCACAAATCAGCAATGATGGCTTCGCGCAAGTCGTCCTTGGCCACGCTGTAGCCGAGCAACGGGTGTTCCAGGCGCTTTTGCAGGGCCTGGATGATCATCGGTGGCGCGGCGAAATCCATGTCGGCGACCCACATTGGCAGCACGTCGGCCGGGTAACGGCTCCACTTGGTGCTGCCAGTGCCGTGGCGGTCGAACACCTGATCAAAATCGAAAGTCATGCGCAGTCTCGTAAACGCTGGGTTGGAATGGCAACCATGATAATCGCCAAGCCCCTGTGGGCGCGAGCAAGGATGTCGATGGTTGCCCGACGGTCGGTTTTCACACAAAGTGCCCACCGGTTGTCTAGAGTTTGAGGTGTCGGTAGCGAGACTGCCGCAACCGTGATTGTTCAGAAAAGTCCGGCAACGCACCGGATTTCCACCCGATAAGGAGTGCACGATGGACCTCAGCCGTCGTCAGTTCTTCAAGGTCGCCGGTATCGGCCTTGCAGGCTCGAGCCTGGGCGCGTTGGGCATGGCCCCGACGGCCGCTTTCGCCGAGCAGGTGCGCCATTTCAAGCTCGCCCACACCCATGAAACCCGTAACACCTGCCCGTATTGCTCGGTCGGTTGTGGGTTGATCATGTACAGCCAGGGCGATGCGGCCAAGAATGTCGCGCAAAATATCATCCACATCGAAGGTGACGCCGACCATCCGGTCAACCGCGGCACCCTGTGCCCCAAAGGCGCCGGCCTGTTGGACTTCATTCACAGCCCCGGCCGCCTGCACTACCCGCAGATGCGCAAGCCCGGCAGCAGTGAATGGACGCGAGTCTCCTGGGATGAAGCGCTCGATCGCATCGCCGACCTGATGAAGGCCGACCGCGACGCCAACTTCATCGAAAAGAACGACCAGGGCCAGACGGTCAACCGTTGGCTGACCACCGGTTTCCTCGCCGCATCGGCGTCGTCCAATGAAGCAGGCTACATCACCCACAAGGTGGTTCGCAGCCTCGGCATGCTGGGGTTCGATAACCAGGCGCGTGTCTGACACGGCCCGACGGTGGCAAGTCTTGCCCCGACGTACGGCCGTGGTGCCATGACCAATCACTGGACTGATATCGCCAACGCGAATCTGGTTCTGGTCATGGGCGGCAACGCAGCGGAAGCGCACCCATGCGGTTTCAAATGGGTGACAGAAGCCAAGGCGCACAACAAGGCGCGGTTGATCGTGGTTGATCCGCGGTTCACCCGGACCGCCTCGGTGGCCGATTATTACGCGCCGATTCGCACCGGTACCGACATCGCCTTCATGGGCGGGCTGATCAATTACCTGCTGACCGAGGACAAGATCCAGCACGAATATGTGCGCAACTACACCGACGTGTCGTTCCTGGTCAAAGCCGGCTATAGCTTCGAGGACGGAATTTTCAGCGGCTATGATGCGGCCAAGCGGGTGTACACCGACAAGTCCGGCTGGGGCTACGATCTGGGTGAAGACGGCTTCGTCAAAACCGACCCGACCCTGCAGGATCCGCGCTGCGTCTATCAACTGATGAAGCAGCATTACAGCCGCTACAACATCGAACTGGCGAGCCAGATCTGCGGCATGCCGGTCGATGCCATGCAGAAAATCTGGGAGGAAATCGCCACTTGCTCGCAACCGGGCAAGACCATGACCATCCTTTATGCCTTGGGTTGGACCCAGCACTCGATTGGCGCGCAGATCATCCGCAGCGCGGCCATGGTGCAACTGTTGTTGGGCAACGTCGGCATGCCGGGCGGGGGCGTGAATGCCTTGCGCGGGCACTCCAATATCCAGGGGCTGACCGACCTGGGTCTGCTGTCCAATTCGCTGCCGGGCTATCTCACGCTGCCCGGCGACGGCGAGCAGGACTACAACGCCTACATCCTCAAGCGCACGCAGAAACCGTTGCGACCGGGGCAACTGTCCTACTGGCAGAACTACAGCAAATTCCACGTCAGCCTGATGAAAGCCTGGTACGGCGCCAATGCCACGCTGGAAAACAACTGGGCCTTCGACTATCTGCCGAAACTGGACATTCCCAACTACGACATCCTCAAGGTGTTCGACCTGATGGGCCAGGGCAAGGTCAACGGTTATATGTGCCAGGGCTTCAACCCCATTGCCGCGTTGCCGGACAAAAACCGCGTGATGGCCGCGCTGGCCAAGCTGAAATGGCTGGTGGTGATGGACCCGTTGGCCACCGAAACCTCGGAGTTCTGGCAAAAGGTCGGGCCCTATAACGACGTGGACAGCGCCGCCATCCAGACCGAAGTGATTCGCCTGCCCACCACCTGTTTCGCCGAGGAAGACGGCTCGCTGGTCAACAGCAGTCGCTGGTTGCAATGGCACTGGAAGGGGGCCGACGGCCCTGGGGAGGCGTACACCGACATACGCATCATGAGCGAGCTGTTCCTGCGTCTGCGTCAGCGCTACCAGGCCGAGGGCGGTGCCTATCCCGACCCGCTGCTCAAACTTTCCTGGCCGTACAAGGTCCCTGACGAACCGTCACCGGAAGAACTGGCCAAGGAGATCAACGGCTACGCCATCACCGACTTCACCGATGCCACGGGCGCGCTTATCAAGGGCAATGCGCAACTGGCCGGTTTTGGCCAGCTCAAGGACGACGGCGGTACGGCGTCCGGTTGCTGGATTTTCTGTGGCAGCTGGACCGAAACGGGCAACCAGATGGCCCGGCGCGACAACAACGACCCGTATGGCATGCACCAGCACCAGGGCTGGGCCTGGGCCTGGCCGGCAAACCGGCGGATTCTCTACAACCGCGCCTCGGCCGACCCGCAGGGCAAGCCCTGGGACGATAAAAAGCGCCTGGTGTGGTGGAACGGCAAAGCCTGGGCCGGCACCGACGTGCCGGACTACAAGGCTGACGTGGCGCCGGAGGCGGGGATGAATCCGTTCATCATGAACCCCGAAGGCGTGGCACGGTTCTTCGCCGTCGACAAGATGAACGAAGGGCCATTCCCCGAGCACTACGAGCCGTTCGAGACGCCGATCGGCATCAACCCGCTGCACCCGCAGAACAAGAAAGCCACCAGCAACCCGGCGGCGCGGATCTTCGATTCGGTATGGGACACCCTCGGTGTGGCCAAGGATTACCCCTACGCCGCCACCAGCTACCGGCTGACCGAGCATTTTCACTTCTGGAGCAAGCACTGCAAGCTCAACGCGATTTCCCAGCCCGAACAGTTCGTCGAAATCGGCGAAGTGCTGGCCGGGGAAATAGGCATCGTCGCCGGCGACCGGGTGCGGGTCAGCAGCAAGCGTGGCTTCATCGAGGCGGTGGCCGTGGTGACCAAGCGCATTCGTCCGTTGCAGGTCAACAACCAGATCGTGCACCAGATCGGTATCCCGTTGCACTGGGGGTTCACCGGGCTCACGCGCCACGGCTACCTGACCAACACCCTGGTGCCGTTCCTCGGCGATGGCAACACCCAGACCCCGGAATCCAAGTCATTCCTGGTCAATGTGGAGAAAGTCTAAATGGCCAGCCAAGACATCATTGCCCGCTCGGCCACCACCACCGTGCCGTCATCGGTACGCAACCAGGAGGAAGTCGCCAAGCTGATCGACACCACCAAGTGCATTGGCTGCAAGGCCTGCCAGGTCGCCTGCTCGGAATGGAACGAGCTGCGTGACGACGTGGGCCACAACCTCGGCACCTACGACAACCCGCAGGACCTGAGCGCAGAAACCTGGACCCTGATGCGGTTCACCGAGCATGAGACCGATGCTGGCAACCTTGAGTGGCTGATCCGCAAGGACGGCTGCATGCACTGCGCCGAACCCGGTTGCCTGGCGGCGTGCCCCAGTCCCGGGGCGATCATCAAGCAAGCCAATGGCATCGTCGACTTCAATCAGGATCACTGCATCGGCTGTGGTTACTGCATCACCGGTTGCCCGTTCAACATTCCGCGCATCTCGCAAAAGGACCACAAGGCCTACAAATGCACCCTGTGCTCGGATCGGGTGGCGGTGGGGCTGGAACCGGCCTGCGTGAAAACCTGCCCGACCGGCGCGATCGTGTTCGGCTCCAAGCAGGACATGAAGGAGCACGCCGCCGAACGCATCGTCGACCTCAAGAGCCGTGGCTTCGACAACGCCGGCCTGTACGACCCAGCGGGTGTCGGCGGCACGCACGTGATGTATGTATTGCACCATGCCGACACGCCGAGGCTGTACGCCGGCCTGCCGAGCGATCCGGTGATCAGCCCGTTGGTGAGCCTGTGGAAAGGCGTCAGCAAACCCTTGGCGCTGCTGGCCATGGGCGCGGCGGTACTGGCCGGGTTCTTCCATTACGTGCGCGTCGGGCCGCAAGTGGTCGAGGAAGATGAACTGCCGCCATCGATCGATCCCACGGTCCATGAAGTTGATCCTTCGGTGCACGTCTATGATCCGAAGCGGGAGGACAGGCCATGATCCGTAAGCAGATCCTGCGCTACACCAGCAACCAGCGCACCAACCACTGGCTGGTGGCGATTCTGTTCCTGATGGCGGGGTTGTCGGGCCTGGCGTTGTTCCACCCGGCGCTGTTCTGGTTGAGCAACCTGTTCGGTGGCGGGCCCTGGACGCGCATCCTGCACCCGTTCATGGGCGTGCTGATGTTCGTGTTTTTCTTTGGCCTGGTCCTGAGTTTCTGGCGCGCCAATATCTTTATCGCCAATGATCGACTGTGGCTGCGGCGCATCGACCGGGTGATGAAAAATGAGGAAGAGGGCGTGCCTGCCATCGGCAAGTACAATCCCGGGCAGAAGTTGCTGTTCTGGACTTTACTGCTGTGCATGCTGGTGCTGCTGTTCAGCGGGCTGGTGATCTGGCGCGCTTACTTCAGCGCCTATTTCGGCATCACCAGCATTCGCTGGGCGATGCTGCTGCACGCGTTGGCCGGTTTCGTGCTGATCCTGAGCATCATCGTGCACATCTACGCGGGCGTCTGGATCAAGGGTTCGGTCAACGCCATGCTGCATGGCTGGGTCAGCCGCGCCTGGGCGAAGAAACACCACGGGCTCTGGTACCGCGAGGTGACCCGGGATGAGCGTATCGATCCGCCGCTGAACAAAAAAGGATAAGCACTTGGCCACGATCCTGGAGCCGGGACAGATCGAAACGGCGGCGACATCGCCGCCGTTTCTGCACCTGCCACCGCCTGACCTGTTTGCCTTGCGTGCGCTGCGCCTGGAGCGCCTTGCCGATGGCCATCCGTTGGCCGATTACCTGCGCCTGGTGGCGGGGTTGTGCAACGTGCAGCAACGCCTGATGGACGATCGACAAAACGCGGCCGTGCCGGACCCGCAACGCGTCCAACTGTGCCTGGATCATGGCCTGCCACCGTTCGCAGCCGAGAGCCTGGTGCGCGAGGACGCGTGGCTGGCGTATCTGCAAGCGCTGCTGCAGCAGTATCAGCCACCGGCACAACGGGAGGTGGAAAACGCCGTGGCAACCTTGCGTAATGCCAGCGTCGGGCAGCTTAAGGCGTGGGCGTTAGCCTTGGTCAGCGGGCAGTTCGCCTTGTTGCCGGCGGCGCTGGTGCCATTTCTGGGGGCGGCCCTGCAAGTCGCCTGGAGCCATTGGCTGCTGAACACCCCGAACCTCGCCTTGAAACCCGGCAACAGCCTCAACCAGTGCCCGGCGTGCGGTTCACCGGCCATGGCTGGGGTGATCCGCCATCGCGGCAAGTACAACGGCTTGCGTTATCTGGTGTGCTCGTTGTGTGCCTGTGAATGGCATGTGGTGCGGGTCAAGTGTGTGTATTGCGAGCAGAGCAAAGGCTTGCAATACGTCAGCCTCGACAGCGATCGCTTTGCTGCCGACAAGGCGCCGTTGCGAGCGGAAACCTGCCCCGGTTGTCACAGTTATCTCAAGCAGCTGTATCTGGAATGCGACGCCGAGGGCGAAGCGTTGTCCGCCGACCTGAGCAGCCTGATGCTCGACATGCGCCTGGAACAGGAAGGCTTTCAACGGCCTGCGCCCAACCTGCTGCTGGCACCCGGGGGCGACTGAAGCGAACGTCTACACTCAGGCGATCAACGTTTGCCGGAGTGCCTGATGTCTGCCAGATCCACCAGCCAAACCTTGCGACTGCCTTCCATCGACAGCCTGTTGCGCCATCCGGCCTGCCAGCCGCTGGCCGAACGTTATGGGCGCGACGCCTTGCTCGCCAGCCTGCGCCAGTTGCTCGATGACTTGCGCCAACCGGTCCTGGCGGGGCAACTCGACGCGGTCGAACTCACCCCGCACGTGTTGGCGGGCAGGGCGGGCGAGCGTCTGGCCAGCCAGCATCGCAGCCACGTGCGCCGGGTGTTCAACCTCACCGGGACGGTCCTGCACACCAACCTGGGACGCGCCTTGTTGCCCCAGGAAGCCATCGACGCCGTGCAAATGGCTGCGCGCTATCCGTTGAACCTGGAATTTGATCTGCACAGCGGCAAGCGCGGCGACCGCGACGATCTGATCGAGGGCCTGATCCGCGAGCTGACCGGCGCCGAAGCGGTGACCGTGGTCAACAACAATGCCGCCGCGGTGTTGCTGACCCTCAACAGCCTGGGTTCGCGCAAGGAAGGCATTATCTCCCGGGGCGAGCTGATTGAAATCGGCGGCGCCTTTCGCATCCCCGACATCATGGCGCGCGCGGGGGTGAAGCTGGTCGAGGTCGGCACCACCAACCGTACCCATGCCCGCGACTACGAAGCCGCCATCGGCCCGCGCAGCGGCTTGATCATGCGTGTGCATGCGAGCAACTACAGCATCGAGGGTTTCACCACCCGGGTGCCGACCGTCGAACTGGCGCGCCTGGCCCATCAACAGGGTTTGCCGTTGCTCGAAGATCTCGGCAGCGGCAGCCTGCTCGACCTGACCCGCTGGGGCTTGCCGGCCGAACCGACGGTGCGCCAGGCCCTGCTCGATGGTGCGGACATCGTCACGTTCAGCGGCGACAAATTGCTCGGCGGTCCCCAGGCCGGCTTGATTGTCGGGCGCAAGGAACTGATTGCACGGATCAAGAAGAATCCGCTGAAACGGGCGCTGCGGGTCGACAAGCTGACCCTGGCCGCCCTCGAAGCGGTACTGGGTCTGTACCGCAACCCGGACCGGCTGGCCGAACGCCTGCCCAGCCTGCGCCTGCTCACCCGGGCGCAAGCCGACATCCTGGCGCAAGCCGAGCGCCTGCAACCGTCACTGGCCAAACGGCTGGGCGCGGGCTGGAGCGTCAGCGCGGTGCCAGCGCTGGGGATGATCGGCAGTGGCAGCCAGCCGGTGGCGCGCTTGCCGAGCGCCGCGTTATGCCTGCGGGCCAATACCTCCAAGCGTCAGCGCGGGCGCTGGCTGTTGAGTCTGGAACAGGCCCTTCGCGCCTTGCCCATACCGGTGCTGGGGCGTATCGATGACGATGCGTTGTGGCTCGACCTGCGGCAACTGGACGACGAACCGGCGTGGCTGGCGCAACTCGATCAATTGCAGGTGACTTGAGGTGATCGTCGGCACGGCGGGGCACATCGACCACGGCAAGACGGCACTGCTCGAGGCGCTGACCGGGCAGGCCGGTGATCGGCGACGCGAGGAGCGCGAACGCGGCATGACCATCGACCTGGGCTATCTTTACGCCGCACTGGAGCCCGGCGCGGCCCTGACCGGTTTCATCGATGTGCCGGGGCATGAGCGCTTCACCCACAACATGCTCGCCGGTGCACAGGGCATCGACCTGGTGCTGCTGGTGGTGGCCGCCGACGACGGCGTGATGCCGCAAACCCGGGAACACCTGGTCATCGTCCAGTTACTGGGCATTCCCCGCGCCATCGTGGCGATCACCAAGTGCGACCGGGTCGAGCCCTCCAGGGTGCAGGCTGTGCGCGAGCAGATTGCAGCGTTGCTGGCGCCCGGTCCTTATGCCGAGGCGCCGCTGATTGCGTTGTCGAGCGTGACCGGGGAGGGCGTGCAGACCTTGCGTCAAGCGTTGCTCAACGCCCAGTCCGAGGTACAGCAGCGCAGTCAGGACGGTGGTTTTCGCCTGGCCATCGATCGCGCGTTCAGTGTCGCCGGTGCGGGCATCGTGGTGACCGGCACGGCGCTGTCCGGCCAAGTCACGTTGGGCGACGCCCTGGTGCTGGGCCCCCTTGGCAAAACCGTGCGGGTTCGCGGCCTGCACGCGCAGAATCAGCCGGCCAACGTGGCGGTGGCCGGGCAGCGGGTCGCCTTGAACCTGAGTGCCGAGCGCCTGGCGTTGTCGCAGATCCACCGCGGCCAGTGGTTGTCGGCCCCGTGGCTGCACGCACCCACCCAGCGCCTGGACATCGACCTGCAGCTGTTACCCGGTGAACCGCGCGCCTTCGAGCACTTCGACCCGGTGCATGTGCACCTGGGGACACAGGACGTCACCGGGCGGGTGGCCTTGCTGGAGGGCTCCAGCCTGGCGCCGGGGCAACGGATGTTCGCGCAACTGCTGGTCAATGCACCGGTGCAGGCGGTGCTGGGCGACCGGTTGATCCTGCGGGACCAGAGCGCCCAGCGCACCCTCGGTGGCGGCAGGGTCCTGGACCCCTTCGCGCCGAGCCGCCACCGGCGCAGCCCCGAGCGATTGGCACAACTGACGGCATTGGCCGCGAGCACTCGCCTGGAAGACGTGCTGTCAGGATTGCTGGCCAACAGCGACAGCGGGCTCGATCCGCAACAGCTTGAACGCCAGTTCAACCGCCCGAGTGATACCTGGGTGCTGCCCGGCGACATACGCCTGATCGAAACCCGCCAGGCACCGGTCTTGTTCAGTGCTGGCCGTTGGCAGGCCTTGCAGGATGAGTTACAGCAACACCTGGCACGCTTCCATGCACAGGAACCGGACCACATGGGCCCGGACCGCGATCGCCTGCGCCGATTCGCCGGCAGCGCCCTGGATCGGCCGGTATTCATCAGCCTGCTCGAGCAGTTGCTGGCCACCGGACGTATCGCGGCCAGTGGGCCGTGGCTGCACCTGCCGGCGCATCAGGTGCGCCTGAGCGACGAGGAGCAAGCCTTGTGGCAACAGTTGCAGCCGCGGTTCGACGCCGCCGGGTTTGACCCGCCGTGGGTGCGCGAGCTGGGGCATGACGAAAGCACCGTGCGCGCTCTGCTGCGTAAAATGGCGCGGCTGGGACTGTTGCACCCAGTGGTCCGTGATCTGTTCTACACCGACACGATGATCCGTCGCCTGGCGGCTATGCTGTTGCAACTGGCCGCTGACAACCCGGTGATTGAGGTAGCGGCATTTCGCGACGCGGTGGGCCTGGGGCGCAAGCGCAGTATCCAGATCCTCGAGTACTTCGACCGCCTCGGCCTGACTCGCCGCGTTGGTGATCGACGCCAGATCCGCGCAGACAACGCCCTGGCACGCAGAACGCAGGATTGATCCAAGGTTCTTTAAAGGAAGGTAATCGCGCCCGGTGGCGCGGCCGGGCTTCAAACCCGGTTGGGGACGGCATCCGTTCCCGGGCAGGTTCGACTCCGGCTACCTTCCGCCATTTTCCCTTGAACATTGCTTGTAGGAGCCGGCTTGCCGGCGAAGGCGGCCTTGAATCTTGTATCGAACTTGGGGGCCCCTTCGCTGGCAAGCCACCTCCTACAGTGGGTCAGGTACTTCTGCGAGAGATGGCTCGGCTGCGATGCATCAACCTGACCCCTCACACCATGAAATCAACGTCTATGCTGGGCTAACCGATCACTCACCTCCACAGTGAACTGTCAGGAGACATCCATGGTACCCATGCCGCTGTCAGAGAAGGTCTTGTCCCGCGGGTTGCTCGATACCTTGATCCGCGCTGGACTGATTGTCGTGCTGGTGCTGTTCTGCTTCGAAATCTTCCGCCCGTTCCGCGATTTGATGCTGTGGTCGATCATCCTGGCGATCACGCTTTACCCGTTGCAAGAACGACTCCGGGGCCCGCTGGGGCGAAAAGAAGGGCGCATTGCGACGCTGATCGTGCTGGTGGCCGTCATCATCCTCATGGTACCGATCTACCTGTTGGGCACCTCGATCGCCGATTCGGTGGAAAACGCCATGACCGTGGTCCGGGACGAAGGCATCCGCATTCCTCCCCCGTCCGACTCCGTTGCCACATGGCCACTGGTGGGTAAACCATTGTCGGCGCTGTGGCTGCAGGCGGCCACCGACCTGCCTGGCCTGACAGCGAAGTACATACCGCAAATCAAGGATGTCAGCCTGTCGTTGCTGGGCAAGCTCGCCGGTGTCGGCATGGGTTTTCTGATGTTTATTTTCGCGCTGATCATCGCCGGGATCTTCATGGCCTACGGCGAATCGGGTAGTCGCGCCTCGGTGCAGATCGCCTCGCGGATCAGCGGACCGGAAAAAGGCCCTCAGATGGCTACCTTGTGTACTGCAACCATCCGCGCCGTGGCGCTCGGGGTGGTCGGCATCGCGTTCATCCAGATGCTGCTGGTGGGGCTCGGGTTTGTGTTCAAGGGCGTTCCCGGTGCCGGGCTGCTGGCATTGGCGGTGCTGTTGCTGGGTATCATGCAGTTGCCGGCAACCTTGGTAACAGTGCCGGTCATTGCCTATGTGTTAGCCACTGAAGGGGCCAGCACCGCGACCATCGTCTTTTCCATCTACGTCTTCGTCGCGGGCCTGGTGGACAACGTGCTCAAGCCCTTGTTGCTGGGGCGCGGCGTTGATGTGCCGATGCCGGTGATCTTGATCGGCGCCCTGGGCGGGATGGTCACCGGTGGCATCCTTGGCCTGTTCATCGGCCCGGTGGTGCTGGCGGTCGGTTATCAGTTGTTCTGGCAGTGGGTGCAGGATCCGCCGCCCCCGGCGGTATAGGAGAGGCTCTAACGCCTTATCCGCAGGACGACCACACAGGGACCTGCCTGCAGGTGGGCGGGTTCCTGGTTCAGAGACCGAGGTAGCCGCAGTAGACAAGGGCCAACGTGGCGGCGATCCCGAAGGCCCCCAACGCCTTGATGGTCGAGGGGTGCGCTGACTGGGGGTTGATCACGCGCGGCAGGCGCGGATCCGAATAGGCAACCGGTTGATAGCGTCCGCGCATGATTGCCAGGTAGGTATAGCGAAAGCCGATCAACAGGAACAGGCTCGCCAGGCTGAGGAGCAGGGTGGCAAAGGTGGTCGGTCCAGCCGCAGGTAAAGGGTGCTCTATATCGCAGGCAGCGCTATCGAGTTGTGCGACAGTGATTTGCCCATGGTCCTTCGCAGCCGGTGTTCCTTCATTGAGCAGCCTGGCCTGTTGCACCAGGTCCAGGGACTGGTATTGCCACAGAGTCGACGAGCCTTCCCGGCAGTAGGTGAACGTTCCAGGGTTTTGGGCGGCAATGATGCACGCGTCGTCGATCCCACGTTTTTTCAAGGTTTCCAAGGCTGTTCTGGTGAAATCCAGATCGAGGACAGGAGCAATCCCTGTGGCTGAAACCGCGCCCGAGACCAGCAGACTCCCCACAACACCGATAGTTGAAGTTTTCAAGGCTGGATTTCCTGGTTTTTTATTGGCTTTATGTCAGGGACGCGGAGCTTGAATGAACCTGCCGTAGTGGAGTCTAGAACGCGTTAGTCACTTTGATAAGCATGCGCATTTAAAAAGCTGCGCTGCAGACTATTCACAGTCATCGGCAACGGCCTTCTCGGCACGCTGGATCTCCTGTTTTATATCGGTGGTGATTTTCTGTTCCTTGCGTTCCTGACCGAGGAATTTTTGCTCGCCCCGGGACTTGACCTCTGCATCTTCAGCATGGA
Organism: Pseudomonas sp. NPDC087336; assembly: GCF_044744285.1. Taxonomy (NCBI): domain Bacteria; kingdom Pseudomonadati; phylum Pseudomonadota; class Gammaproteobacteria; order Pseudomonadales; family Pseudomonadaceae; genus Pseudomonas; species Pseudomonas sp. NPDC087336. The sequence continues at coordinate 197,291 of NZ_JBIUYA010000002.1, read as the reverse complement.
TCTGTGCTTCGATGGCGGCAGAATGCTGATCGATCACAGCGTCGACCTCGGCTTCGTTCTTTGCAGTATCGAGCGCCGATACCAGTTTGCCGGCCTCGGCCTTTTCGGCTTCGGCATAGGCCTCGACCGACAACCCGGCGGCCAGGGCTCGCGCCTGTACTTCCAGATCCTTTAGGTGCTGGCGCGCTAGCGCACATACCGCTTCCTGGCGCTGACTCTGCTGCACTTTCCAGTTGTTGAATCCATAGACAGCGGTACCGATGACGATGATCGTTGCAGCGACTCCCAGTAATTGGCCTTTCACATTCCATCCCCTCAAAAACAGCTCTTGGCAATGATTGCCCGAATCCGTTCGGGGAATGAAAAGCGTAGCAGACTGGATGGCACTCAAGGTCCGTTCAGTTCGCTGGAAAGGATTTTCAGGAAAAACTCGCGACTACAATGGATGACGCTCACTCGACTCGTTGGTAGAGCACCAGCGGTTTCGTCCCTGTCGTTTGGCCACGTAGAGCAAGGCGTCAGCGGCTTTGATCAAGGTGGCCGGCGTCACCTCCTCGAAGCTCGGGTGGCTGGTGGTGATGCCCGCGCTGGCCGTGACCCTGCCCAAGGGATGAGCGCAATGTTCGATGCCCAGTGCTCGGATGGCTTGCAGAATCTCTTCGGCAACTTGTGCCGCACCCGCACCATCCGTGTTGGGCAGCAGCACCGTGAACTCCTCGCCACCGTACCGGACAGCCAGATCCCCGGGTCGCTTGACCGCCTGCTGGATCGCGGCCCCTACCGCGCCCAGGCAATCATCGCCGGCAGCGTGCCCATAGCTGTCGTTGTAGCGCTTGAAGTAATCGACATCGAGCATGATCAGCGACAGCGTGGATCCCTGGCGCGTAGCCAGGCGAATCTCATCCAGCAGCGCAGTATCCAGGCGTCGACGATTGCCCAGGCCCGTCAGGCTGTCGGTCAACGCCATCTCGCGCATGGCCTGATGTGCGTGACGCAACTTTCTTTCCGTCACCATTCTCTGGCGCAACTGACTCAAGACGATGAGGCCGAACACCGCGAGCACCCCGATCAGGACCACCAGCACCCACCCGGTTTTAAATAGATCACGGCGCCAGGGAGCGATGATGGATTCACGGGAAAGCCCGGCTTCCACCACCAGCGGATAGGTGGCCAACGCCCGGTAGCCGTACAGGCGCTCGGTGTCGTCCACCACGGCTTTGACTTCGGCGACGCCTTGGCTGGCGTTGGGCAGATAGCGCTTGTAAATCTCGCTGTCCGCCAGGCTTTTGCCCACCACGGAGGCAATGAAGGGGCGCCGTACCAGTATGGTTCCGTTGCGCATGGCCAGCACGAGGGCACCCTTGCCATCGATTTTGAAGTCTGCGTAGTAGTCAACGAAGTAGCTGACCTTGATCGTCCCAAGCAGAACCCCGGCGAAGGTTCCATCCAGATTGTTCAAGCGGCGTGAGATGGGGATGATCAGATCGTTGGTGGACCTGCTCTTGACCACTTCGCCGATGCGCACGTTCTTGTCCTCATGCGTGCGGTGATACTGGAAGTAATCACGATCGGCGTTGTTCGCGGGCTCCGGCGTTGTCTGCTTGTCCGTCACGATCCATTGCCCGTCCGCGCCGTAGATGAACAGGCCATGCAGTTGCGGCATGATTTTCGATTGCTGGACCAGCAGCTTGTGAATGCGCGGGACGTTGATGTTCTGCAAACCGTCGCCTTCCACCCGTTCCCCGAGCGCGGCGGTCAGTACATCCACTTGCCGAATGGCATCTTCGGCGTGTTGCGCGGTGGCTCGCGCCAGGTTGGTCACGGAGTCGCGGGCAGCGTCGAAGGCTGACCGGTAATCGCGCCAGGTCCGCCAACCCTCAACCGCGAGAAACGCCAGCACCACCACCAGCATGAAGCTCACCGTGAGGCGGAAAACAGCTCCCGCGCGCACGGTTCTCGCATAGACAGGTTCAACGTCGCCGTCCACCCTGGGCGGTGGCTGTCTGCGTCCGGGCATCAACATCTCCTTTTACGAGCGGTCCAGTTACGCCGCTCGTCATCTTCAACTGCCCAGGCTCGCCGAAGCGCAGCCTGGACTAGACAAGACCGACAAATGACAGGATCACCAGGACGATCACGACGGCACCAACGATGTAGATAATATTGTTCATGAAGGCCACCTTTGTCTCTCAAGGGGTTGCGACACCTGGGTGTCTAGTACAAATGACACCTGGGTGCGCACTTGCGTTCCGCAACCCGCTGGTTGAGATCGCACGAAAATCGGTGACTCTTGGGTGCATCGACCAGTCCCACTCACAATAGCAGTCGATAATGCCCTGAAAGACCTGGCATTTATCGTAAGCGCCAAAAACAACTCCAAGATGGCCTCACCACATGCACCCGTTACGACAAAGCCTGCACAACGAACTGCACGCGCGCCCGTCACTGTACTTCGATGAGCCGGCCCATGTGTTTCACCTGGCTTTCCTCGGCAGCGAACAGGTGTGCAATACGTTTCTTCAAGACTGCTGCCTGGCCTCCCTCGATCTGCATGCTGCCCAAGGCATTACCCGGCTCGATGGCCACGCGCTGAAATGGGAGCGCCATGCCGAGTTTTTCACCCTGACCCTGGTGGTCACTTCCTCCAGCGATGAGTTGTCCTGGACGGCGCTGCCCGACGTGCTGGCGCGAAAAATCCAGACGTATTTGCCGACGCTGATCAATTCGGTACAGATCGTGGTACGCGGTGAAGCGCAGCTGGATATCTCGCGCTACGGTTTCAAAGACCCGTGCGGTTCTTGCGTGGGGGGTGGCGATGCAGTGGTCTGGAGCGATTTTCGTATCAGCGAGGATGGCAACAACCACATATTGTTCATCAATCGGCGCCTGAATGCGTACCGCCAGGGGCGGATGATACGTCGCCTCCTGGAGATCGAGACCTACCGGATGATGGCCTCGTTATCCTTGACCATGGCCAAGGACTTGAGTGGGCAGCTCGATGTTTTCGACAAGACCCTGGTCAACCTCTCCGAACGCAACGCCGACCCCGCAGGCAGTCATGCCAAAGCCCTGTTGGCGGATATCTCCAACCTGTCCGCCCAGGTGGTCAGCAGTACCGCGAAAACCCGCCACCGCTTCAGTGCCACACAGGCCTATGCGCAATTGGTGTTCGAGCGCCTGGGTGAATTGCGTGAAAGCCACGTCGGTGATTGCCAGCGCCTGGGCGTGTTTATCGAACGCCGCTTCAAGCCCACCGTCAGGTACTGCACGGCCACCGAACAACGACTGGAGCATCTGGCCGAAAGCGTGGCCAACCTCGGTGACCTGTTGCAGGCACGGGTCCAGGTGGAAATGGAAGAACAGAACTCGGAAATCCTCAAAAGCCTGAACGCCCGCGCCGATGCCCAGATCAAGATCCAGCGGGCCGTGGAAGGTCTTTCGATCATTGCCATCAGCTACTACCTGCTGAGCCTGCTCAAACTGGGTTACTCGGGGCTGCACGTGTTCGGCGTGGCGCTGACCCCGCGCGAGGCCATGCTGGCCATGGCGCCGCTTGCGATCGGGATTCTTGCGTGGATCATCCTTCATATCAAAAAGATCAAAGAGCATTGAGGCGATGAGGTGAATGCTCATTTTTCAGTGTAATGCTGTTCAATTCATATTTGGATTGGGTGTATATCCGTTGCTGCGGTAACGGGCAGCTATGGTTTCGCGGCAGGCGAAAACCTGTAGGAGCCCGGCTTGCCGGCGAAGAACGATAACGCGGTACAACAGGCACACCGCAGCGCCTGATTCGCCGGCAAGTCGGATCGCTGCCTTGCTTTTGCTGCCCCAGGCACTCGCATCGCTTTCATGCGCATCGGCAAAGGCCAGGAGCACGTCCAGGTCAAAGTTCGAATCGCCAGCGAAACAGGCTTTTCAAACTACACTGAAAATTTGTTGAAACCGCCCAGTGACAAAAGACCGCTGCCTTGGCCTGTCTCAAAGGGCCTCACGTTGACGCGGCCGTGCGAGGATGACTGCATGCAAGGCACAGCAGAGCAAAAGCGGGCACGGGTACTTGATCCAGTCGATCGCGTGACGGAGGTGATCTTTGGCTTGCTCATGGCAATGACCTTCACCGGAACCATCAGCGTGGCGACGTCTGGCCAGGAGGCGGAACGCACGATGATGTTCGCAGCGTTAGGGTGCAACCTGGCTTGGGGGCTGGCCGACGCGGTGATGTATTTGCTGCGCAGCCTGATCGAGCGCACGCGCAAACGTACGCTGTTCGCCGCCTTGAGCGGCGCAGCGGATGCGGCGACCGGGCAAGCGTTGATTGCCGATGCACTGCCACCGCGGCTGGTCGCGGCGGCCGGCCCCGAGGAGCTCGAGTCGCTGCGGCTGCGCCTGGTCAAATTTGCCAACACGTCGGTGCAGCCGCGTCTCACCTGGGACGACATCAGGGGCGCGATCGGGGTTTTCCTGTTGGTGGTGGCTTCGACATTCCCCCTCGTGGTGCCGTTTGTGTTGCTCGACCAGACAGCGCTTGCGGTACGCCTGTCCAACCTGATCGGGCTGGTGGTGCTGTTCATCGCCGGCTGGATACTGGCGCGCTATGCCGGCGCTAAACCCTGGGTGGGTGGCGTTGCGATGGCGGTCACCGGTGCTGTACTGATCGTCGCGATCATCGCGCTCGGTGGCTGAGCAGCCGGCAATCACACTGCTTACCTGTCGACAACCTGTCTTGCTGGAGTCTTGGTCATGGCAAAGGACAAAAAGAAAGCCGCTAAAAGTTATCCCGCGCAAAGCCTGAAACTGAAGAACAAGGATTACCTTGAGCAACTGCGCCAGCTGCACGTCGAGCTGGTGAAATTGCAGGAGTGGGTGAAAGCCAAGGGCATCAAGATCTGCATTGTCTTCGAGGGCCGCGACGGCGCCGGCAAGGGCGGGACGATCAAGGCGCTGACCGAGCTCGTGAGCCCGCGGGTGTTTCGCGTGGTGGCGCTACCGGCACCGACCGATCGGGAAAAAAGCCAGATGTATCTGCAACGTTATCTGCCGCATCTGCCCGCCGCCGGCGAGGTGGTGATCTTCGACCGCAGTTGGTACAACCGGGCGGGTGTGGAGCGGGTCATGGGGTTCTGCAGCAAAGAGCAGGTTGCCGGATTTCTGAAAACGGTACCCAACGTGGAGCGGGCGATTGTCGATTCGGGCATTATCCTGCTCAAGTATTGGCTGGAAGTCAGTCCGCAAGAACAGACCCGCAGGCTTGAGGAGCGCATCAAGGATGGGCGCAAAATCTGGAAGCTTTCACCCATGGACCTCAAGTCATACAGCCGCTGGTACGACTATTCACGAGCGCGTGACGACATGTTCCAGGCGACCGACACCGAACACGCCCCCTGGCTGGTGGCCAACTCCAACGACAAGCGGCGCGCGCGCCTGAACATCATTTCTGATTTGCTCAGTCGCGTTCCCTACGAGGAAGTCGCGCGTGAGAAGGTGGTTTTGCCCAAGCGGCAGAAGCCCGGCGGTTATCGCGAACCCGATTATCCGCTGCGGCGAATTCCCGAAATATTCTGACGGGCACTTCAAGCAGAACCGCGCTGGACACTAAAGGGCCCCTGTCCCATGAGTCATTCGGATGCTTCGCCGCCTACCCCGGAACCGGGGCGCATTGCCCGTCGCGATACCGGCGATAACAGCGGATGGAGCCGTTGGTTGCCGGGGCTACGAACGCTGCGCGAGTACCAGATAGCCTGGTTGCGCCACGACATCATGGCCGGCCTCGTGCTCACCACCATGCTGGTGCCCGTCGGCATCGCCTACGCCGTGGCATCGGGCGTCCCCGGCATCTATGGCTTGTACGCAACCATCGTTCCGCTCCTCGCGTACGCTCTGTTCGGCCCCAGCCGGATCCTGGTGCTGGGGCCGGATTCCTCGCTGGCCGCCGTGATCCTCGCCGTCGTGCTGCCATTGTCCGGTGGCGACCCCCATCGCGCCGTCGCCCTGGCGAGCATGATGGCGATCGTGTCGGGCGCCGTGTGCATCCTGGCCGGCATCGCACGCCTGGGCTTCATCACCGAGCTGCTTTCCAAACCGATCCGCTACGGCTACATGAACGGCATCGCGGTGACGGTATTGATCAGTCAATTGCCGAAAATCTTCGGCTTTTCGATCGAGTCCGACGGCCCGTTGAGAAACCTGTGGGCCATCGCCACCGGGATGATGCAAGGCAAGACCAACTGGACCACTTTCATGGTGGGCGTCGCCACGCTGGCGGTGATCCTGCTGCTCAAAGGCAATAAGCGAATCCCGGGCATCCTGATTGCCGTGGCAGGTGCGACCGTCGCCGTGGGTGTGCTGGACCTTGCCACGAGCGCGGGCGTGTCGGTCCTTGGTGCTCTGCCACAAGGTTTGCCGGCGTTCGCGATCCCCTGGGTCACCCGTGCCGACATTGTCCCGGTCATCATCGGCGGTTGCGCCGTCGCCCTTGTCTCGTTCGCCGACACCAGCGTGCTTTCGCGGGTCTACGCGGCGCGCACCCGTACCTATGTCAACCCGAACCAGGAGATGGCGGGGCTGGGTTTTGCCAATCTGGCGGCGGGTTTTTTCCAGGGTTTTCCCATCAGCAGCAGTTCGTCACGGACTCCCGTGGCCGAAGCCGCCGGTGCCAAGACCCAGTTGACCGGCGTGGTCGGTGCACTGGCAGTGGCCGTATTGCTGATGGTGGCGCCCAACCTGCTGCAGGACTTGCCCAACAGCGCACTGGCCGCCGTAGTGATCGCCTCGGCCATCGGCTTGATCGAAGTCGCCGACCTGCGACGCATTTATCGTATCCAGCGCTGGGAATTCTGGCTGTCGATCGCCTGCACCATTGGCGTCGCCGTGTTCGGTGCGATCGAGGGGATCGCCCTGGCCATCGTGATTGCCGTCATCGAATTTTTGTGGGATGGCTGGCGGCCGTACTCCGCCGTGCTGGGGCAGGCCGAGGGAGTCAAGGGCTACCACGATATCCAGCGTTATCCGCATGCGCGCCTGATCCCCGGCCTGGTCTTGTTCCGCTGGGATGCGCCGTTGTTTTTCGCTAACGCCGAGCTGTTCAATGAGCGGGTGCTGGACGCGGTGGCGGCATCGCCCACGCCGGTGCGCTGGTTGGTCGTGGCGGCGGAACCGGTCACCAGTGTCGACGTGACCTCTGCCGACATGTTGGCAGAGCTGGACGACACCCTGCACGCGGCGGGTATCAAGTTGTGCGTGGCCGAGATGAAGGACCCGGTCAAAGACAAATTCAAGCGCTTCGGACTATTCGCAAGGCTTGGCGAATCAGCGTTCTTTCCCACGGTAGGCGATGCGGTCGACAACTATCTGGCGGCTCATGGCGAGCAATAGCTGACGCGTACTTTCAAGGGCGGCCAGCCCAACGTGCTGGCGCCCTTGACGACCGGGTGACTTACCAGAACTTGAAGGTGTAGGCGATTATCAGCCGATTCTCGTCGACGTCGGTCGTGTCGCTGCCGCGATGGTCGGCCACCAGCAGATAGGGTAGGCCGGTGTCGCCGCGGCTGCTCAAGGTGAACATGCCACCCAGATAGCGGTTGTTTGCGGGTGCGTCCGACGTCGATAACGCCGGACAGCTCTTCAGCCCAGATCAGCAGCCTGATGCCGTTCAGGCACTTGGCTTGCCTCATCCCCCCACGTCCGGTTGACGCGCTGGCCACGCAGGACCGCAGGCCGATCGGCGATTTCCTGCGCCCAGCGCTGCACGTGGGTGTATTGGTGGGCCGATAGAAACTCGGCAGCCGAGTACACGTTGTCGCGCACCAACTGGCCGTACCAGGGCCAGACCGCGATGTCGGCGATGGTGTAACGGTCACCGGCCAGGTAGGGGCTTTGCGCAAGTCGGCGGTCGAGGACATCCAGCTGCCGCTTGGTCTCCATCGTGAAGCGGTTGATCGGGTATTCGAACTTCTCTGGCGCGTAGGCGTAGAAATGCCCGAAGCCGCCGCCCAGATAGGGTGCCGAACCCATTTGCCAGAACAGCCAGTTGAGGGTTTCGGTGCGTCCTGCGGGATCGGTGGGCAGGAATTCGCCGAATTTCTCCGCCAGGTAGAGCAGGATCGAACCGGACTCGAAGACGCGGATCGGCGGCTCCACGCTGCGATCCAACAGCGCCGGGATCTTCGAGTTCGGGTTGATCTCGACAAAGCCACTGGAGAACTGTTCGCCCTCGCCGATGCGGATCAGCCAGGCGTCGTACTCGGCGTCGGTATGCCCGAGCGCCAACAGTTCTTCCAGCATGATGGTCACCTTCACGCCATTGGGCGTCGCCAGCGAATACAGCTGCAACGGGTGCTTGCCTGTCGGCAGTGTCTTGTCATGGGTCGGGCCGGCAACAGGGCGGTTGATATTGGCAAACTCGCCGCCAGATGGCGCATTGTGTTTCCAGACCTTGGGAGGAACATAGGACGCTTTGCTCACGAGATGGACCCCATAATGTGTAGTGATGACGTTGACCGCTGGCGATCGCGCTGGGTTAAAACACTATGTCGCGCGAGCGTTACGAGCAAGTGCTGTCGATTTCGCAGAGTCTCGTTCGACCAGGGTAAGGGGAATGCATTGGGGGCGGCGTTCCCTGAGCGAGAACTTTAACGAGGACGAATCAGGAGAAGCGTATGCGCAAGCTCATCAGCGGCGAGGTGCGCACGGGATCGTTCAACGAAAGTGAGCGGCAATGAACGCAAGGACCTAGCGAATACCGGTCCCCGCCATTGACTCCGGCACCCACTGCGCCGTCGACAGCGGCTCAATGTAGCGGATCCCGCCATGGGGGCCCACCACGCCATTGATGTTGTAGGTGCCACGCGACAGGTCGTAAGTCATGAACGGAGTGGCGTCCGGGACTTGCTGGTCGTAGCTCTGGCTGAAGAACGCGAAGGAGCCACGATAAAGCTGGCCATCGGTGTCGTACTGGTCGGAGGCCACTGCGGCCCAGGTATCTTCATCCAGGTAAAAGCGGCGCTTTTGGTAGATGTGCTTGGCACCGGGCTTGAGATTGCCCTCCACGACGTAGACCCGGTGTTTTTCCCAGCGCACGTAATCCGGGGAAATGAAATTGGGGGTGGTCAGGGATTTGGCTTCTCGAGCGTAGGTGAGTTTGTAGGTGTTGTAGGGCACGATCATTTCCCGCTTGCCAACCAGCGTCCAGTCATACAGTTCCAGTGCGCGGGCGGTGCCGGGGTTGGGTGTGTCGTAGGCCAGGATCGAAATCTGTTTGACCCGGCGCTGGGCCGGCATGTACTGCCAGGCGCGGCCAGGAAACTCCGTGGCATTGGTGGCGTTCTTGAGCATGATCGACTCGCCGGCTCGGCGCGCAGGCCCGGTGTAGGACAGTTTCAACTGATAATAAATGTCCGAGCTGCTGAACGGCTTCGACATGTTCTCGTAGATCGGAAAGGACACGTAGGCCTCGCCGGTGACCGCCAGGCTCGGCACGCCCGCCGTGTCGACGCTCCAGGAGTCGTACTTGGAATGAATGTTGACGCCCTGGTAGCGCAGCAGGAAATTCCACATCGCTTCGGCGCCTGACTGCGGGATCGGGAACGGCACCCCGGGCATCACATTGTCGATGGCGGTTCCACCGTCGAGGGTGCGGGCGTTGGTGGCATTCGTGCGGCTGTTGTCCAGTACCGCCTGTGGCAGTGAGGCGGTGCGGTGGGTCGGATACACGTCGACGCGAAAGCCGGGGTAGCGCCGGGCCAACGCGACGGTGGTGGCGGTCAGCATGTCTTTGTACGCATCGACGTTCTTGCCGTTGATCACCAGCAGCGGTTTTTCGTGGGCAAAGGGGTCAGGGCGCATGCTGTCGCCGGCCTTGAAACTGGAGGGGGCCGTGGTCAGGCCACCGTTGTAAGGCGGAATGGAGCCGTCGGCATTGCCGGCCTGCTCGGCACCCACTCCCGTGAGGCTGGTGCCCAGCCGGGCGGCTTCCTGGCTCGATACATAGGCTTGGGCATCGATGGCCAGCCCCATGAGGGGAATGGCGGCCAGAAGACTTTTCACCAATTTCATCTTGTTATTCTCCTGCCAGGCGTACCAGGCAACTCGTGACTCAGAGGCCACGGTCGCATCCGTCGGCGCAATTGCCAGAGTTTGTAGCTCCATTAAAAAGCCTGTGCAGGGGGGGCGCTTCGCATTTGACGACAGTTACTTGGCTATTGATGACAGCGCCAGAGCTTTGGCGAGGATGTGAAGTGTGTTGGCCAGTGATCCGTCAGGGACCCACTCCACACGGGTGGGGGCGTCGGCGTGAAGGAGGATTATTCTTCAGGCCTCATAAAACCCGCACGTTCTGCAAAGGTGGGGCGAATTCAAAGAGGTGTCTGTCGTGAACCGTTGTTTATCCACTCTGGCCGGAAGTAGTCGCAAGCTTGATGGTTTCTCTCGCCATCTGTTGCACCGCGTTATCGTTCTTCGCCAGCAAGGCGTTCCGACGATGAGGACGGCACACTCTCACACCACCTCGAATAACCCGCCAGCCCCCATGCCTGCGCCGACGCACATGGTCACGACCACGTACTTCACGCCGCGGCGTTTTTGAAAAACATCTACGCCAAGCTGGGGGTTTCGAGTCGTTATGGCGCGGTGTCGTGGGCGCGCAAGAATGGGTTGATCGAGTAAGGGTGCAGCAGAAGTGGGACGCTACTTAAACACGCTCAAGATTGCCTGTTTAAACGCCCTACAGATTGCTTCCTGAAAGCTACAAGACCTTGCGTCGTTGCCTACGGGTACGCCAGAATCCGCCGGCTTGTGCGCCTAGGGGCTGCCCGGTAACTTTGTTCGGGTCACTGCTCATCAGTGATCGGGTTTAGTCGCCCGGTGGTTATCAGCTGGATGCACAAGCTCCATTCAATCAGGTTCTCTGTACCTGTATCTAATGGTGGCTGTGTGTAGGGCGCTTCGGCGCGCCGGCAATGCTGATTCTCACCGGTCGACTAACCTGCGCACAGCCGCCACCCATCGTTTAGTCGCGATATGGCTGCGGCTCCAGGCATGGAGAATCAGCATATGTTCAAGGTCACACCCAATCCCCCGGACACCGATCCAGCATCCCCCTACGAACCCGCCTCAAACAAACTCAACAAGGCCGCCGAACGCGCCCTCGATGACCACTTCCCCTCGACCGCCGACATCAAGTCCACGTCGCGAACACCCAGCACCCTGATGGTTTATCTGGTCGAGACACTGGCCTCGGTCGATGTGATGGTGCACCAGTTGGTCGATCATCTGGACGGTGGGTCGCGCAATGCATTGCTGGGCATTTCCAACAGCGTGATGCGCGCGCAAATCACGGCGAATCGGGTTTTGGATCAGATTGATCCGCCTGACTAGCTCACACAGGAACCTGCAGCATGCCCCCACAACCTACCAGGCAAGCCAACATTGAGCAGTTGCACGAGCTGGCCGAAGAAATGGACAGGCCTGCCCCCTCTATGGCACGCGCTTTTCTGTTGCCTTTCTGCATCGGTGCTGCGTTCGCCCTTACGGTCTTTATCGTCGTCGTTCTGGAGGCCCGCCTTTGATTGCAAAGCGGTTCTGCGCATTGGGCAGGACGCGGAAGTTCCGGGAGTCGGTGGCGGTGATCGACCAGTAGTATTTCACCATCGACGCGGGCAACTGGTCGGCGGGGAAGCGCGGACCTTGGCTTGCAACGGTTCCATCCCGGGGTTCAGGTCAGGCTCCTGCAGCGCCAAGGTGGTCGAATCGAACGCTTCCACGCCTGCCGTAAGCGCCGCAAGGTCGACTCGCTGGGTGTGGGCAGGCAGCTTGACCTTGGAGCCTTGCAGGCAGGCCGCGAACTCGCCATGCGGATGCTTGGGGAACACACCGATCAGGCATCGCGCAGCAGTCCTTTCTTTTTCGCCACATGCGTGGCCATTGCATCCATCAAGTCCGGGGACAGGCAGTCGTAGGGCTCAAGACCCAGCGAACGCAGGCGCTCACGGATGGCTGGCATCTGCGCCGGCGGTGTGCCGGTTTCGATGATGGAGGACACGAACGCGGCAAAGCCCGGCGCCGCCCATCCGCTCTGGGGAGAGAGCTCGGTATGGACGAAGTCCAGGCCGTAAAACGGATGGTCCTTGTTCTCGATGCGCCCGAAAAGGTGGGCGTGGCACTGCTTGCAGGCGTGACGCTGGATGGCGGCGGTTTCGTCGACAATCGCCAGTTTTTCGCCGTGGGCAGTCACGCTGACCTTATCCCGGGGGACCACGGCGATGACGGCGAATATCGCGCCTTGCGGTTTCCAGCATTTGCTGCAGCCGCAGGCGTGGTTATGCAGGGTTTGTGCGTCGATCCGGACCTCGACCTTGTCGCTCGCGCACAGGCATTGCAGGGTGCCACCGGTGAAGTTCGCGGCGGCGGGTTCAATACCGTTGTCCAGTGCAGGGTGAAGTTTCAAGGTGGCCATGCTGGCTCCTCCTTTAACAGGCTGCCCCCAGATGAATGCCCCCAGATAAAGAATAGCGCGACATTCGAAGCGCTCCTTTGTGTTGGATTAGGTTTTTCTGCCATTTGGCACTATAGTTAATGCCAGATGTCTAGATTGCGGAGGTTGCCATGAGCGCCAGGAAGAAAGATGTTGAAGGCGATGAGGTGGTCAAAGATGCCGGCCGCGAAGCGAAGGTCAAGCCACGCCCCTCCAAGGCTGGTACGGCGAGGGTAGCATTGGCGAGTTCGAGCCGCGTGCCCCCTATGGTTGCGGTCTTGCTTTCTGGAAAAGCCAGCGACGATCGCATGGCCATCTACAGGGCCGTTAAACACGGTTTCCCGCTGCAGTTGGTGCTGGATATGATCGAAAACAGCACGGTGTATAAGCAAAGCGGTGTGTTGTCGAAGATCGTTGGCACCTCTGACCGTACGCTTGCGCGGCGGTTGAAAACGCCTAATGAAGCGTTGACCCCGGAGCAAAGCACGCGCGCGCTCAATTATGCCGAGGTCCTGGAAAAGGCCACGGAGGTGCTGGGTTCGCGTGAGCTTGCCGAGCAGTGGATGGTCAAGCCCGCTCGGGGGCTGGATGGTGAGACACCTATCGACCTGATTTCAAATTCAGTCGGGTATGAGTTGGTGACTGACTTTCTGACGCGTATCGAGTATGGGGTCTATTGATGGCCAAAGACCCTTTGAGCGGTGAGATTCATTTCTGGCGCCTTGATCCTGCTGAACATGCCGCCACCTGGAATTCAGGCGTGGGGGCGGAAAAGGTGGGTGGGCGCTGGAATCCCAAAGGAATGGCCACCGTTTATGCAGCCCTGGATGCTTCTACGGCCATCCTTGAAGTGGCGGTGCATAAGGGTTTCGATGCGCTGGATTGCAAGCCCCATTATCTGACGCAGGCCCTCGTGTTGGATCGGTCGAAGATTTTTGTGGTGCAGCCTCAAAGCATTGCCAATTCCAATTGGCTGGTACCGGGTACACCCAGCCGTAGCCAGCAACAATTCGGTGCTGACTTGTTACGCCAGCATCCCTTTGTGCTGATCCCTTCCAGTGTTTCGCCGCATAGCTGGAATTTGTTGATGAACCCGCAACGGGCTCTCGGGTTGTACGAGTTGGTTTTGCAGGAGCCTTTCGCCCTTGATGGGCGCCTTAACAAGCCGTTGCCCTGAAGACTGATACCGCGCAGCCGTTTGACCATGAGCACGAGGAGTTTCGCAGCAGCGTGACCGACGATACCCGCACGGCATTGTGCCTCGACCAGTGTGGGGGCGGGTAGTCACACGGTGGAGTACCGTCAGGTATCGGCCCCGTTTTCGCGAGACCGACTTTCAACAGGCAGCAACTATTTGCAGTTGCCTGCCTTTCGATATCCTGCAGCCTGGGCCTCGGATTCCGAGGTGAAGGCGATCTGGTTTTTTTCAGACACCTGACCATACCCAGGGCAGCCTATCGACAGGTGGTAGACCTGACTTTTGCGGTTACCCATGATCGAACCCCCTCCGGCTGCGCTCGCCAGGGTTGGCTGGCTGGGTGCCCGCGCAGGTTTGACTGGAACGGCGCTCACCACCCCATCACCAACAGCCTTGTATCCTTGCGACCAATGGCGCTCGCCAGTTACAAATGGATTGGAGTGCCCCATGATTGCTGCAATGCGTCGATCCCGTTCCTTTTCCCAAGACGAAACCGGGTACTGCTTGTCCCAGGCCATCAGTAGCTGTTGCTGCTGACGTGACATGTTCAGTTTGTATCGGTCGAACATGTAGAAGGTTGTTCTGGCGACCAGCCCTTTGACCTCGTCGCGCGGCTCCGCAGCACGTTGGTCGAAATCAACCCGCGTCTTGCATTGTCCATACTGCGGCGCTACCCCGGAGGCCATTCCGTAGTTGAAATTACTACGGTCGCCGTTCACCTCCCCAACAGATGGGTAGAGGTTGAACAGGTCTGCCTCCATGGCTCGAAACACAGGGTCATCGTCCACACAGTGCTCGCGCCCCCCGTTCTTCCAGCATTGGCGTTGGTTACCGAACGTCCAGGCTGGAACGATGTGTTCCCACTCAGTCCGTTCCGCGCGATTCTCTTGTTTCCTGGCCTTGAGACCGCATGACTCGGCATCGATACGGCCCCCCGATTTACCTACCCACGTCCATTTGCAGCCGCAATACAGCTCGCCCATGGGGCTGTTCGCCTGGTCGAGGTAGATCTTCTGTTTTGCGATGACCTTGGCTTCGGAAAAGGTCGATGGAGGGCTGGAAAAGGCGGGGGTAATGACCGAGAGCAACAGCGCTACGATGGAAAGCAGTTTTTTCATTGGACAGCTTAAGCAATTGAAAGGAAACGCATTATACGCACGACTCGATGGCGTTAGATTGAGAACGAGAGGGCCAGGATGGCGCCCAACCACGGTTGGGCGCCATTTGACTCAGCCAGTGTGGTGACTCTTGGCAAGGCCGTAGACGGATGTGTTGATGCCTTCGAAACGCGCTTTCAACTGCAGCGCCAGATACAGCGAATAATGCCGTGACTGGTGCAGGTTGCCACCGTGGAACCAGAGGTTTTCCTGCTGGGTTGGCTTCCACATGTTGCGCAGTTCGCCCTCGTTGGGGCCAGGGTCATTCGTGGTTCCAGAACCCAGGCCCCAGCAGCGACCGACCTTGTCAGCGACTTCCTGGGAAATCAGCTTCGCCGCCCAACCATTCATTGAGCCATAGCCCGTGGCGTAGACGATCAGGTCTGCCGGCAGTCGGCTGCCATCGTTGAGCAAGACGGCATCCGCTTCGATGCGTTCGACACCCAGGCCAGGTGCGCTCTTGAGCTTGATGGTGCCGTTAGCGATCAGTTCTGAGGCGCCGACGTCGATGTAGTAACCAGAACCACGGCGTACGTACTTCATGAACAGGCCAGACTCGTCGTCACCGAAATCGAGCATGAAGCCGGCCTTAGCCAAGCGCTCGTAGAAGTCCTTGTCACGCTCCTTGATCGCTTCAAAGATGGGTTGATGAAAGCTTGGCATCACCTTGTAGGGGATCGAGGCGAACAGCATGTCAGCCTTGTCCGTGGTCAAACCCGTCTCCAGGGCGTCTTCAGAGTAGAGCCCGCCGAAGACCAGGTCCATCAAGCTGTCGGAACGCACGATGTGAGTGCTGGAACGTTGCACCATGGTCACCTCGGCGCCGTTCTCCACCAGGTCGGCGCAGATATCGTGAGCGGAATTGTTCGCACCGATAACCACCGCGCGTTTACCGCTCCAAGCGTCTCCCCCGGGATGACGGCTGGAATGATGCTGCTGGCCTTTGAAAACCTCGGCCCCCGGATAAACAGGCACATTGGGTACGCCAGACATGCCGGTGGCGAGGATCAACTGGGCAGGCTGTAAAGTCACACGCTCGCCATCGCGCTGCACTTCAACGTTCCAGGTGCCACTTTGCTCGTCAAAGCTGGCGCTCACGCATTCAGTACGCGGCCAATAATTGAGCTCCATGACTTTGGTGTACATCTCCAGCCAGTCGCCAATCTGGTCTTTCGGGGTGAAGACCGGCCAGTGATCGGGGAAGGGCAGGTAAGGCATGTGGTCGTACCAGACAGGGTCGTGCAGGCACAGCGACTTGTAGCGACCGCGCCACTGATCGCCAGGCCGTTCAGCCTTGTCGACGATCAGGGTTGGCACGCCCATTCGCTTGAGCCGCGCAGCGAGCCCCAGCCCACCCTGGCCGCCGCCGACAATCAGACAGTAAGGTTGAGTGGTGATGCCTAGCGAAGCTTCTTCATCACGACGGCGTTCCAGCCAATTGCGTTTGTCGGCATGGGCGTGACCATGACTGGCACCCATCGGACGACGGCGGCCGCTGGGCTCTTCAAAGCCTTTGAGTTCACGCATGGTCGTCAGCAACGTCCAGCACAGACCGTCCTTCAGGCGCACATAGCCTTTACCTCGCGCGGCGTCGGTTTCCAGGCTGATCCAGCCTTCGAGCACACCGTTATCCAGCTTCGCCTCACCTTCGAGTTTCCATCGCTCAGGACGAGTCTGTTCGAGGCGTGTTTCGAGCATGTCGCCGATGGCAGGCTTGCCTTCCAGGGTCACCAGGTTCCAGCTGAACAGTAACAGGTCACGCCAGTGACACTCGTCGGCAAACAATTGCAGCGTGCCATCCAAATCACGTTGGGCGAGACGCTCGCCGAGGTTTTCGACCCAGGCCGCGAGCTGATCAGTGGGCGTTTGCAGAGGTGTTTCGATAGCGATGTTCATGGGGCTTCTCCCGTTCTTGTTGTTTTTGTAACAACTCGTCCTGGAGCAAAGCCCGGGCCATCTTCCTGAAAGCCTTGTTGCAGAGCGGCTGACGCAGTACTGCGCAGACTCTGGCTCAGATCTATGTCACGAATCCGGGAATGGCGGGTGACAGAGTGTCACTCGGTACAAAAAGCGCTCGCTGCAGTCTTTTCATATAAGCTGCAAACAGACCCGTGTCCTGACCGTACCGGAGAACAAGAACAATGAAGCCGGCCTTGATCAACGCCCATGCACAACAAGTGCTACAAGCCGTGCAGGGCACTATCGCCAGCCACGGCCCTACGGCTGACCTGGCCATCACACGATCCTGGCGCCGATGCCTGGATCAGTATCAGCTCGATCCTGCCAGCCGCCGCGCGCCTAATGTAGTTGAGCATCCACGCTTGCAGGATCACCGCGCGCCACTGGAACACATCATCGCTGTCGCGCATTGGCAGATGGGCAACTTGCACCAACAACTCGGTCGTGACGGCCACGTGGTGCTACTCACCGATGCTCGCGGTGTGGCGATCGACAGTGTGTTCAACGAATCCGAACGCGCGGAGTTCCAGCGTTCCGGGCTGTGGCTCGGTTCGGTATGGAGTGAAGATTGTGAAGGCACCAACGGTGTCGGCACCTGCCTGGTCGAACGACAGCACGTAACCATCCGTCGCGATGAGCATTTCCGTGGCAAGCATGTCGGTCTGACCTGTTCGGCCAGCCCGATATTCGATGCGAGTGGAGAGTTACTGGCCGTGCTCAACCTCTCTTCGGTGAGGGATGACCACAGCCTCCAGCAACACTTCCAGGCCATGGCATTGACCAACCTGTCAGCCAAGTTGATCGAGAACTGTTTTTTCCTGGGGCATGATCCGCAGCGATACCTGCTGCGCTTCCACGCTGAGGCGGGTTTCGTTGGGCTGCTGGGTGAAGGCCTGCTCAGTTTCGACGAGAGTGCCCGTATCTGTTCAATCAATCAGGCTGCGCTGGATCTGCTGGGCCTCAGCCGTGACCACGTGGTTGGGCAATCCCTGACGATGCTGCTGGAAACACCTATCGACCAGGTGATGAGTCAGGCCAGCGCCCAGCCGAGTGTCTGTTGGCCAATGCGCCTGGTGGACGGGCGCCTGCTCTACGGACAGCTGCGAGAGCCCGCGCACCAGGCACCCTTGGCCATTCCCGCAACGCCCATCATCAACGACATGCACGTGTGCCTGGAAGACCCGCGCCTGCAACGCGGTTTTGCTCGCGCATTACGTGTTCTGGAGCGTGACGTTCCGGTGTTTCTACAGGGCGAAACCGGTACCGGCAAAGAAGCTTTTGCGGCGGCGCTGCATCGTGCCAGCGCCAGAGCGAGCCAGCCGTTTGTGGCGATCAATTGCGCGGCCATTCCAGAAACGCTGATCGAGAGCGAGCTGTTCGGCTATCGCGGTGGCAGCTTCACCGGCGCACGCAAGGACGGGATGATCGGCAAGCTCGAGCAGGCCCATGGCGGCATTCTGTTTCTCGATGAAATCGCCGATATGCCACTGGCGTTACAGACTCGCCTGCTGCGTGTGCTGGAAGAACGCCAGGTGGTGCCGCTAGGCGGCGCGACGGCACGTCCCCTCGACGTACGCCTTGTCAGTGCCAGCCACCAGAATCTGCATGCCTGTGTCGCCGATGGGCGCTTTCGTGAAGATCTTTTTTATCGCATTGCCGGGTTCACCGTGAATCTCCCGCCATTGCGCGAACGATCAGACAAAGGCAGTTTGCTCGACCTCCTGCTGCGCGAAGAAACAAAAGGTACAAGGATTCGACTGGAGGCGGGCGTCAGGGAGCGCTTGCTCAAGCAACCGTGGCCGGGCAATGTCCGGCAGCTGCGTACGTGCCTGCGCACGCTGGTGGCGTTGGCGTTGGAGGGGCGTGTCACCCTGGACGACTTGGCAGAGTTACTGCCGGCAGCGCCAGCGACAGCCGCGTTGGCCGAAAATCCGCTAGGCGTCTGCGAACGGCAGACGCTGGTGACATTGATTGAGGCTGAACACTGGCATATCGCTCGTGTTGCCGCGCGCCTGGGGATTAGCCGAAATACGCTTTATCGCAAACTGCGCCAACACGGTATTTCTCGACCTGGTTGATCTCAAAAATTGAGGTGTGAATTTGGAAAGGATGCTCATCAAATTCTCTACCATGCAAAGACAGTTCGACGAGTGAAATCTACGCGGGATGTGCGGGCAATTGCGCGGTGGCTAGCCGTTGCGATTACCTGGCTGCGCAGAGGCCTAAAGAATTGTCGGATCTCATCAGCAAGAATTTCGGGCTGCTCCAATGCTGCGAAATGACCTCTCCGCGCCATAGGCTCCCAACGCTGGACATCGAACACACGTTCACCCCTGCTGCGTTGCTGAGAGCTTCGATTTTGGAAGTCCTGTTCTTCCTGACTCATAACGCTTTGGCCTACCTCCAAAGGAGGCCTGAAGCTTCCCGGGATGTAGTTGAGATGGGCAGCGATTAAATGGGGGCCGTGGTTACGAGCGAGCCACATCGACACGCCGGCACCAATATCTCCTCCTTGGGCTCCAAATCGGTTGTAGCCCAGTTCCCCCATCAACGATGCCCACAGACCTGCGATCTGCTTCGAGCTGGTGCCGATTCTGGTCGGGGCAGGGGAGCAGCCTTAGCCGGGTAACGATGGCACAACTACGTCAAAGGCCAACTCGCCGACCGAGCTGGAGCTGGCGGTCATCGACGGGCAACTGAATCTGGCAATCTCCTATTTCAGTCGGCCATTGCCGACCCTGGCCTATCAGCCGTTGTACAAAGAGCACATCGGTATTTTCTGCGGGCAAAGCTGACGCTCGACATACGCCTGGTGGCCTATAGCTGACGGTGGATCACGAGGCGGTTTTACGATAAGTGCTCGCGCAGAAAATCGATGAGTGCCATCGTCCGCGCTGAACGTCGCCGCTCACGACTGATCACAGCGCTCACAGGCAGTGCGGTGGTCTGATAATCGTCGAGCACGATACGAACGTTGCCCTGTTCGACGTCAGCTGCGAACAGCCATTCTGGAGAAAGGGAAATACCCAAGCCGCAGAGAACCATTTCACGGATGGCCTCGCTGCTATTGCTGGTGACGTTACCTTTGATGGCTACATCGAGCTCTTGCGCAATGTGCGTGAAATGCCAAATGTCGTAATGCTCCAGCAATGTGAAACCGATGCAGTTGTGGCCTGTCAGCTCATGGGGCTCGCGTGGCAGGCCGTGTCGATCCAGATAGCTGGGCGCGGCATAGACCCGCCGCGTGCTGGTACCCAGTGGCACTGCCACCAATCCCTCGCTCTTCACCACGCCGATCCGGATAGCCAGGTCTATATTTTCCTTGAGCAGGTCTTCGTTGTGATCGCTCAGCCGCAGGTCAATCCGGACATCTGGATGGCGCTGCAGGAAAGGCCCTATTAGCGGTGCTATGCACAATCTCCCATAGCTGACCGGGGCGGCGACTCGCAGAGGGCCGGCGATCTGCTCCTGACCGCTGGTGAAGCTGCGCGTGGCGGTTTCGAGGTGGCCGAGAATTTCCTGGCAGTGGCTGTAGAAGCGTTGCCCTTGGTCGGTCAGGGCCAGGAACCGGGTGCTGCGGACGAACAATGGCCCGCCCAGATACTGCTCCAGAGCGCGCACCTGCTTGCTTACTGCCGGCTGGCCCATGTTCAGCTCGCGAGCAACTGCAGAAAACGACCCGCGCTCCACGACGCGTACAAAAATGTGCATGCTGTCGAACAAGTCCATCGTCGTTTAGGTCTCTTTGTGGAATAAGTCATATGTCCATTTAGTTTCTTATCGGAATGAGGAAAGCGCGGCAATCTGTAGGTGTCAACTCAATCAGAGGTACCCGTCATGAATCACACCATGCTCGCCGCTGTCGCCGAATCCGCTCAGGCCCCTCTGGCTGTCCGCCAAATCGATCGCCCTGTCCCCGGTCAGGGCCAGGTACTGGTCAGGGTTAACGCCGCAGGGGTCAATCCACTCGACACCAAAATCGCTGCCGGCGCGGGGGCTCACGCCCGCCAAGCCCTGCCGGCAGTGCTCGGCCTTGACCTCGCCGGTACGGTCGTCGAACTGGGCGAAGCGGTCGAGGGTTTCACCGTAGGCCAGGAAGTCTTCGGCATGCCCGGCGGGATCGGTGGTGCCCAAGGCACTATGGCCGAATACATTGCCGTGGATGCCCGGCTGATCGCTACCAAGCCGCACACTCTCGACATGCGTGAGGCGGCTGCATTGCCTTTGGTGTTCATTACCGCATGGGAAGGTTTGGTAGATCGTGCCAATGTCCGTGCCGGTCAGCGTGTGCTGATTCATGGCGGCGCAGGTGGGGTCGGCCAGGTGGCTGTGCAACTGGCCAAGGCTCGCGGTGCCGACGTCTACGCCACCGGTTCGGCGGCGAGTCTCGACTTCATTCGCTCGCTGGGGGCTACGGCCATCGACTATCAGGCACAGAGCGTAGAGGACTATGTCGAGCACTATACGGCGGGTGAAGGTTTCGACATCGTCTACGACACCGTAGGCGGCAGCACGCTGGATGCGTCATTCAAGGCCGTGAAGCCTTATACCGGGCACGTGCTGAGCTGCCTGGGTTGGGGGCAGCACAGCCTGGCGCCGTTGTCGTTTAAAAGTGCAACCTACTCGGGTGTATTCACCCTGGCGCCGTTGCTCACCGGCAAAGGACGCGAACACCACGGCGCTATCCTGCGCGAGGCCGCCGCGTTGGCCAATGCCGGTCAACTGACGATCCGAGTGGATCAACAGCACTTTGAGCTGCCAGAAGTCAACGAGGCATTTCGCCAGGTCGCGGAGGGCCGCGGCAAGGGCAAGACGGTAATCCAATTGGTGAGTGAATAATCCTTGGTGTCCTTAGGCGCGAACAGTACAACGGCCGGAAGCGTCCGTATATGGACTCCTCCTCGTTGGGAAGCTTCCTTCGCTTTGGCGCCCGTGCCGACTGCACACGTATATTCGGCCTCTGGATACAGCATCGTTTCGATGCAGGGCCATGATGGGCTATTCGCGCGCCGGCTCCCAATCGCTTCTACGTGCTTCGCGCACCTGGACACTTGAGGGGTTTGCCGACGCCGGTTCGACCGGTTTGCCATCGTTCGGGTTGCTTCGCAATCGTGGTAGGCAGTTTTTTACTCGTTGGCGTAATAGGTTCGTGGATCAGGCTGCGGCCTTGTCAGGTTGGTAATCAGTGTCGTTGCGCAGCATCGCCCAAGCCATGCGTGCAGTTTTGTTGGCCAGCGCGATAGCGGCCACATTGGGATGTGATCGCTCGGCCAAACGGACGGCCCACTGGCTGAGCCGGTCATTTTTGGATTTGGCCGTGCGTAGTGCCGATCGAGCACCATGGACCATCAACGTTCGCAAATAGGCATCTCCTCGTTTGCTGATGCCAAGTAATCGGTCCTTTCCGCCAGAACTGTGTTGTCTGGGTGTCAGCCCTAGTGAGGCCGCCAGTTGTCGGCCATTGGCAAACTGGCGGGCATCACCGATAGCGGCGATGAGCGCGGTAGCGATCATTGGGCCTACACCGCGTAACTGCTGCAAGCGGACGGCCGTTGGTTCACTTGCCGCGATTGCAGATATCTCGCCATTGAGTTCGCTCACGCGCTCGTCAAGTGCGCGTAGGTCGTCCCACAAGCCATTCAGCAGACGACGAAAGCGTGCCGTCAAACCGTTATCTGCATCTTCCAGCCAGCAAGGTATTGCGCGACGCAGCATCAGTAATTCCTTCGGCGCAACGAGGCCGTACTCGGCGATCAGCCCACGAATCTGATTGGCTTTGGCCGTGCGCTGTTCGATTAAGCCGGCCCGGATGCGATGCGTCGCCTGGATATCCTGTTGTTCGATGGTCTTGACGGCGACGAAGCGCATGCTGGGGCGGCTCATGGCTTCGCAGATCGCCTCGGCATCGTTGGCGTCGTTCTTGTTGCTCTTGACGTACGGTTTGACGAACTGCGGCGCGATCAGCTTCACCCGAAATCCGCGTGCTTGGAGTTGCCGCGCCCAATGGTGCGCACCACCGCAACTTTCCATGCCGATCTCACAGCCGGGTTCGATCTTTTCCAGCACCGTTTGCAGCCAGCGATCGCGCGATAAACGCTGCCGCCAGACGGGTAGCTCATGACAATCCACGCCGTGGATCTGAAACACGTTCTTGGCCAGGTCGACCCCAATTCGCATAAGCTTCATGTGTGGACTCCTTCTCACCGTTGACTGTGGTTCGCACTTTCAGTCTGGCACTCAAGATGCCGAAGTGAGGAGGAGTCCATCCCATTGCTTCTGGCCGATTCTGTTTAAAAAAGTCGGATTTTCCGCTTGCCTGAGCTCACGCACGATCACCACCGCAGAACCTACTCACCACATCGAGTGGTTTTTCGGCTCTTCGTTGATCTTTGCTGCTCAATTAGTGGATTAATTTGAGGTTTTTTGCTTAATACAGGCGCACCTATCCCGTGACCAGTGGACCTTGAGAGGTAAATTTGGCCAGCCGTCGCAGGTTCTGCACCGCAGCGGCCAGCGTGAACTCATCGGTCGCATCGCTCATGCCACGTAGTCGCAAACGATCCAGTTTCAGGATGCGTTTGAGATGGGCAAACAACATTTCGACCTTTTTACGCTCGTGGCGCGAGCGCACGTACTCCGGCGTCGCTGCGATGAACCATGGGAGGCCAGGAAGCCGATTGGCGCCAGCTCGTGCCGAAGAAAAACTCAACGTCGTGTCCGGGATTAGTTGACCACTACATTGATCATTTATAAGGGGGGAGGGCATGTTGAATTGCATCGAGTTCGTCCCAGGGACGCGTCCTCGAAAAAGCCGATTTCGAACAGGTGGAGTGATGGGGGAAATCGTTTTCCCTATCGAGTTCAGATTGCGTCGCCAGACATGACTTGCAAGTGAGGATAGCCCGCGAAAGGCTCCAGGTTTCGTGCCAGGCGATAAGTCTTTCCGAAGGAGACATGGCAATCAAAAGTTCGACACAGTTTTTACAATTCTAGATTTCTGTATAGCTTTTGGCGAGCTATATATATTTTTCATTCCCTGCATTGCGATGTGATGACGCGCGTCTGTCAGATGAGAACACCAAGCCTCCAACCGAACTGACGACCTATCGATCCAACAGAGATGCCAACAATGCACTCATACCGCGTCAACGCGAGCCCTCCCAATAAACTCGTTCGCACGCGTAACAGTGCAGGTAGTGTAAAGACCGGCAACGCTTAAAGTGAACTTGTTAACGATAACGCACTGGCGGCCCACGACGATTGATCGCGTATAGGCATCCAGCTAGCAACACCGACGTGCATACCGCAACCAGCAAGGAAGGCTTATTCTCAGCATTGCGCCAGCCACCTTCGACTCGACGTTGGCCGGTTGGCAGCTCGAACAGGTTGCCGGACGATATCGCCGAATTTGCACTTTGTTCCAAGCCCAGTCGAGTCAGCCACCCTGATAATCGGGAGAAACCCGGCGTCAGGAAATGTGCTAAGCGGGCCTTGGACGTAGCGCACAGGCGACCATTGCCTGGGCAACGAAATGAGGATCATAGAGGAGTGGCGGTGGCTTAAGTGCATGACCGGTGCAATTACCGGCATCGCGAAATCCAGGGGTATCCACGACCGCTGGGTAGATGTCGCACAGATGAATGTCCGGGTACTGGTGTTGCGATACCGTTCTCCACAGCCTGCCATGATTGATTCAAGTAATTTAGTGAAAGTGACGCGGGTAACCAGGCTCACGCGCAACACCTGTGGGCAGCTACACGCCGTACCTTAATCCCGGCCCGTGGCGGATTCCCTACCATCACCATGCGGTGCTCGATTACTGGAGATCTCTAATGGCCAGGAAATAGAGGAACAGGCGGACGTCTGACCATCTATAGCGACGGTCGATGCAGACCGTCGTTATCCTAGCAAGAGCTGCCCGCTTCATCCGGTTCTGATGGTGTAAATACCGCGGAGAAAGGGGCGGAAAATAGGCGATTTCAGCCATTCACTCAATGTCTGAAGGCTTGCTATACGCCATGTACTCATTCTGCAACACGATATGATCCGCTAAATACTTCGCATCATGCCAAACCCCATAGATAAACGACGACGCACGATTCACTAGGTTCGGCAAACCTAAAAAGTAAATCCCGCTCTGCGCCGAGATACCGCGTTTATGAAACGGCTCGCCTTTGTCATCAAAAGCATTCACCTTCAACCAACTGAAATCAAAAAGAAACCCGGTGGCCCATAGGATAGTGGTGACGCCAGCTTCAGCCAGATCTAGGGTCAGGGTCGGGTTTGTCAAACATGTCGGGTCTGGTAGGAGTTTCCAGGCTTCAGGTTCTCTAGGAAACGGCAGTCCGTTCTGTTCAATATAAGCATCCGCCTCACGCAACACATCAAAGTAGGCGCGGTCACCTTCAGCCACGTTGGCGGCCAAGCCTGGTTCAAAGGTCATCACGCCTTCGTGCCAGTTCTTGGTAACGCCCACTAGGGTGATGCCCATTTGAGCTAGGCGGCGAAAGTCGACTGTCTTACCGCCCTCGTAGCCACTGACTGCAAAGGCTACATGCTTTTTCTTGGGCTGAATTTTGACTTCATCCCACAGGCCCAACGCGCCGAGCCACCAGCAGTAGTCGCGGCCGCGATAGGCTCGGGGAGGGCGATAGTGCTCACCGACTGAGAGATATACGGTCTTGCCTGCCTTTCGCAGTTCTTCAGCAATTTGCGAGCCGGACGCGCCAGCGCCTACGACCAGTACAGCACCTTCGGCTAATTGAGCAGGATTCTTGTAGGCTGAGGAATGAAGTTGTTGAACCTTGGCGGTTGCAGGGACGATGTTCGGAATGGAAGGACGTTGGAAGGGGCCCGTCGCAGCTACCACATTAGCAGCATCGATGACGCCGGCGGAGGTGGTTACCTTAAACCCGGGGCGCCCTGCATGACGCTCCACTTGCTGCACTTCTACACCCGTGCGCACAGGTGCTTTTAACTTGTCGACATACGCTTCGAAGTAGTCAGCCATACGCTCCTTCGGTGGAAAGCTCTCGGGGGAAATGCCATCGAATTTCAACCCGGGAAACCGGTCATGCCAAGCCGGGCCGTTGGCGACCAGTGAATCCCAGCGCTCCGAACGCCAGCGCTCAGCAATGCGGTTTCGCTCCAGCACAATGTGCGGTACGCCCATAAGGGCAAGATGCTCACTCATGGCGACGCCCGCTTGGCCTGCGCCGACTACGACGGTGTTGATTTTTTCCACTGACATAGGAGATTCCTGAAAAGTAATTACGCGTTTTGAACCAGCAATTCGGCCACTGCCGTCAGTGCTAGTTGATAGCCCAGCGCCCCCAACCCAGCGATGACACCGGTGGCGGCCTTGGACACATAGGATTGATGCCGAAAGCTTTCTCGCCTCCAGATGTTGCTTATATGCACTTCGACGATCGGGCCTTCGAAGGTCAGCAGCGCATCGAGGATCGGCACCGAGGTGTATGTCAGCCCTGCGGCGTTGATCACAATGGCGTCGGCGCTCAGTCGCGCCTCCTGAATCCAGTCCACAAGCGCGCCTTCATGATTGCTCTGGCGGAAGTCGAGGGTCAGTCCGAGCTCAAGAGCGAGGCATTGGCATCTCGCTTCGATACTGGCGAAGCCTTGGCAGCCGTAGATACCGCTCTTGTCCAGCCCGTAGAGGTTGGCATTGGGCCCGTTCAGGAAAAACACGGTGTGGGACATGGGGCGCTCCAGATTATTCAGCGACGGTTAGCATGACTTTGCCGACGTTAGCGTTGGCTTCCAGGAGGTGATGGGCCTCGGCCGCCTGACTGAGTGGTAACCGCGCATGAATCTGTGGAGTTACCAGGCCGGACGCTAACCAGGGCAATACGCGGGAGCGGATGCACACCGCGAGCCGGGCTTTTTCGGCGTTACTCTTGGGGCGCAAGGTTGACGAGGTGAGGCTCTGGCTTTTGCGCATCAATACCTGCAAGTCCAACTCAATCTTCGCCCCTTGCAGGAATGACAAACTGACGTGACGCCCACCTATTGCCATGACGGCGAGGTTGCGCACCACAGGCCGCGACACGTATCAGTACTTCTCCCGCCTGCGGTATCGGCACCGGACGCTGCACCATCTGCAGTACCTCCGGCCCGCCAGGCTCACGGGCAATCACTTCACTCATCATTGCGCAGTTCTCCAGTCATCAGGAACAACGGCGATTACATCGATCTCCATCAACCATTCCGGCTGACCCAGCCCGGATATCACCAGGCCGGTGGAGATCGGGAACACGCCCTTAAGCCATTTCCCGACCTCCTGGTACACCGGCTCGCGGTAACGTGGGTCGATCAGGTAGGTGGTTGTCTTGACGATATGTGACAGGTCGGAGCCCGCCTCCTCAAGCAGTTGCTTGACGTTTTTCATCGCCTGTTCAGCTTGGGCGCGTGGGTCGCCGAGGCCGACCAAGTTACCGTCGAAATCAGTGCCAATTTGGCCGCGTACATAAATGGTGTTGCCGGCGCGTACGGCTTGGCACAGGTCGTTGTCCAGAGCCTGGTTAGGGTAGGTCTGCTTGGTATTGAACATGCGGATACGGTGGTGAGTGGGCATGGCGAGCGACTCGTCAGAAGCGGGATGCAACCAGCTTCACATCGCCCTTTGCCTGACGAAACCAGCATTTTCTCAGGTAGTGCTTAGGAAAAACCGAAGCCTTCCACTGTATTGGCTGGGGGTGTGTCCGCGCATTAACCCGGCACGAACCATGCAGTGCTGTGTTCGTATGTCATTGTAGAGGTGGAGGCATCATGCTCAGTCGTATTACTCAGCGCCAACTGGAATATTTTGTCGCGTCGGGGGAGGCCGGCAGCATCAGTGCAGCCGCTGAACGCATTCATGTGTCGTCACCCTCCATTTCGGCGGCGATTACCCACATGGAGGCGGAGTTGGGAATTCAGTTATTTATTCGGCATCACGCCCAGGGCATTTCCCTGACAGCCGTCGGGCGCCAGGTGATGCAAGAGGCCAAGCTGATTCTCGAGCAGATGACCAATCTCTACACCATTGCCTCGGAATCGCTGAACGCTGTACGCGGGCCGCTGCGGGTCGGGTGCCTGGAGTCGCTGGCGGCGATGATCACCCCCGAACTGGTGTTTGGTTTTGGGAGGGCGTTTCCCGGGGTTCGGCTTACCCAGACAGAAGGCAATCACGAGGAACTATTGGAAAAACTGCGCAGTGGCGAGCTGGATATCGCCCTGACCTATGACCTGGTGACCAGCCCAGATATCGACTTTCAACCCTTGGCGCACCTTCCTCCGTATGTGATGGTGGGCGAGTATCACCCGTTGGCGGGCTTGTCCGCGGTCAGTATGCAAGATCTTGAAGCCTACCCAATGGTGCTGCTCGACACGCCTTGGAGCCGTGACTATTTCCTCAGTCTATTTATGTATGCGGGTACCACGCCCAACATCATCATGCGTTCCACCAACCTTGAGACGGTGCGTGCCATGGTGGGCAATGGCGTTGGCTATTCCTTCGCGAATGCCCGACCAAAATCCAACGTGTCCCAGGATGGGAAACGCGTGATCCGACTACGTCTGGCGGGTTCTCACCGGCCCATGAGGTTAGGTTACGCCACGGCGAGTAACACCCAGCTGTCCCGTGTGGTTTCGGTGTTTGCCGAGCGTTGCCGCATGTTCGTGTCCGACCAATACATTCCCGGCATGGCCCCACCAAGTTTTTTCGACCCTCATGCGGTGCGCGACGGAAGGCCCGAGCCTGATGAGTCGATGGAACTTGCCCCCGCTGCAGCGATAAGCGCTCCCAAAAAACTGGGGCGGCTTCGTAGCCTGACGTAGCAAGTTCCCTCGTCACAACAAACGTCCTCCAATACAAACCGGAGGCATGATGTTTTTGCACTGGAATGTAGCACGCAGCACTGAGAATTCAGTCGCGCCCCATTTCGAGGCGCGCCCGTTTTCAACGTCCACAGTTTATCGAGGGGCAGTTGAGGCTGCGTAGGTTCTCCCTACTCAATAGGCCGGCTTTTACGAATTGACCACACGTGCCTCTCCACACGACTCTCAACCCATCGATGCAGATCAACGTTCCACGTTTGATAGGCCATTCCTTTTTTTTGCAGGGCACAGCGACGATGACATTCGACTGGAACTACATGTTTGGTTTGCTCGGCGATGCCGAGTTTTGGCGTGCGACATGGACAGTGATCAAGCTGAGTACCTTGACTTGGGTCTTGAGCATTGCCTTGGGCTTTCTGCTAGCACTCGCCAAGCAATCCAAGCACGGGCTGCTCAGCAAGCCGGCCCGCGGTTACATATGGTTGTTCCGTAGTCTTCCGCTGCTGGTGTTGCTGATCTTTATCTACAACTTGCCCCAGGCGTTTCCCTCCACCTCGACGTTTCTGGCGGATCCGTTCTGGTCAGGCCTGTTGGCTCTGGTTATCTGCGAAACCGCGTATGTCGCCGAGATTCATCGCGGTGGTTTGCTTTCGATCCCGAAAGGACAGGGCGAAGCGGCGAGGGCGCTGGGGTTAAAGTTTTTCGGTACCCAGTGGCGCGTGGTGATTCCCCAAGCGCTGCGGGTGGCGCTGCCGTCGCTGGCCAACGAATACATCTCCATCGTCAAGCTCACTTCACTGGTGTCGGTGATCTCACTCACCGAGATTCTGATGGTTGGTCAGCGGCTGTATTCGCAAAATTTCCTGGTCATCGAGACCATGGCGGCGGTGGCGTTCTACTACGTACTTATCGTCACCGTGTTCGACTTCCTGTTAAAACGCCTGGAGCGCTTTCTCGACGTCAATCAGCGCAATGTGTCTCGGATTCCCGATGCGCAGGTGCTAGCCCTTGCAACGCAACAGCGTACTGCGTTGCAACGCTCGTCGAACATCGAGGCAGAGGCCCCGGCGCTGAACGCCACCCGGCTTCACAAAGCCTACAACGACATTGAAGTGCTGGGGGCGGTCAACCTGCAGATCCAGCCGGGTGAAGTGGTGTCGGTGATAGGGCCTTCCGGATCCGGTAAAACCACACTGATCCGCTTGCTCAACGGCCTTGAAGAGCTGGACAACGGTGAGATCAAGATTAACGACCAGCCGTTCATTCACTTGAATAAAGTTGGTGTGCAAAAACCTCAATACATTGAGCACTCAGAGCATCGTCTGAAAATCGGCATGGTGTTTCAGAGTTTCAATCTGTTTCCGCACCTGAGCGTGCTCGACAACCTGCTGATGGCTCCGCGTTACCACCGCCTCGGTCGTACTGATGAGCTCAAGCAACAGGCCTATGCGCTGCTACACAAGGTGGGCATGCTCGACCATGCCTGGAAATATCCGCATCAGCTTTCCGGCGGCCAACAGCAACGCGTGGCCATCGCCCGTGCGCTGATGATGCGTCCGCAAATCATGCTGTTCGACGAGCCCACCTCGGCCCTTGATCCGGAAAAAGTCAACGAAGTGCTACAGGTCATTGAAGCTCTGGCCCAGGAAGGCATCACGATGGTGATCGTCACCCACGAAATGAATTTCGCGTTCAAGGTCTCCGATCGAATCGTATTTATGGAGAAGGGGCGTGTGGTCTGTGATGACACGCCTGAATTTTTGCGCAGCGGCCAGAACCCACGCGTCGAGGCATTCCTCAAGGATGTCTCACTGGCGTGACCCCTTAACGTTCGAGGTACAAGAAGGAAAACAGCATGATCGAGCAATCGCAATTAGAGCAGTTCCAGCGCGACGGGTTTTTGGTAGTGCAAGACGTGCTTTCCATGGACGAAGTGGCTGCACTTCAGCACGACTTCGACCAGTGGGTAGAAGAGAGCCGTGGTCATGACCAAGGCTGGGGCGCAACCGTGGATGGCCGCGCGCGTTTCGATCTGGAAGGCGACCACCGCCCTGATCATCCGTCATTGCGCCGGGTGAGTTCGCCCACCGAAATCTCCCCGGCGTATCAGCGCGTGGCGTTGCATTCGCGTATGGCGGCTATTTCCGCGCAGTTGATCGGCGGCCATGGCGCGCGCTTCCATCACAGCAAGATCAACTCGAAGCTGCCGCACACTGCGACTCAGGTGAAGTGGCACCAGGACTTTCTGTTCACGCCCCACAGCAACGACGACATCGTCACAGCCTTGCTGATGGTCAGCGAAGTGACCCCAGAAAACGGCCCGTTGAACGTGATCCCCGGCAGCCATAAAGGCCCGTTGTGGTCGCACTGGCAGAACCAGCGCTTCACCGGCTCGGTGGACGATGCGGTAGTCGAGGAACGCTGCCAGCAACCGGTGGCCTGTTACGGCCCGGCCGGTTCCGTTTGCTTCATGCACACCCGTCTTCTGCATGCTTCCAGCCCTAACGAGACCGAACTCCCGCGCACCCTCTTCATCAGCGTATACGCCGCTGAAGACGCGCTGCCATTCGGCGAAAACCCGTTGCCCAGTGCACACGCCGGCCTGTTGGTGGCAGGTGAAGAAAGTGGCTTGGTGCGTTCAACGGACAACCAGCTGCGTTTACCGCAGAAACCCCATGGCGCGTCTTTCTTTGTGCAACAAGCCGGACAAGATTGCGCCACCGCCTAACCTCCTAAAATCCTTGCAGGTATTGACCATGACAGCGTTTGTTAAGAGTGTTCGCCCTATTGCCGTGAGCCTGTTGGGCGCCGCGGTTGCGATGACTTCGTTAGCGGCTTCGGCTTTCCAGCAGGAGGGCAGAATCATCGCCGGTTCCGATGCGACCTTCTTCCCCTATGAATACATGGAGAACAACAAGCCTGCTGGCTTTGATATCGAGTTCATGGACGGTCTGGGCAAGGTCATGGGCCGCAAGGTAGAGACCCTCGACACGCGTTTCCCCAACCTGATTACCGGTCTGCAGGCCGGTCGTTTCGATGTGACCAACTCATCTATGTACATCACTGCAGAGCGGGTCAAAGTCATTGACATGATTCCATACCTGAAAAGCGGCGAGTCGATCCTCACCCTCAAGGACAGCGCGTTTCAGCCCAAGCAGCCAGAAGAGTTCTGCGGTCACAAGATCGGATCCATGGGCGCCACGTCCTGGTTGGCGCAGATGCACAAGCTGTCGGAAGACTATTGCGTAGCGAAAGGGTTGAAACCGATCGAGATCAGTGAGTACAGCACTGACCCGCAAACGACCCAGGCCCTGTTGGCCCATGCGGTCGAAGCGCAGATCACCGACGCGGCTGTGGCCCGAGGCGTGATCGAGAAATTAGGCAGCCGCGTGGTGATTTCTTCTGACACGTTGATTTACCCGGTGTTGAACGGGTTCGGTGTGAAGAAGGGCAATGAAGTGGTCAAGAAAGCCTTACTCGAAGGGCTGGAGAAGTACCGTACAACGCCTGAATACGCCACCTTGCTCAAGAAGTACAACTTCCAGGCACCCACCGACGCCGACATCGCGGCCCTGATGCCGAAGTGACCTATTGCCTGCGCCGCACTCCGGTGCGGCCGCGCCCTGTGGAGAAAGATTCATGGCGTTATCCCTGGAAGAAAAGACACGCATCGATCTGGCGGCGACCTTTCGCATCATTGCGCACTTGGGCATGCATGAAGCGGTGGCTAATCATTTCAGTGCTGCGGTGTCGGCCGATGGAAAACAGTTTTTGCTCAATCCGAAGTGGAAACATTTCTCGCGTATCCGCGCCAGCGATCTGTTGCTGTTGAATGCCGACGATGCGTCCTGTGCCGACAACCCAAATGTGGACGCCACTGCCTGGTCAATCCATGGGCAAATTCACCGGTTGTTGCCGCAAACCCGCGCGGTGCTTCACTTGCACCCTGTCTATACCACGGCGGTGGCGTGCCTGGCCAAACCGCATATCCCACCGATAGACCAGAACACCGCACGTTATTTCAACCGCGTGGCGGTGGATGAGCTGTACGGAGGTATGGCTGATACCGAGGCCGAAGGGGCGCGCCTTGCCGGATTGCTGGGCGGCAAGAGTCGTTTATTGATGGGCAACCACGGTGTGATGGTGACCGCGTCGTCCATTGGTGAAGCGTTTGACGATATCTGGACTCTGGAGCGCTCCTGCCAGATCCTGGTTACGGCCTGGTCAACGGGGCAGTCGCTGCGGGTGTTATCTGACGAAGTGGCGGAGAAGACTGCGCGGAGTTGGGAAGGCATCGCGGATTTTTCGCGTCAGCATTTTGAAGAAATGAAGCAACTGATGATCGATGCCGATGCCTCGGTGCTCGATTGACTACTTGTAAACAGGAGCTGTCATGACTTTTTCCGTTGTTGCCCGCTGTGCCGATACAGGCCAATTGGGTATCGCTATCAGCTCATCAAGTATTGCCGTGGGTGCTCGCTGCCCTTGGGTACGCCCCGGCGTGGGCGCGGTGGCTTCGCAGAATATCACCATGCCAGCCTTAGGCCCCCAGACCCTCGACTTTCTGGATCAGGGCATGACGTCGAGTGAGGCGTTGATCGCCACACTCGCCCAACAGGAGCACAGCGAGTTTCGCCAGGTAACGGTTATTGATCACAAGGGCAGAACCGCACATTTCAGTGGCGCGCAGACCTTGGGCATCCACCATGCCGTCAGTGGAGAGCAGTGCGTGGCGGCCGGCAATATGCTTGCCAATCCCGATGTGATCGTGGCCATGGTTCGTGCTTTCGAGAACACGCCAGGGCATCTCGCCGATCGACTGCTT
Source organism: Pseudomonas sp. NPDC087336 (assembly GCF_044744285.1). Classification (NCBI taxonomy): domain Bacteria; kingdom Pseudomonadati; phylum Pseudomonadota; class Gammaproteobacteria; order Pseudomonadales; family Pseudomonadaceae; genus Pseudomonas; species Pseudomonas sp. NPDC087336. The sequence goes on along the minus strand of NZ_JBIUYA010000002.1, from coordinate 163,848 downwards.
GCTGCGATACACGCAGGCAAGGCCAAAGGCGGGGAGGCAGGGCCTGTCCATTCAGCGGCGTTGGTGGTGGTCGACGACCTCATGTGGCCCATCGTCAATCTCCGGGTAGATTGGGCCGACCACGACCCAATCGGCGCACTCCACCAACTTTGGCAAGCTTATCGTGGACAAATGCAGGATTACATCGACCGTGCCATCAACCCGCATCTGGCACCGGGATATGCGGTGCCGGGAGATGACCGATGAGCCACAGCCTTGACCTGCTGGCACAGTTGGTGCGCTTCGACACCACCAGCCGCGAATCAAACCTGGCGTTGATCGACTTCGTTCGCACCTATTTGCAGGATTGCGGAGTCGCCTGTGAGCTGGTGTACAACGAGCATAAAAGCAAGGCTAATTTGCTGGCGACCATCGGCCCAGCCGATGTGCCTGGCATTGTACTGTCTGGCCATACCGATGTGGTGCCCGTGGACGGGCAACGGTGGAGCGTAGCGCCGTTCGAACTCACTGAAAAAGACGGCAAGTTGTACGGCCGTGGCACCGCCGACATGAAGGGTTATATCGCTTGCGTGCTGGCCAGCGTCCCGGCACTGATGCTGGCGCCGTTGCGCATGCCGGTGCATATCGCGCTTTCCTATGATGAAGAAGTGGGCTGCCTGGGCGTGCGTTCTCTAATCGAAAGGTTTCACCAACAGCCGGTCAAGCCGCTGTTGTGCGTAGTCGGTGAACCGACCGAACTCAAACCCGTTCTAGGCCACAAGGGTAAATTGGCCATGCGTTGTGAAGTGCATGGAGCAGCCTGTCATTCGGCCTATGCGCCGTCAGGCGTCAACGCCATTGAATATGCCGCGCGCCTGATCGGTGAATTGGGTCGGATCGGTGAAGTACTCAAGACGGAGCAACATCTGAATCCAAGTTTCGATCCACCTTTTTCTACCGTGCAAACGGGTGTGATTTCCGGTGGCAAGGCACTGAATATCGTCCCGCAGAACTGTACTTTTGATTTCGAAGTGCGCTCATTGCCAACCCAGGATCCTTGGCTCGTTGCGAACCAGCTACGTTGCTACGCTGAACTCACTCTGCTGCCTGCAATGCAGGCAGTCAGCAAGGAGTGCGCAATCAATTTCAGCGAATTGTCCAGTTACCCCGGCCTGTCTACCTCCTTGGAAAGCCAAGCTGTTGAATGGGTCTCTCAGTTTTGTGGCTCGCAGGATTATGGCACTGTTGCCTTTGGCAGTGAGGGCGGGTTGTTTGATGAGGCAGGTATTCCCACCGTGGTGTGCGGGCCGGGCAGCATGGAGCAGGGGCACAAACCCGATGAGTTCATCAGCCTTGAGCAGTTAAAAGCGTGTGATCGTATGTTGGGGAGGGTGTTGGCGTTTGTGAGTCAGTAAGCGCGTGTTGGCGTTTGAATCATTGTGTGAGAGTCATCGCATACCCATAGCTAAGCTGCGGTATGAAGTGGCGTCAACGAGGAGTTCGATCCTTCGGGCCGAGGGGCCCGGTTCTCCAAAAAATATTATTTCGCCACCCTTGAAACAGAAAAAAGGAAACGGAGCTCTATTATTTGATACCAAACAAAAGCAAATATCCCGATGCCTGCGCGCTTTCGAGGCGGCTACAGATTTTTGGGCTATCGACTCGTTGCTTTGCCATTGCTTTTGTCCCTATCTACTGCCTTCAAGAGCTTTAAGAAGTTCAATATGGCGGAGGAGGACGGACAGACTCACGCGCAGGAAAGAAGAAATCGCTACTTTGCGACGTATGTCGCGGCTAGATTTTGCTTTGAGCCACCCTAAACCCAGATCGGATTCAAGAACAGGGCGTGCTTAAGCTGAGACAATTTATGACGGTACACCATACTTTTTTATCGCATGAAACGCGGTTTGGCAGTAGGTGCGTAAACGCTCCATAAACTCCACCTGCACATGAAGTGCCGATTCAAGGATGCTGAGCTCCCATTTCTCGCTTGGATCAACCGATCCGCCGGACGGGATGTCAGTCGTTACGTGTCTGTTCAAGCCGCTTATCATGCTTGCTTGGCGGCAAGTTCGGCGTCGAGTGAAGCGTCAGCCAGACAGCCCGCAGAATGTTGATCGCGGCCATGTTCAGGTGTTGTTCGGCAGCGTGCAGGGCCAGCTCGGCTGCCAGGCGCTTGTCGGCAGCACTGAGGTGCGCCGTTTTTTGGGCCATGTCCGCATCGACGTTGGCCAACAGGCCCTGGAGTTCCTGCACCGCCTGATCCGATGCCTGACGTATGTCCGCCAGCAGACGGCTGGCTTCCGCAGGCGTCATGGCCAAGGCGCGGACGCTGCGAAAAGTCAGGCGGGCGGGCAAGGTGGCCAAACTGAAACCCGTCGAAATTAGCTTGCCAATCATGCGAACAACTCCTGTAACCGAGTGTTTTGGCAGCGTATCAGAGTAAATCGCAAAAAAAATGTCTGCTCATCGCTTGCCAGAATCAACTCTCCGCCTCTTTTTGGCATCAAGCGTCTGATCGTCATCAGAACCCTCGAATGATGCGCCCATAGGCACTTTGGAGTCGAATTCAGGCAGCCTTGGCAAAGTGTTGCACCTACGGTGACGGACGTTTATCCGTAAACGCACCATAAATCCCCGTCCTTTTATGGGGACGCCTCATGGGCTGGCACCAGAAAAATTGGGAGCACAGCATCGACGGGCTATCGGTTCATTTGAAGGTGTAGTTTGTGGAGCGGTTACGTAAGTGCCGTATTGACCCATTTCTCCTATAGTCGACGCTTCGGGCCAGCAGGGCTCGGCTATCGCATCTTCAGATAGGGCCTTGCTGAAGCGGAGTGTTAGAGATGGTCTTTACCTTCACCCTCAATTACGAACTGGCGTCTGACGAGAGCAACATGGACGCGCTAGTGGAACGCTTAGCGGAAGAAGGCTGCGATGATGCTTTGGTTGGAGTAGGGCAGCCTGGCCGTCGGGCTCTCGAGTTTGTCCGAGAAGCACCCTCTGCAGATGACGCAGTTGAGAGTGCCATTGAAGACGTACGCCGAGCCTTGCCTAACGCACGCTTGATCGAGGCAGCTCTCGCCCATCAATAATTGCAGGCGGCTTTCCTTGAGTGCGTCAAGGAAACGCATTGCGGATTTCTCATTTCTCCTGGGCGTTACCAAGCTGTCCGCTGTCCCAGGCTTCAGTGAGCTCGCCTATTCGATCCGCAATCTGAGGCTTTTTTGATAGGTAGGCAGCGCGTATTGCCGACAAATTCCTCGATCTACTACAGCGAGTCGCCAACATCAAGCTCCCGTCGTTTTATTGTAACCATCCGGCCAACACACCTTCCTGATGCCATCGCTTGGGCCTAGGTGAGTGCGAACAAATTTCTTACATGTTTTTACATCTTCGAACCCGGCGTACAACGGCAACTTACATCGCCTTCCAATAATCGGCACACGAATAATAAAAATACCGATTACATGGAGAGTTTCAAATGCCCTTTACCCGTACTTTTCTAGCGTTGTCCCTTGGTCTGATTTTTTGGCAGAGCCAAGCACAGGCGGCACCGCCGCTGTCGCTGACTAATGGCAACTCCGAGCTCACTGCACAAATCAGTAATGCGTGGATTGAAATCAACAAGACCGCGTTAGAACACAATATTCGTGCCTTGCAAGCCGAACTGGCCGGCAAGTCAAAACTCTGTGCGGTACTGAAGGCCGACGCTTATGGTCATGGTATCGGGTTGGTGATGCCTTCGGTGATCGCGCTGGGTGTACCGTGTGTGGCGGTCGCCAGTAACGAAGAAGCGCGAGTGGTTCGCGAAAGCGGCTTCAAAGGCCAGTTAATCCGGGTTCGCACCGCCTCCCTAGGGGAGCTGGAAAATGCTCTGCAGTACAACGTCGAGGAACTGGTTGGAAACCTCGATTTCGCTCGTCAGGCGGCCGATCTTGCACATCAACACGGTCGCAAACTGCAGGTGCACATCGGCCTCAACTCAAGCGGTATGAGCCGTAACGGCATGGAAATGGCCACCGAACAGGGCAAGAAAGACGCCGTGGCAATCACAAAGGTACCGAATCTTGAAGTGGTCGCAATCATGACCCACTTTGCGGTGGAGGATAAGGACGACGTACGCAAGGGGCTAGCAACCTTCAACGAACAAGCGGCCTGGCTGATGGACGTGGCCCAGCTCGATCGCAAGAAAATCACTTTGCACACGGCCAACTCTTTCGCCACCCTGGAAGTACCCGAATCGCGCCTGGACATGGTGCGTACGGGCGGCGCGTTGTTTGGCGATACCGTCATTTCGCGCACTGAGTATCGGCGCGTGATGCAGTTCAAATCGCATGTGGCCTCGGTCAATAGCTATCCCGCTGGAAACACAGTGGGGTACGACCGCACGTTCACCCTGACACGTGATTCCAAACTGGCCAACATCACGGTCGGCTACTCCGATGGCTATCGCCGCGTGTTCACCAATAAAGGTGTGGTGTTGATCAATGGTCATCGCGTGCCGGTGGTGGGCAAGGTTTCGATGAACACTGTGATGGTCGATGTCTCGGATGCACCCGACGTCAAGGCGGGTGATGAAGTGGTGCTGTTTGGCAAGCAAGGCGCAAGCGAAGTCAGCCAGGCTGAAGTCGAAGAGATCAACGGTGCGCTACTGGCCGACCTCTACACCGTCTGGGGCAGTGCAAACCCGAAAATACTGGTCGATAAGTAGTCCCACAATTATCGTAAAAATCACAGGACGCGCTCATACGGACACAGCTTTGCCGAGCGCTGACAAGCTCCAAGTATGACTGGGACTGACAGGAGAGAGCTCGCTTTCTCTTGTCGGAAGGTGAGCATCTTGCCTTTTTCCGCGCTGACTCAATGCGACACCGGTAATGGATACCCCTGGTTGCTGGCATTCTTGAACGGCCTGGGCTTTGAAGAACGTTGGATGCCCTCGGGCTGTCTTCACGCGGTACCTAGCTTCATGACCAGTTCGCGAAGCACTAAAGAAAGCACGTTTTTCAACGTTTTCCCTGATGCTTCGCTGATCGAACACTTTTATCCAAAGTCGTAGTGAAATATCAAAACGACGCTGGTAATGTCTTGGCTACGTTCGTCAAACCATTAAGGGATGGAGGCGAAAATAGAAGCCCTGGAGCCGCGAACCTCCGGGGCTTTGTTTTTCCTGTCGAGCGGTTGTGCCAAGCAGGTATTCGCAGTTCCCGGGTTCACTGTTTTTCCGTCGTGAGAAAATAAAAAACACGTAGGGTCTAGCTGAAGCGGAGTGTCAGAAATGGTATCTACCTTCACCCTTAATTACGAACTGACGTCTGACGAGAGCGACATGGACGCGCTAGTGGAACGCTTGGCGGAAGAAGGCTGTGATGATGCGTTGGTCGGAGTCGGGCTGTCAGGCCGCCTGGCGTTGGAGTTTGTCCGTGAAGCACCCTCTGCAAGTGACGCAATGGAGGGCGCTTTAGAAGACGTGCGCCGAGCTGTACCTAACGCACGTCTGACCGAGGTAGCTTTCGATCCATCACTGTCTGCAGCCGGCCTTGCGTGAGTTCGTCTAGTAGACTCGTGCCGATGATGCCCGGTATCAGGCGAAGCGTAGTGGACGCAATCAAGTGCATCGGTAACTCGACTAATCCCATTGAACATTGATCGCTCGCCAAAAAAGTGGGCTTCGATTAAAAGAAGGGAGGGCCAGGGCGAGCAGGGGGCTTTACCAGAGCAAATGACGCATCGCTCACCGCTCGGACAGGGTGGAGCAATAGAGGCGGTCTTAATCTGTGAACATGATCTGACACCTATTTGTAGTAGTCGTGTTGACGATGTGCTCGCTTGCCCCCGGTGCGCTTGGCGTGGTTAGCAACATAGAGCCCTCACTCTCGACCTTCACCGAGTTCGTCAGCATTAGACGCTCAAACTCGATCAGCGGCATTGGCCGCCCAAACAAGTAGCCCTGGAAGCTCCGGCAGCCGAGCTCCAGCAGAGCGATGTGTTGCTCGTGACTCTCCACCCCTTCGGCAATCACCTCGAGCTGCAGACTACTGGCCAAGGCACAGATGGCTCGGACAATTGCAAGACTGTTTGAATCCCCCGGCAGCTCGCGAACAAACGACTGGTCGATCTTCAATTGATCCAGTGATAGTTGTTGCAGGTAGGCCAGCGACGAGTAACCGGTGCCAAAGTCGTCAATCGAGAAGCGGATGCCATGGGCTTTGAGTTCGCAAATGCGAGCAACGGCACATGGCAAGTCGTCAAGGAGTAGCGTTTCGGTAAGCTCAAGTTTCAGCCTGTGCGGATCTGCACCACTTTGCTCCAAAATATGAAGCACTCGCTCGACAAAGTTTGGCTGATAGAGGAGCCGTGCGCTTACATTGACGGACAAGCTGAGCGATGCTGTGGTCGTTTGGTATTGCCACAACGCTAGTTGATGGCAAGCCTTCTGCAGCATTTGCATATCCAGCGTCTCAATCAAGCCGGCGAGCTCAGCCACCTCAACAAAGGCCGCTGGACTCAGTAGGCCACGCTGAGGGTGTTGCCAGCGTGCTAAGACTTCAGCGCCAACCAGCGAACCTGTTTCATCCAGCTGTGGTTGCAGGTAGGGGATGAACTCTTCAGACAACAGCCCCCGGCGGATATCCTGTTCGAGGTTCAGGCGCTCGCTGATGGCCTCTTGCATGCGTGGATCGAAGAACCGCGCCGTATGCTTGCCCGCCGCTTTAGCCTCATACATCGACAAGTCCGCACGTTGCATGAGCTCATCTATCGAACAAGAACTGTCGTTGAACAGGGTTACGCCGATACTCGCACTGCTGCGCAGCTCCAGTCCGTCAGTTTGGTAAGGTTCGGCCAGTGTCGCTAGCAGTAATGTGGTGACATGCTCGACCTGAATGGCGGCCTGTTCTGGTTGCTTGTTGAGGTGCTCCAGCAGCACCACGAACTCATCGCCGCCAAGGCGCGCCACTGTGTCACTCACCCGCACTGCGCCGTTGAGTCGTGCAGCAGCCAGACACAAGACTTTGTCACCAATATGATGCCCATGCAGATCGTTGATGTTTTTAAATCCGTCGAGGTCAAGAAACATCAGCGCTGCGCATTCGCCGCTACGCACGCAACCATCCAGCACGTGCTGCAGGCGATCTAGGAGAAGGCTCCGATTGGGCAGGTCTGTTAGTCCATCAAAAAAGGCAAGGCGCTGGATACGCTCCTCGGCTGCCTTGCGCTCGGAGGTATCGTCAATCGATGCGACGTAATTGATAACCTGGCCCTGGGTGTTTCGTACCGCGCTGATCGACAGCCATTCGGGGAAAATTTCTCCATTTTTACGCCGATTCCAGATTTCACCTTGCCAGCGATCTGCCGCCTTGAGCTGTTGCCACATGTTTTGATAAAACGACAGACTCTGGCGTCCAGAGCTAAGCAGGCTGGTTCGCTGTCCAACAGCTTCCTCGCGGCTGTACCCGGTGATGGTGCTGAAGGCCTGATTGACTCGCAGGATGCGGTTGAACTCGTCGGTGATAATCATGCCTTGTTGCGTTTCAAACGCGGCGGCTGCGATGCGCAATTCATGTTCGTCTTCGACCCGCTGGGTTACATCGCGGGCGAGTACTACCACCGCTTGCTTACCATTGAGTCGAATATCCAGACGCTGGGCATGACCCTCAAGTATTTTTATGCCATCTGCGCTCTGCCGAGTGTATTCGATGAGTTGGGGTCTATCGCTGGCCAAGGTCTGCCGTATGAAGTCCATAAAACGCTCGGCCTCGTTTTGAGGCAATACATCGTGCACGCTTTGGCCAATACGTGCAGTCAGGGCACCACTGTGCGCCTCTTTCCTGGAAGGGGTCACCTCAAGATAGAGTCCATCTTCATCCAGCACCAATAGGGTGTCAGGGATCGCCTCGGTGATTGCGCGTAGGCGCGACTCCCTCAGTTGCAGGGCGAGCTCTGTCCGTTTGCGTTGCTCGATCTCTTTGAGCATCAGACCTAGTACGACCGTCGCAACAGGCATGACCAGCAGCAAGGGAACAGCTGTCTGTTCCAGGCTGGATGCTGCTTGTGCTGTGGGCAACAACAGCATATCCAAAACCTGCATTAACAGGCCTAAAAACCAAAGCTGCCAAGGGCCGATAGTGAGCTTGCCGCTTAAGGAGCAGTGCCGGTACAAGAGGCCAAACACAATGGATAGGCAAATCTCCGCCAGACCAAACGCCATACCGCTGCCACCCATCCATATCCGGTAGATACCCGCGATCAGGCCGGCAACGCCGGCTACGAGTGGCCCGTTAAATAGTGCGGCCATGCTCAGAACCACGCTGCGGCCATCGAAGAATATTCCGGGCTCTGGCGAGATGGGATTTAGCATACCAATCACGCAAATAGCGCCGAATAGCAGTCCTAAAACCAATTGTATGGCTGTGCTGTGCTTGTCCCAGCGGCGCGTAATGAATGCGTGCAGCCAGCACAAAGCCAAAAGCAATGCCGCTCCATTAATTAGGCTGATAATCAAGACGACCCTCTCCCTTAGGTCTGGTTACCTGTTGAAGCGTTCAACCAGAGCCCGTAAACCACGGGAGGTAGTTTCAAGCTCACTGCCACGAGCGACTGCTGCGTTAGCATTTTTAGCTGTTCGATCAACGGTTCCAGCGACGTTGTTGATCTGCCGAGCAATATCTTCGGCGACATGCGCCTGTTCTTCTGAAGCGGCGGCCATTTGCTGACTCATGCCACTGATGCGTTCGACCGCCTCACGAATACCTTGAAGGGCACCCTGCGCCTCTATGACCTGTTGCACGCCGTGATCTGCCTCGCGGATACCGAGTCTGGCAATGCTCACCGCTTCATCAGCACCCTTTTTAAGGGTTTCAATAACACTCTGAATTTGTTGGGTAGACACGCGGGTTTTACTGGCCAAAGCGCGAACTTCATCAGCGACCACAGCGAAACCTCGGCCCTGTTCACCAGCCCTGGCTGCTTCAATTGCCGCATTGAGGGCCAGCAAGTTGGTTTGATCCGCAATAGATTGGATCACCCCGGCAGCCGTCATGATTTGCTGCGTTTCATTGGTGAGGTTATCCACTGCAGTGCTGATGTTTGTTACCGTGCTGGCCAGAAGCTGAATCGCCTCTCTAGTGGTACCGGCGACTTTGTTGCCTTGTTCGGCCAGTTCATTCGCTGTTTGCGCCTGAGTGGCGGTTTGTTGAACATGCCCCGCCACCTCACTGATTGAAGCCGCCATTTCAGTCATGGCGGCTGCGGTCATGTCCGTTTCGGCCCGCTGCTCGAGCAAGGCATGTTCAGTTTGGTTAGAGAGCAGGGAGGAATGTGCTGCGGCTTCAGCCACCTGGCTAGCCAGATCGCTCAGTCGAGTCAAGGCGGTCTTAAGGCGCGCATCTTCGCTGATTAGTACCATTTCCAACTGCGCTGAAGGGCCGTATGTATCGCTGTAGGTGAGGGCGCTGATCGGATCACTGAAAGCATCAGGAGCGCTTTTAATGATTCGATTGAGTTGGTTAACCTCGCGCATATAAGTCCACAATCCAATGGCTAGAAAGAGCAAGGCGATTATTGTTTGCGCCATCAGATTCGGCAGCGTGTTAACCACTCCGATAGCTGTCAGCGCGGCAATTACCGGGAAAATCAGCCTACCCATAAAAGCGGCATAGTGGCGCCTTTTCGGTACGGCCTTTTTGCCGGCACGAAGTCGCTGATTCAGTGTTTGTGCACGCTCAATCTGTTCGCGAGTCGGCTTGACCCTTACGGACTCGTAGCCTACTAGATGGCCATTTTCGAGAATGGGAGTCACGTACGCATTGACCCAGTAATAGTCGCCATTTTTACAACGATTTTTAACGACTCCCATCCAGCTTTTGCCTGCCTTCAGGTAGCTCCACATCATCCCAAAAACAGCAGGTGGCATGTCGGGGTGGCGAACCAGATTGTGTGGGCTACCGACCAACTCCTCACGGGAGTAGCCGCTTATTTTCGTGAACTCATCATTGCAGTAGGTGATTTTACCGCTGGAATTTGTAGCTGAGATCAAGCGCTGCTGGGCTGGAAAAAATTGCTCAACAGACGTAATCGTTTGAGTTGCAAGCAAGGTTAATTCTCTACAAAAAAGGCATACGTTATGGCCATTATGCCATCACCGCTCCTATTGTCGTAATTTTTGTGCGGTTATTGAGTTGAGTTGAGGATTGCCGATTTTCATCGCGTGGTTTTCCGTCAAGGATGCGTTTAATCTGGAGTGCACATCTGCTGCAGCTTGCATGAGGGTTGGGGTATTTGGCATGGCAGGGAAGTCGAGGGGGGTAATGGGCCTCAATAATCTAGAGCAAGATCTAAATGCGACCTCCAGGGTGTCGCCTCTGATCTGAAGTGGTCAGTCGTCGAGTTGATACGAATAGCCGAGCGCTTAAGTTTCGCAGGACTTGAAGCAGGCGCTCAGGTCGTTTTGAGGATGTGCTCCGTGTTCCATGCTGATGAAAATCGATTGACGGCATGCACCGATCAGATCGGGGCTGCGTAAATAATTCGAGCAAAGAGGTAAACGACTTGCAAGACTTAGAGTCAGTAAATAAATCACGAGTGGAGGATATAAAGCACTCCATGGATGATTTGCTAGGTGCAATAACAATGCTTTGCGAAGCCGGCATGGTTGAGGAAGCAAATATCCTTCTGGGTGCCCTTCAGGAGCTGAAAAAGTTAATGAGCTGTATCAAAGTTTGCGATGACGGGGAAGTCTTGATGATTCACTAGGCAACGTGAAGATTTATGAGGGTAAGTTATGTGGGGGGCATAAACTGAAATGTCCGTAACTGCTTAATTGGCCCGTTTAAGGTTATGGGAGATTTGAGGGGATCAACAAAGCAGAGCAAGATCTAAAGCGTAAACTTAAAGGGATTGCCTTCAGTCTTGAAGATATCTGCGTAGACCTTGGGCGTCTCGCAAGTCAACTCAGTGATGCTGATGCGGTGGAGCTGACGGATCGGATTGACAAGCTCCACACTGACGTGGATCGACTCAAGGTGTATGCGGATGAGGTTAGGATGGGATAGATTCTGCGGGTGAAGCTGTAGCCCAATCTATTGCTTAAAATTGGCCAATGCCCAGTTGCTCAAACGACCGGCCACCAAACTCAAGTTTCCGTGGCTGAATCGATACCCCTAAAAAACCTAGGTTTACGATGCATCTTACGTAGCGGAATAGCCATGAGTGATGGCATAGTGCTATCGCTGATCTGTGCCCAGGAGTTTTGAAAAAAAATGATCGTTATTCCAGTAAAAACTATTCATGAATGTAGAGCCGCTCCTAATGATACTCCCGTTAGATTCAGCTCACGAAAGCTAGCGGACGTTGAGTTGCTGCTAAATATGAGCCGGAAATCGCGTTGAATGCGTGCCGGGTAGCTGAGTAAAGAATATTACAGATAGGTGTCGTAATGCAGCGTAGCTCTGAAAACCTCGCCATAACGTATATTCAACTGCTAAAAGAGGTCGCCGTCGCGGCGAATGAAGCCATTAGTGTTGATGCGGCGCTGCTCCTGGTTTTGCAAAGCATTTGTCAGATCACCGGTTGGCCCGTTGGGCACGCGTTCAAACTTCGGGAGGGTAGCCTGCATTCCAGTGGCATTTGGCATGTCGATGAACACTTTTCTGACGGCGCCCTCGGAGCTTTCCGTCAAGCTACTGAAGAGCAATGTTTTGCCTCGGGGATAGGACTGCCGGGCAGGGTCTTGGCTGAAGGTCGCCCTGTGGGCATGAGCGATGCGAGGACAGAAGCCACCTTTCGTCGTCAGTCCTCTGCTATGCAAGCAGGTCTCACCGCTGGATTTGCCTTTCCGGTGTATTCCGGTTACCGCATCACTGCGGTGCTAGAGTTTTATGCCCCGACCTCGCAGCAGCTAACACCTGAACTGCTGGAGATCATGACGCAAGTCGGTGTCCAAGTGGGGCAAGTATTCGAGCGCGAAGCAGCTCAAAGTGCGCTGCAATCCAGTGAGCAGCGCAGTCGTCAGATCATCGATAGTGCCGGTTACGCCTTTATCGCCATCAATGCCCAGGGAGTTGTTACTGCCTGGAACAAAGCGTCAGAAAAAATCTTTGGTTGGCCTCGGGCAGAGGTAATTGGGCACATGGTCTCTGACATCTTAGCGCCGGTTCAGCACCGCGAAGCGCATCGAAAAGGACTGGAGCGATTCGTCGCCCATGGCAAGGCCCTTATCAACGGACAACGACTTGAGCTGGCAGTCATGCACCGCGACGGAGGGGAATTTCCTGTAGAAATTAAGCTCTGGTCGTTCAAAGAGAATCATGAATGGAGCTTCTTCGCCTTCGCCCACGACATTACTACGCGCATTGAGGTCGAAGAAGACCTTGAGCACCGGGCGCTGCATGATTCGTTGACCGGACTTCCTAACCGGACGTTAGTACTGGATCGGTTGCGCCAATGCTTATCCCGTAGAGATGCATCCAATACCGGCCTTGCCGTGTTGTTTATCGATCTGGATCATTTCAAACGAATTAACGACAGCTTTGGCCATGATGCAGGCGATCAAGTTCTCATCACTGTGGCTCAACGGTTGCAAAGCACCATGCGGCCTTCCGACACAGTCGCACGTCTGGCTGGCGATGAGTTCGTGGTGGTTTGCCCTGAGGTCACCGCCTACCGCGATGCGGCGGTCATCGCCGAGCGTCTGTTGAAGGCGCTGGTACCGGCTGTTCAATTAAAAAACGATGAAGTCTTCGTCGCGGCCAGTATCGGGATTGCAATGGCGGAGTCGGGTCATGATGCTGAAAAGTTGATTGGCTCGGCTGATATTGCCATGTACCAAGCCAAGACAAGTGGCCGAGCCCGCTACCAATTGTTTGACGGGCAGATGCAGATGCAGGTCGCGGCCCGACTGCGCATTGAGCGCGATCTGCACCGTGCCATCGCCAATGGCGAGTTTCGTCTATATTTCCAGCCCGTAATTGCCGCCGCCAGTGGTGCAGTGGTTTCAGTCGAAGCGTTGTTGCGTTGGCAACATCCGGAAAGAGGGCTGCTGTCACCCTTAGAGTTTATTCCGATTGCCGAGGAAACGGGTTTGATTGTCCCCATAGGCACCTGGGTCATCGAGGAAACTTGTCGACTGGCTCAAGCCTGGGGCCTTCTGCGCGATACCTGTCTGCCACTTGGCGTCTCGGTCAACCTGTCGGCGCGGCAGCTGATTCAGTCCGATTTGATCGAGAAGGTCACGCGTATTTTCAGTCTCACTGCCTTCGATCCGACACGAATCGAGTTTGGCTTCGAAGTCACGGAAACAGCCGTGATGAGCGATCCTGACGCCGCCGCCGAGACATTGCAGGCGCTGCGCGATCTCGGTGCCCGCATATCGATTGATGACTTCGGTACCGGTTATTCGTCGTTGGCGTATCTCAAGCGGTTTCCAGTTGATACGCTCAAGGTTGATCGCTCCTTTGTGATGAACATCGACAACGACCGAGTTGATCAAGCGATCGTCCGCGCAGTCACGGACTTGGGTCATAGCATGGATCTGATGGTTGTCGCCGAAGGCGTCGAAACAGCGGAACAAGCGCAAATATTGCGTCAGCTAGACGTCGACTTACTGCAGGGATTCCTCTACGCCCGCCCACAACCCGTAGAACAATTGGAAGCCTTGCTGTACGGGACTCAGACCGTACCTACCTGTTAATTGTGCCGGTAGGCAGTCACCAAATTTGACTGAGGGCGGGGTAGGAAGTGTCCTGCCCCACTTTTCGCGAGTCATATCTTCCAATTTGGAAAGGATTGTTTCAGATCAATCACGTCAAGGACGGTATCAGTGTAAGCGTTCCAGCAATGGATCTTGCGGCCCTTGATGCATCGCAGCGACGCCGGCGTAAGTGCACCCTGTCCACGAGCGTTAGAAAGTTGAAATGTTTTTTGCCCACCTCAAGCGCATCCTGAAACTGGATCGCTTGCGACTACGTGGCATAAGTGGCACGACCGATGAGATCACTCTGTCCGCCACAGTGCAGAACCCACTACACATTATTGGAGACGGCGATGAGGGCGGAGTCCGAACTCAGCCAGGTAAAAAGGCTGCGTCAGTTCAATACCTATGCCCGGCTGGCGGCCGTCACTGTGACGACGATCGGCTTGGTTGTGCTGGTTGGCTGGCTGCTTGACGTGCCTTCGCTAAAGGCGGGGCTTCCTAGCTGGACTGCGATGATGGTCAATACCGCCTGTACGTTCACTGTCCTCGGTATGGGGCTGTGGTGCGCTACATTCAGAGCCTCCCTGGCCGCAAGTTTGATCAGGCGGCTTGGCGCTATCTTGGCGATAATGGTGGGAGGGCTGACCCTCGTTGAATATGTCATGTCGGTTGATCTGGCTATTGATCTGCTGCGTCCTTTCGAGCTTCAGCACACCCAGCCTGCTCTTTTCCCGGGGCGGATGGCGCCGGCTACAGCACTGTGTTTTCTGCTCTCAGGCTTTGGCCTCCTGTTGCTTGAGGGCCGGCCGTTACTGCCGCAAATATTCGCTTCATCAGCGCTATTTATTAGCCTGATGGCATTTGTGGGCTATTTGTTCGATGTCAGCGCGCTCTACTCGGTGGGCCTCTATAGCTCTATGGCCATCCATACGGCTATTGCGCTGACCCTGTTCAATACTGGACTGCTGGTTATCCAGGAGCGGTCGGAATTCGTCGAGTTGCTGATGAGCGACACAGCGGGTGGCGAGGTTGCCAGAAACTTGCTTGCCAGTATCCCGGTAATCATTCTCAGTATCGGAGGTGCTCTGCTGGTCGGAGAAAAGCTGGGCTACTACGACAAGCGGTTCAGCTTGGCCCTGATGGCGACGCTCAGCATAGCCACGCTCGTCGCGGTAATCCTGAGAACGGCGAGGCACCTTCGTCAGCTCGATAAGTCGAGAGAGCGTGCTCAAGCGGAACTGGCTGCTCTGAATGCATCCCTTGAGTTGCGGGTGTACGAGTGAACCCGCGCACTCGAAGCGGTGAACAGCAAACTAATGGACGAAATATCGCAGCGACAAAAGGTCGAAGATGATGTGCGCCGACTGTCACTGACAGATGAACTGACCGGCTTGCACAATCGCCGCAGTTTTTTTCTTTTGGCTGACCAGCTAATGCGATCTGCTCGCCGTAATGATCAATCCTGCTTGCTGTTTTTTGTTGATCTCGACGGCCTGAAAAAACTTAATGATATCCATGGCCATGAGGCGGGCGACTTGGCGATCATTGCAGCTGCGCAGGTGCTAAAAGCAGCGTTTAGAGGGAGTGACATTGTCGCCAGGATCGGCGGTGATGAGTTTGTAATCCTGGCTGCCGACGCGGGGGAGTCGTCGGATGCCCTCTATGCTCGTGTGCAAGCGCTGGTCGATGAATTCAATGGTAGTGAACGCTGTCGTTATCCTATCGGCCTAAGCATCGGCGCTGTTCATTGTTCGCCAAAGGAGCTGAAGCCTCTGGGTGAGCTGCTTGCTTCTGCTGATGCCGCGATGTACGCCAATAAGCAGCGTCGTCGTCAGCAAGCTCTTCATTGTGATGGGTGCGTAATAAATGTACCGCCCAGGCAAGCAGGGCGCCCACTTGAATCGTCCTCGGTCTCGTAGAAGCTTTCGCGTGGCTGCTTATGGCCCAAAGTGTGTAAAAGCGCTTCGTGAAAATTGGAGTGCGCGCGGTTACGTAAAATGGGTAATTTGTCGGCATGCCAGTAGACATGGATTTTGCGTAGAAGCGCGATTTCCAGCCTGGTTTTGAGTCACTGTGGCGTTGAAAAACAATTTCACACAGCATCGGCCGACTCCTGCCATAGGGGGAAGGGCAGCAGTCGATCGATTCTGTTGAAAAAGTGGGTTCGTCCATTCGTATTGATGCCGGTGGTGTTGATTCGGCATTTCAAATCGATCGAAAGAGCAGAGGTTGAACTCGAACGCTCGGCTTATCTCGCGACCCATGATGTTCTAACCCAATTGCCGAATCGCTACCTCTTCGCCGATCGTTTCGATCAGGCCCTCTCAAACTGGACATCGAGCGGAACTGCGTTTGCCGTTCTGTTAATCGATCTGGATCATTTCAAGGAAATTAACGATAAGCATGGCCATGAGGTCGGTGACCTGGTTCTCACGGCAGTCACCAATCGCATGCTTCAGGTTACTCGTTTTTGTGACACCGTCGCACGCTACGGTGGAGATGAATTCGTGATTCTGATCACGGATCTTATCAACCCAGAGAGTGCTGAGCTGAACGCTGAGAGGGTGCTGGAGGCGATGGCGCAGACAGTAGCGACAAGCGCAGGCGAGCTTTCACTGTCGTGCAGTATCGGAGTCGCTCTGTGCCCCAATCATGGCCAAAATCTGGGCTCGTTGCTGAAAGGGGGGGGATCAGGCAATGTACGGTGTAAAACAACTGGGGCGCAAAGGAGTTGCGATGACAGAGTCCTCTGAAGCTTGAGATGGTTACCCATACTACGTTGTTCCCTAAACCGCAGTCGCATAGTCAAGGCGACATGAAGCTAAGGAAACCAGCGCGTGTGAATATCCTTGAGGGCGCCGTTGGCCTCGATGCGGCGATAGCCCTCGTCATAAATCTCTAGTGCTCGCAATCCGTCTGGATGGGCCAAGCTAAAGCCAATCGTGGAGTCCAGCATTCCGCAATTGAAGGCGAAGCGCACTAAATCCTCGGTGCCCGACTGTATGGCTCTTTGATTTCTGGCCTCAAGGTCATTGCTCATCACCAATACCGCCTGAAAACGCCGAGCAGCGAGTTTTTGCAAGCTTGTTAAATCGGAAAGTGAATTCTCGAACACCACCCCTGAGGTCTGGAGCGCCGTCACCTGGGCTGAGTATTCATAGTCTCTGGTGATGCCAACGACTGTGCCGGGCGGCAAAACACATTTTCCATCTGGAGGCTTCGGCAAGGGCGCACTGATATGTTCGAAGACGTCGTTACTTACTTTGAAGATCGGCTGCGCCGCCAGCTTGATCTTGCCCTCGAATTCAGGCTGCCAGCTCATGTTGAAGCAGGCGGCGACTTGGCCATTGAGAACCATGTACTTACAGCGTGAATACGGCACGACTTTTAGCTGTACCGCTACCGCCATTTCTTTGAAGGCGGCGATGACTACGTCATTGGCGTAACCTGTGCCATCGCTCTTTGACCATGGAGCGGCAGCATCTTCGACCATGATTGTCAGCGTCTCGCGCACCTCTTGTGCGATGCAGGCGCTCCCTGTCAGCAGCTGTAGTGTGCAAGTCAGAAGGGTCGGAGCTACATTTGGCCACATTCTGTGACGACTCTCTTTTTTATACATGGGAGGCTTTATTGAATCGGTGAATCCACCGCAGGTGAAATGGGTCTTTGTTTTTTATCGAACAGAGCGACTGTCTACCGGATAGTGGCAGACTGTACAGGCAGGGCAAGGGACTACATACGAAACCGATTGACCAGATGGTTAAGGTTTGTGGCCAGGCGCACCAGCTCTTCACTGGCCACGGAGGTCTGCTGCACTCCATCTGTACTCTGCCTGGATTGGTCGCTGATTGCCACTACGTTACGATCGACCTCGCGCGCCACTTGCCCTTGCTCTTCTGCCGTGCTGGCAATCACTAAGTTCATCCCGTTGATATCGGTGATCCGCTCGGCGATTAGAGTCAGGGCCTGATCAGCTTCACGAGCCACTGTCTGGCGGTGTGCAGCAAACTCGTTGCTCTGCTGCATGTCACGAACACACTCTTGCGTCACACTCTGGATGGCAGAAATCATTCGTTCGATTTCTTGTGCATGCGGTCGCTCGGCCGGCCTTGTACTGGCGGGCAGGGCATCTGATGGTCGTAGCGCAGCGGCTGCGGTTGGATGGGATTTAGCATCTGTAGTTCCTTAGCGTGGCTGTAGCTGAGCCAGCGCCGCATCCACTAGGGCCAGCAGTTCGTCAATGCCTTGGGTGGCGCGTTGGAAGTAGGTCTTGGCGGCAATCACGGGTTGTTCCTGGTCGAGCAGCTCCTCTTTTGTGCAGCGTAGAAAATCCTCCACCACCTGCTCGCGATGCTGCAGGTGGAACACGTCAGCCTGCGGGTGATCGGTTGCGTGGCGTTGCAGAGTGGCGAAGGCCGTGCCGGCCAACAGCTCGATCTTCTGGTAGAGAAAACGCATCCTCACGCGCTGCTCGGCGCTGCTCTGACCGGCCGCCGCGATGCCGGTGCCCAGGGCGCGCGCCTGGCCCGCCCATTCTGCCGCCTGGACTACCTCGCGCCAGATACAGGGCAGGTAGCCCAGCTCGGCACGACCTTCGGTTAGATCGATTTCGCTTGCCACATCCTCCATCAGAAAGATGCTGTTGCGAATGATCAGGTGATGCTGCACCAGATTGTTTGCCCGGTCGCTACTGCGCCCTTCGCGCATGAGCGACCAGTGATCGATCAAGCTGTTCCAGGAGTCCCGGTGCGTGCTGTCGAATTCCTGGGCTGCACGGATATGCTGGTCGAGCCCTTGGCGAGCGGTGGCAAGATCGTGACTCAGGCTGGCATCGCCACAGAGCACCCCATTGCTCAGGCCGCGATGGCGCTGAAACCCGGATATAAGTGCACGCAACAAGGCCAACTGGCGAATGTTCAACTGGATATGTTGGCGCTTTTGCCGCTGCAGGCGCCGGTGCAGGCCGTAGAACAGCAGGATCAGGGGAGGCAGGGAGGCGGCAGCGGCGAGCAAGAGCGGTAGTCCATGCAATCCATTCATGTTGATTACCCCGTCAGATGAGCCAGATGGTGGGCGATGGATCGCGCCTGATCGGCGGCCTGCAGGTTGTTGGCATTGCCTTGGCGGACGCGGTCGGCCAGTTCGGCGATTTCCGCAACGGCCTTGCCCTGTTGTTCGGTACTGACTGCCACTTGCTCGACCTGTCCGGTCAATTGCAGGGTGCGCTGTTGCACCTGATTGAGTAGCGCGCACACCGCCTCGGAACTGGCGGCGCTGCGATGCGCCAGATTGGTCAAATCGGACACCTGTACCGTGGCATCCTTGATGTGCTGTTGCACCGATTCGATGTTGCGACTGATTTCTGCCGCCGACTCCTGGCTGTGTAAGGCCAAACGGCGAACTTCATCGGCCACCACGGCGAAGCCACGGCCGCTCTCACCTGCGCGGGCAGCTTCGATGGCGGCATTGAGGGCGAGCAGGTTAGTTTGCGAAGCAATACCACGGATGGTGCCGGACATTTCATTAATGGTGCGCGAGTTGGTGTTCAGCTGCAGGATCAGCTCGTTGGTGGTGATGGCTTGCTGCGCCATCTCGGACACCTGCCGCACCAAGTTGGTGAGTTGGTCGATCCCGTCGGCCAACTGTTCGCTGGCCACGACGCTGGTTTGACGCGATTCATCGGCCAGCGCCGCCACCTGCAAAATGCTCACATTCAGTTGTTCTACCGCCGCTGCGGCGACAGTGGCCGATTCGCTTTGTCCTTCAACATTACTGGTCACCAGCGCCGCGCTTTGTTCGAGTTCGTGTGAGGAGTGGGATATTTCATCCAGACGCTGCTGTAACAGTTGTTGCTGGCGTTGTTCACGGTTCACCCACTGCTGAATGCTTCGTCTGATCGGCTGCAACAGCCACTGGGCAGCGCTGACTGGCTCCTGGGAGCCATATACGGCGGAGTTTTCACAGTAGCGTTGCAACTGTCCGATCTCCTGCAACAGCAGCCACATGCTGGCAATGGCTAGGTAGGCCAGCACCGCCCACAGTGGCCCGGTTGGCAGCGTCGCAGCGGCCAGGACTCCGCCTGCTAGGCTAATCGCTAACAGCGTACGGATCATGCCGATAATGCCCAGTTCACGCAGCAACAAGAACGCAGGGTAGGTGAGCCACTTCATGTGTTTGAATCTCCAATGCGGAAGCCAAAAAAAACGCCTGAAGCCTCTGCAAAATATCCGCAGCGGGTTCAGGCGCCTTTGCCTTGCAGGAGCGAATCCTGCTGATGTGATTTTTTAGTTAGCAAGAGTGATGCCATAGGTTCTCGGCAACTTTCAAAGGATTTGACCCACCGTCGTGTTGCGCGCAGCTTTTATATTGTTGGGTTACGCGGCGCAGCAATTACGCAGTTGATTTTCAGACCTTGCTTTGCACCACTAACCTGCGCGGCCCTATCCACCCTGCGCATTATCGCGTCCCAGGCATCACTTGGTTGACCTGCACGTTTCAACCCATAACTGGGACATGGTCTTTTCAAAATGGCTGTTGGCGCACCATGAAAGCAACAGATCACTCGCCGTGCTTGTTGCTTCTTGCGATCCGGCGAGTAAGCGAACCAAACCGCCGCCGGTGTTGAATAACTCGCTGGTCGGTCATCAAGCACATACGTCCACAAGCGAGCGGTTTTGGTTTTATCGTGGCCCGATGTGAGCACGCCAATTGGCGTGTAGTCAGCATAAATTTTATGGCCGCTCATGACATGGCGATCAAGGGCGCTGATCAGCGGTCTGAGCAATTGACTGCTCTGGCGAAACCAATCGGCCAGGGTTTAGCGCTCCAGATCCGCGCCCTCACGGGCGTAAATCTCGGACTGCCGATACAACGGCAAGTGATCGACAATTTGGAGACCAGCACATAGACAAACAACCCCTGGCCGCCAAGGCTTCGGGGTATCAGTCGACCAAGGCGACTCGGCGCTGGGGCATGATAACGAGCGATCAACAACACGTATCCATAGGATCGGTTTCAACATTGATTTGCATCAATAAAACGCCACGGACGGTGTTGTAAACAGCGCATCAACCTTGTGGGGATGCAGTTTGATGAACAAGTCCAACCAGACAACCCGAATTATTTGCAACGACCTAGAACTAGCCGATCAATTGCGCCAATTGTTGGTTCATATAGCACCAGATTGCGAGGTGCTGAGCGCTCCGAGTAATTGTAGTGCCGTGCCGATTTGCCGCTGGCACGGTGAAGCACAATTGGGGGCGGCTGGGCTGGTACATGCTGCGTTGTTGGATGCTACCGAGGTTTTGGAGCAGACTCGACACGCCTTCAAATCTCGCGAACTGGGGCTGCTACGGCGGCGATTAGTTACGTTGCTGGATAGATTGTCAGACAATCCGAAATGATGTAAAAATGCCATCAGTAGGTTCCGCCCAACGCGGGAACCGGCTTTGCCGAGCAGGATAATTGGCCTGAAAGACGAAGCGTCGTGACATCAGTTCTTCACCAGAACTCGTTGTCACGGCGTTTTTTTTTGTCAGCAGAAAGGAATCTTTACTAACACCGAGGTGTGCGAATGAAGGTGAAAAAAGATCTGGAGGAGTTGCTCAGGCGTATTCGTCTCGATGAGGAGGAGATTGTCGAGCGCTATCGCTTTCTCGACTGGAGCGCCGAAGATGCCAAGCGACTTGGTGCAGCAGCTCAGCACATGGCCCCAGCTCAGCAGGCTTTTGTCGATCATTTGTACCGTCACTTGGCGAAATTCTCCACGCCGTCTGCCTTACTTCGTGCGCCGGAGGTCACCGCGCGTTTGAAGCACAGCCAGGCCGAGTATTACCAGTGTTTGTGGGGCGGCCCCTACAATGACACCTACGTCAACGGCCGCCTGCGCATCGGTGTGATTCACCAAAAAGTCGGCCTGGAGTTGAAGTGGTATCTCGGCAGCTACCGTCTATACCTCGATGACATGCTTAAAAGCGTGTTCGGCGAAAGCCAAAACGCCACTCTCTATTCAAGTCTGTTGAAGGCGGTGTTCTTCGACATGACCTTGGCCATCGATACCTACAGTGCGGCCCAGCACAAGGCTCTGGAGGATAGTGAGGCTCGCTTCGCCCGTGCGCTGCGCGGTGCCAACGACGGAATCTGGGATTGGCATGTGGATCAGGATCGACTGTACGTTTCAGAGCGCTGGGCCAGCATGCTCTGCCTCAGCCGCGATAGTATCGGCGATAGCAGTGCCAGTTGGTTCGGTCGCGTGCATCCGGACGACCTACCGGATTTTCGCCAGGCCATAGATGCCCACATACAAGGGCAGACATCTTCTGTCCACCACGAGTATCGCATTCGCCAAAATAACGGTGGCTATATTTGGGTGCTGGTGCGAGGGGTAGCGGAAGTCACGACACCAGGCCAGCTACGCATGGCTGGCTCACAGTCCGATATCAGTGCACGCAAGGACGCCGAGCAGCGCCTCAAACATGCCGCCCACCATGACCCGCTGACCGGCCTGGCCAACCGTATGCGCCTTGATGAGCAAATGCAGAAAACCTTTATGAAACAGCGCAAGGGCGGTGCCCACGAAGCGCTGTTGTTCATCGACCTCGACCGCTTCAAGTTGATCAACGATAGCCTCGGTCACAACGTCGGTGATCGCGTGCTGGTAGAAGTGGCACAGCGCTTGAGAGGCGCGCTACGCCCCAGCGATCAGTTATTCCGCTTCGGTGGAGATGAATTCATCGTATTGCTTCATGATCTCACCTGCGACCGCGACGCCGAGCAAATATCCCAACGCATTCTCGACAACCTGCATCAACCGCTGCACATGGACGGTCGTACCCTGGTGGTCAGTGCGAGCATCGGCATCGCCCCATTGCATGATAACGGTAAAGCGCTGGATGTCTTGCAGGCCGCCGACCTTGCCCTCTACAGAGCCAAGTCTGCCGGCAAGGCGCGGTTCGCACACTACAGCGAAGCGTTGCAAGATACCGCACAGCACCATCTGGAACTGGAGTCCGCTCTGGGCCAGGCGCTGCAACACAATGAATTCGACCTGCATTACCAACCGATCTATCGTCTTGACCAGGGGGCGCCCCTCATGTCTGGGGTCGAAGCGCTGTTACGGTGGCGCCATGGCGAACGCTTGATCTCACCACTGGAGTTCATCCCGGCGCTGGAAGAGTCGGGGGAAATCATCCGCGTCGGCGAATGGGTCTTGCGCCAAGCCTGCCGGCAGACCCGCCTCTGGCAACTGGCTGGACATGACCATCTGCGTTGTTCGGTGAACATCTCCAGCCTCCAGTTGCAACAAGCCGACTTCACCCTCCGGCTGATCGACATCCTGCAAGAAAGCGGCCTACCACCTGCCAGCCTGATCCTGGAAATTACTGAAAGCCAACTGATGCATGACGACCTGGACACATTGGCCTGTCTGAACGAACTGGCCAACCTTGGCGTGTTGTTGGCGCTGGACGATTTTGGTACCGGTTACTCCTCGCTTGGTTATCTCACACGCTTTCCACTGCACATCCTCAAGCTGGATAAAAGTTTCATCGGCGGCGTTCCGTGCGACAACAAACAGAGCGCGATCAGCCAGGCGATCATCGGCCTGGGCCGTAGTCTTAGCCTAGAAGTCGTGGCCGAGGGCATCGAGAGCCCAGCACAACTCGACTTTGTGGTCAGTGAAGGCTGCCACTACGCCCAAGGCTACTGGTTTAGCCGACCACGACCTGCTGCGCAGATGCAACGGTTGTTCAGCGGAGAAGACTGTTTCGAGGGGCTTGGGTGTCCATTGCTGTAAGCACGGTAGGCACCCAGCAGTTATCCATCAGCTCAGGAGGCAAACAATGAAAATCAATCTTCCGGTCAGTGGTCGTGCTGTCGAGTTCAGCGTCAATGCGAACATTCTTTCAACAACCAACCCCAAGGGCGCTATCACATATGTCAATCCGGATTTCATCAACATCAGCGGTTTCAGTGAGGCCGAGTTGCTCGGGGTCAATCACAACATCGTGCGTCACCCGGATATGCCGCCAGAAGCCTTCGCACACCTGTGGCAGACCCTCAAAGCCGGACGCTCGTGGATGGGCCTTGTAAAAAATCGCTGTAAGAATGGTGACCACTACTGGGTTAGCGCCTATGCCACGCCGATGCAGCGCAATGGTGAAATAATGGAGTACCAATCGGTTCGCACGCGCCCACCGAAAGCACTGGTAGACGCCGCCGAACTTCTCTATGCACAGCTGCGAAGCGGTAAAAAAACACACTGCCTGCGTCCGTCACGACTGTCCGTCGGCATGCGCTTAGCACTTGCTAGCACCGGGCTGAGCCTGCTTGGCTTTACCACCTTAGGCTTGGTGGGCGCCCTCTCTTGGAACCATGCGGCCATCGCTGCGCCGCTATTCAGCCTGTTGCTCGGCGGCTTGCTGTGCTTCAGCCTGCGCCCCCTCGACGCCCTTGCCCGTAAGGCTAAAAATATCGCCGATAACCCGCTTAGCCAAATGCTATACAGCGGCCGCCGCGACCAATTTGGACAGATCGATTTCACCCTGCAAATGCTCGAAGCTGAGACGCGGGCAGTCGTCGGCCGTATTGCCGACTCGGCCCGTCAGTTGAACAAAGAAGCCGAAGAGCTCGTCGCCGCAGTGGACAACAACAACTGCGCGACCCTACAACAGCAAGGGGAAACTGCCCAGGTGGCCAGCGCCATAACCCAGATGGCCAGCAGTGTGCAGGAAGTGGCGCGCAACGCTCAGCTCACCGCCAGCGCCGCGAGCTTGGCCAATCAAGAAACCGACCGAGGTCGACAACTGGTCGAGCAAACCCGCCAGCACATCGACAGCCTCGCCATCGAGGTGCAACAGACCGGCGCGGCGATTTACCAATTGGAACAACATAGCCAAGAAATCAACCGCGTACTCGAGGTAATCCAAAGCATCGCTGAACAGACAAACCTACTCGCCCTCAACGCCGCTATTGAGGCCGCTCGCGCCGGCGAGGCTGGGCGCGGTTTCGCCGTGGTCGCCGACGAGGTGCGCGGGCTGGCTTCGCGCACCCAGCAATCCACTGCAGAAATTCAGGGAACCATCGATACTTTACGGCGCTCGACTGGTGACGCCGTAGTCGCGATGCAACGCAGCCACAGCAAGGCCGAATCCAGTGTTGAGCAGGCACTGTTTGCCGCCCGGGCGCTGGATGGAATCACTCAACGAGTCGGTGAAATCAGCGACATGAGTGTGCAAATAGCCGCCGCCGTGGAAGAGCAGAGCGCGGTGGGTGACAGTATCCAGTGCAACCTGAAAGGTATCAGCCAAGCCACCCAAAGTAACGTGCTTGCCAGTAGCCAGAGCCGCACGGCTGCTGCCCATGTCGCCAAACTGGCCGAGCGCCTTCAACTGCTGGCGGCGCAATTCTGGGGACGGTAACGTAATGCATGACGGGTTCCGGTTGGCTGATAAGCATACATCGCAAAGACAACTAGGACTGGATAGCCAAGTGTTGATGTTTTCCCGCCACTGGCATCTGTCAAATAAGTACTGGCAAAAGGGGACGACTTCAAGAACGGGACTGGCTTAAGCTGAGACAATTTATGACGGTGCACCATGCGTACTCATCGCATGTAGTTCGGTCAGTAGTAGGTGCCGTGTTGAGCCATTTTTCTTATAGTCGATGCTTCGGGCCAGCAGGGCCCGGCTACCGAATCTTCGAGTAGAGTCTTGCTGAAGCGGAGAGCTAGAGATGGTGTTTACCTTCACCCGTATTCACCAACTGACGTCTGACGAGAGCGATATGGACGCGCTTCTGGAGCGCTTGGCAGAAGTAGGCTGCGATGATGCATTAGTCGGAGTAGGGCAGCCAGGGCGCCTAGCTCTTGAATTCATGCGTGAAGCACCTACTGCAGATGACGCAATTGCGGGCGCCATAGAAGACGTGCGTCGAGCCGTACCTTATGCACGCTTGATCAAGGCACCTCTCGCTCCATGATTGATGCGTGCGTTTTACATTGCGCGAGAGGGTTGTGTGAGATTCGATAGGCCACTTGTTGGGCAGCCGAGCTAAAGCTACTTTGCCTATCGCTCTTTCGGGCTTAAGCCCGGCTCGACTCCAAGTCTTCACATGCCCTGGGCGAGTCACTCCACAGTTGGCCCGCCACGATTGATTCAAGAACATGACCTATATCAAAAGGCGCCCCTATCGCCAAGTTACTATCCGTGCGTGACCCATTCCAAGGCGCGCAACATGGTCAATCCCGATTAACTGCTTGGTGGCGAGGTCGGCGTCCGCGCTATGCGAGGCGTTTTACGCATTCATGGACATGCAGCTAGAGGCCGTCATATCCGTCGCACGCACGGCAGCGATCTCGGGCCCATCAAAGAAAAACTGTACGAATAACTATCCGGCTGTATGGGGGCCGTCCTTGTATCAGCTAAATCACGTACGGTGTACATGACCAAACAGCGCCAGCGCTATACCATCCGTTCGCGCGAGCAGGATCAATGACTACTGTACATAGCTGTTGCCCTGGAGTGCATCGGCACCAGCGCTGAAGTCAAGGCGATATTGCAAGTCCCATTAGCGCGCATTGCCAATGCCGTGCGCAACCGCAACCGCAACCGCAACCGCGCGATCGAGCCGGTGGCTGCCCTTGCCGGCGAGTGATCCAGTGAGGCATCAAGGCTGATGGAGAAGGTATGAGTTATCTGTTGTTGAAGTTCATCCATTTGACAGCGGCGGCTTTTTTCATTGGTGGTGTGTTCTTTGAGGTGATGATCCTCAGCCCCGCAGCTCACCAGCTGGATCAGGCGCCTCGCGAGCAGCTGTCGAAGGCTTTGGGCTTACGGGCGCGACGCGTCATGCACTTAGTCGTGCTAGCCCTATACGGCGCAGGCCTGGGATTAGCATGGCAGTATCGAACGGCACTTCACGATCCTTTGGCCAGCAGCTTTGGCACCTTGCTGGCCCTGAAAATCGGCCTGGCCCTGAGTATTCTCGGCCAATTCAGCTATGTGGTTTACCTGATGCGAACGGGGCGCATGACAGCGCTGCGATCACGGCGGATTCACATCAGTGTGTTGGTGCACGTGCTCTGCATCCTTTT
Organism: Pseudomonas sp. NPDC087336; assembly: GCF_044744285.1. Lineage (NCBI taxonomy): Bacteria > Pseudomonadati > Pseudomonadota > Gammaproteobacteria > Pseudomonadales > Pseudomonadaceae > Pseudomonas > Pseudomonas sp. NPDC087336. Next base: position 137,086 of record NZ_JBIUYA010000002.1, on the reverse strand, counting down.
TCTGGCCAAGGCGATGGTCTTGCTTTCCTGGTAATGCGTAGCGATGCTGGCTACTACGCATCAGGAGATTGAGTGCGAGAATTGACTGACGGTTTTGAGCTTCTGACGCCGAGCCTATTGGCTCGTAACGCACTTTTTTATGCGTAACGTTGCGAATGTTACGATGCATAAAATTACGTTACAGCGGAGCGTGACTGAACCCTTGTCACCGAGACCGCTAATTTGTGCAGAAATCGTCTACAAATCTCTCTTGTCCTGATGAGTCGATTTGGCATTCGACTGTCCATCCGCCGTCAGCAAACATCAGTTGGTACCTCCAGCAATTCCTAAGCGGCGCCCTCACATCGAGCGCCCGAAACTCACGCATCAGGTCGTACGAATGAGCGTGGCTTCCATACTTGATCAGCCAAGCGGCAGCTCTGATGAATTGCCCATGGCTAAAGACCAGGATGTTCTGAGCGTCGTGATCCGCAAGCTTGGCCAGCATCGCATCTGCGCGCTCGAGTAGATGACCGAACGACTCGGCACCAGGGTCATCAGTAAACCTCGCATCACCGTGTTCCCAATAGCTTTCCGCGTGTGGCTTTCTGTCGACCTGTGTAGTGCTGGCGAAACAATTTGGGCTCAAATATGTGAATTCTTCGACGGGCCATAATTCGAAGGGAACGAAAGGGTAACGCTCTGCCGTTGGCTTCGCGGTAGCTGCGGCGCGTTCGAAGGGTGAGGAGATGATCAGGTTGGGAGTGCACGCTATGGATTCAGCAAGCGCACGAGCTTGATGCAGGCCATTTTCAGTCAGTTGTATTGAGTCTGGTGCTGCAGTGGCGAGACCAACGTTAGCAGCGCTCTCCGCGTGGCGGATCAACCTTACGCGTTTCATCGAGGGCTCTCGGTTTGATGTGGAGGAACTACCTCACTTGTCCAAGGCCGTGCCGCGTTGTTTGTTATTCCAGGCATCAGTGAGCTCGTCTATCCGATCCGCAATTTGAGACGTCTTTGATAGGACTAGGCAGCGCGTGTTGCCAACAAATTCCTCTATCAGATACACAGCGTCGCCGACATCCAGTTCGAGCTCCTGTAGCGCTTCGTCCGGAATTCGAATCGCACCGTCGCCATCCCATTCTTCGATGGTGATTTTCATAGGTGGCTTTCTCACGTGTGGTCTCCGTTGCTTTGAGTCGGCAATCGTAACGTGCTTTTGCGTACAGGCTCAGAGCGCAACGAGCAATCGTTCGAGCTGTTCACGCTCCCACGCACTCAGTAGCGCGACAGGCTCGGCTCCGTCGCACTGCCAGATTTCAAGTGTCCCGACTCGGCCATCAGGCGACCTGCAGTACTCGCATTAATCCAGGGTGTCACAGTCATTGAAGAGTGTGAGGAGCCATCCATCAATCTCCACGGGCATGAGGCCGTGACAAATCCCACTCCATGATTGGATGGAGCGTCGCATCATGATGCGTTTGCCCAGCGCGGCGTCCGTCAGCACGTGGTAGACCTCGCGGGCGGTAAGAGGAGAGGTTATGTTCAAATCATTCTGTGTGCGAGTCATCGCTTGCCCATAGCTAAGCTGTGATTTGACGTAACTGTAGGGATCGCTCATTCGGGCCAATGGCCCCGGCTCACCTAATCACCCGAGCATCTCCTTGATGATGGATGCAACGTTCCTGGCATCGTCGATGCCTCGGTGATAAGTATTCTGCTAAACCAAGCCCTTATGAGAAAACACTCGACCTCGATCTCTCCTGCGGCTGCACACGTCTGACATCGAGATGAATCCAGGTATTACGCGATGTACTGGATCCTCGTGGCAGCTAAGCGCATCAACGATCAGCAGCTGGCCGAGGGGTTGCGGGATGTCCGCGAGAAATACGCAACCAATGAGAATTAGGCCACCGAACAAATGGGGCGATCAGGCCCTTAATGCTATTCGTTTAGTGGCCATAGTCAGCTGCAAGTGAAGCTTGTCATAGCCCTGATCAGTAGCCGTGATGTTGCTATCCGGCCGCTCCACCATCGCCTTTTTATCAGCACGTGAGCCGGCCACTTAATTAGGTGAACACCATCGCCCTAAGCTTTCTGCTTGGAGGCGGCCTTGCTTTCGCGAGGCATGTTTTTCCGCTCAAATCTGTGTCTGACTTCCGCGGTGGGCTCCAAGTGCTTGGTCGCCTACGTGGAAAGCTGATTTGCTTGAAACGTTGAGCAGGCCTAGCACCATGCCTGCATTCATCCCACAAGGAGCTCTGCCAGGATTCAAGTGTCCTGACTCGGCCGTCAACCTTCACCGATCCACCCCGCTCAACCCAAGTGTCAACTCCATGATGCCGACCCAACGCTTCAGGTTTGAGCGGGCGATGTTGAAACCTGTTCGAGCAAAAATCGATTCCTGGCGATAGAGCGGCAAATTGTTGGCGAATTTCGCGATCATGACCTGGGCCAGAAACCCGGTGGTCGGGATGCCTTGTCAATGAGCTGCGCCGGAACCTGTGACTGGATCAGGGGCGCACTCATTGCAGAACCCACCAGGTTAGAACTACGGGACGTCAACTGCAAAAGGCCCAACACATTTGCTCTGGGCTCAGTGCCGCCTCGATGGCTGGATGGAGGCCAATCGCTATCAAGAAATCTCGAGCTGCGCCGATATTCCTGATAACGCAGTACTACGACGGGATTACACCGGCTACGTTGGTTTTGACGCTGCACTTGACACGAAAAAACCAAATAAGGAGAGGAGTGGGTATGGGGTGGTTAGACGGGAAGCTATCGGCAGTCAAAAATTCGGTATCCGAGACTATTTCAAAAGCATCAGAATCGGTCGCAGGCATTGATCTCAAGGGAAGCGCTTCCAGCTTGGCTGATGCAGCATCCGCTGCGGCATCAGCCGCAGCGGAAAAAACTAAAGAATTAAGCGTCGATGCTTACGCCGCTACAAAGGAAAAGATGGTCGTCGCACAGGACGCTGCTACGGAAGCCATTTCCAGTTTCAACTACAGCGAGCTCAAAAAAGCAGAATTTTACTCGCGCAATTTCAATCATTACAAAGAGCTTTCAACAACGAAGGTCACGGAGCTATATCGTTCGACGCTTGAAGTTGACAAAACAACCATGGAAATGGTGGATGATATCAGGGGGCGATTGCCTGTCCCGGCGCAAACAGTTGATGATATTTTCGAGCAGTGCAAGCGTGAGGCTATGAAGCGCGCCATTGCTGCTTTTGCTCTAGGTGGGGTTCTGCAAGATATCGACAACCACAGCGCCGCTAAATATGAAAACCTGTCTGATCGATACTCGACCTTTGCTAAGGAGAATGCCTATCAAATAAAGGCGTCTAAGCCCTTTGCAAACATGGTGAATGAGCGAAATGATGCCAGTGTTGCGGCGCAATTCCTTCAGAACGGCTACAACTCTTCAACTCCGCTCGACCCTGCAGGTACAGACATCGAGCATGTCATATCCAAAAAGGAGTTGTATGTAGATCCGCTCATTCGAATAGGCACCACGAATGATCAATATTTCGATCTGATCAACTCGCAAGAAAACCTGGTTTTTGCGGATCATTCGTTGAATCGGTCAATGGGGTCGCAGGACGTCCTCAAATATCTCGAACAGAGGGGGCGGCCGGTCGAGGATAAGCCTGGTGTGCTGGCAATCGATATCAAACAGCAGGACGGCACTATAAAAACCGTAGAAGTCAATGAGGCGGAAATGGTCGAGGCCTACACGCGCGCGGGTGATAAGCGTAATGAGCATCGTATGGCCGCGTTGCAGGAGGTCGGGCAGACGATAGCATTGACGGGCGCAGCAATGGCGGCGCAGCAGATCGTAGGGTTAATCGTTCTGGAAACGATCGATGTATTCGTGGACGAAATCAAGTTGTTGGCAACGAAGGGTCGGGTGATTAACGAAGACGGCTGGATTAAGAACTCCAAGGACGCAGCGGATCGAATTCAGAGGCGTTTGGCCGAGCGTTTCGAGGAGCGTGATATCTGGACTAGAGCGAAAAAAACAGGCTTGGAGGCGGGCGTAGCTGGTGCGTTAAGCATTATTCCCCAGATATTGATTGCGCTGATACTCAAGGTTCCCTCTTTCGTCCTGGGACTCATTCGGGAGTGCACTCTGAGTGTGGTTCGCTGTGTTCGTGTCATGCTGAGCGATGACCCTAACAAGCTCGACAGCATGACAGTTTTGTTGGCGGGAGCTGCCTCGGCAATCGCCGGCCTCTACGTCGGTCGTGCTGTGTCGACCGCCATAAGCAGTGTGCCACTTCTCAACAAATTCAATTCGGAGATTACTGGCGTACTCACCGGAGTGGTTGTGACAGCTGTTCCTTTGACTGCGATTTATACCTTCGAACAAAACAAAAACAAGCTGGCGTTCATGGCTGTACCTTTCAAAACAAGAAAGCCGACAATGAACGATGACGACGGCGTTCCTGTGTAGGTTGATGATGGCAGTAGGATTGATGAGCAGTCTTACCGGCAGTTCATCAATCATTTGGCCCCTTTGGAAGAGAGCTAACTAAAATCAGCGTTGTAGCTTACCCCTGCTTGGTAGAGAAAATAGCTGGCATTTGGAGTTCCTTATAAATGGCGAGAAACCTGAATCCAGAGGTGAATATCAATGCGATCCAACCGGCGATCCGGATTGACGGGAATATATCGCGCAGCAAGACATACAGGATGCAACCCTGCAGGATTGGCGTGGCGTAGATCTCACGTGACATCAATAACGAGGCCCTGCCGGCTAGCACATCACGCGCTATGCCACCCCCGAAACATGTCAGCACGCCCATCATCACTGCCGAATGCGCACCAAGTTGTAATGCCATCACTTTCTCGGTAGTGACTAATCCGAACAGTGCGGCCGCAAAACCATCGAGATACAGCAATACCCTGACTCGCCTTCGTAGCTGGACAGCGCCGGCTGCGAGATTGAATCTACGGAACATAATTCCTTTAGCTGTCCACTGGATCAATATCAGCGGTTATGACGGGCCGGTATGGGGCAAGTGCCGCCGGTGGCGATGGGCCGCAGTCGACCCCAAGCAGCCATTTGCCCACGCTCAGGTTAAGAGGCGGGCCCGGCGAGCGACTTGACCGAATATTAAGTGCGACGACGGGCGCGAATTACTGCGCTAGCCATCATAATATTACAAAAGTGAACGACGTCGCTGTAGTTACGTAGAGAATATACGCCGCGCCCGTATTTTCCGTCACCTTCTATTTCGCCGCTTTCCCACTGGTGAACCTGAATGTATCCAGAGGAGGAATTTGCCAAGATCTCAAATGCAACAGCGTTATAGTTGTCAATATAAACTTGAAACTTCCGTTCTCCGTCAGTTATTTCATAGCCTTGCTCAGTAGCGACCTGCTTTATAATTTCTACCAGCTTATCGAATTCCATTTACATCTCCTTTTATGGAAAGTCTAAAAATAATGCTTTCTCTCAGCTAGTGCCAGTGGATGGCGAGAGCTAGTAATAATGCTGCCTCTAGAGAGGCTCTAAAAAAGCCCCACTTTCATAATATTACATGTACTGTACGCTGCATAGTTACTGGTTTGTAATTTTCAGAAAAAAATCTTTTCAGGTCGTTCCTGGATGAGATGTATATAGCCGTTCAGGTCTTTTTAGATAGTATCCTTGGTTTTGGGTTGAGCTAAGTTTGCGATTTGGAATTAGAACCTAGCGTTGGGCGTAACCAGAGGGAAAAAATCGTAGCATTTCAACAGTCTGGCTGGCTGACTTGTTAGGCTTACTATGCAATATGATTTTTACCCACAGCGCCATACAGGAAAGGCCTCACGCCGTGGCTGGTATGGTTGGGCTAGGGCTCGCCTCAAAACTTGGCCTTGAGGAGGTAGCTTGCGAGACTGAGTGCGGGCTCCTTGGCGAGTCCAATCAGGTGTTCGTGGAGCTCATCGACCGCGCTGAAGAATTGTTCGTGCTCTTCGCTCTCATACGCCGGAGTCGAGAATGTAGGGCCTGACTGCAGGAAGTTCTCAAGTGAAATCCCTTCAATTTGCATTCTTTCATCGATGCCTTCGAAGGCTTCCCGATCAATTGCGCGTTGGAGCTGTTGCTTTGCACCTGCTACCGTGTGTTCAACTTTGTCCATAAAGCTGTGGATATCTTGAGTTAGTGGTGAGGTTCCTAGCCAACGCCGCACCTGTTGTGTTGCAGCCGAAAAATCGTGAAAAGCCTTCGCAAAACTGCGAACCTCTATGGGTATGTTCTTGAAATCTTCTGACTCAAATGCAAGTGGTCTACTTTTTCTTGGCATGAACATTCGCTCCGTGAAATCAGTGTGTCGTGGCTGCCCTAATATCTAGGTGATCAACAAGGGCCCAATCGGGCCCTTGTTTCCGTAGTAAGCGGTGAAGAAGATTCTGTCGGTGAACCCTTCACCGAAGCCTTAGATTATGCCCCGCTGCTTCATCCGCTCAAGCAGTACGTCAGGATGAATTCGATAAACGCCATCGCTAAGCCGGAGTGTCATCTTCCGATAAGTCGGGCTATGAGTACCGCTGTTGATCTCAGAATTGGACAGAAAGCAACCGGTGGTGGTTTTAGGCTCCTCTGAAAAATAATCGATGAATTCTTGGCGAGTCACGACAAGTCCTTTGCCAAGCAGGCCGTCAATTGAAGCATCAAGGAAACGATCACCAAGCGAACGGTCGGTCAATGTAGTCATCTCTTACTCTCCTGAAATGGTTGAACGGCGGTAGATAGCTTTGTTGCCACTATTGCGAGTAACCCATTCGGCAAGGCCAGCTTGAACCACTTGTTTGCGGAACGTCTTACCAAAGGATTTGCGGTCACCCGTCGTCATCAATTGCCAGGTCTCCGTCGGTATCACTTCTTCAACCAAGAAGGTCTCCCCATGCGGTACCTTTTCCACTGCCTGGAGTGTGAGCTGGATAGCTTGAACCAGATCGACAGATTCGGCTTCTGGTTGATCCAAAGCGGTTGCGAGCAGGCCATTCAATACCTCATCAGCGGTGCTGTTCGTGCTGCTGCTGCGATCTAGCAGGGCCGCCAACAGATCATCTCGGATTTCCACGGTCACCTTCATGAGTAATCTCCTTTTCAATGCATTTTGCTTGTGGTCAGCATGGCATATGGATTGGGAGAAGTAAAACCTTTGCTAAGGAGATAAAAGGTTTTGTGTGTGTGGGGGGGGGCGAACTACCAAAGAGTACATTTGTACCCTTTCAACAGTCATGGACTAGCCGTGCAGACCTAGGTCAGTTATCAGGCTGTGATGCCTAGATTGACGGAGTGTTGCCGCTGACCGAAAACTGATCCAAGTGTTCAACTACTTCTGCTCACTTTCCGAGCAAGAGAATACAGGGTGATCGGCATGAAAATGTTGGGGAAAATCCGGAGGATGTACTTTCGCGACAAGCTGTCGCTGCACCAGATACCGGTGAAGTGGTTCATGATCCAGCCGGAGAACGGGCCACCGACCATGCCCGACAGCGGTATGGCGATGAACCACAACACAGTCTTGCGCGCACGACGGTAGGTTGGAGAGGAGGCCGTGCAGACTGATTGGGCCCTCTGCTCGGATGAGTGCCTCCCGCTCGCATGGAGCCCAGTCGAACTTTACTAATGAGAGCGAGCGGCCCAGTACATACAGGAGGTAAAGCCGCGTAGTGGAAAACGCAGTGTTAATGCTTAGTACCAAAAAAATAGGTTCATGGACGTGTTGATGGCACTGCGCTATGGTCGCTGGCACGATACGCGCGAAGCCGCGTGATGACTTCGTGAAGGGGCAGGCACGATGATTTACCAATGCAATGGATGCAACAGGACTACTTTTGAGACTGCGTGCCCATGGTGCATGGGCTCTCAGGTTTCACCATCATCAGAGCTCACGTTGCGGCACCTCACTCCACTGGATCCTTCGTTTTATCCCGACTTTCAATACAGATCCAAAGGTTTGATTCAAGACTTCTTCGGTAAGAAGAAGGAGCAAGCCCAACTGAACGATCTTCTGAACAACGTATTGAGAAAATACGCGGAGCTGAAGCAGCCATACTTTACGAACTTCATTCACACGACTCGCGAAAGCGCAGGTAGCAGCGATGACGCAGGCGTGCCCGGCCCACGTTTGGATGGTGTGTACAGCGAGAGAGAGCTGTTCAGGGAGGTCTTGATTCGCAAAGGCTTTGACGAGCTTGAAGGGCTTCCATCTCTTTTGGACAAGCTGCTGCAAACCACAGCATTCAACTCTGCCTACCTAGGCTTCTCGAGAGAGTTGACCCGCCACATCCGAGCTGATCTTGCCGACACCTTACGTTCCTGGATTGAAGAGGCCGGGACGACATTCAGGTCTGACTTGGCCTTGTTTTACTACTACCTTTGGGAAAATGACGTTCCATTTCCCAATGTTCAATTCAATCCCCAATCAGCCACCACATCCGGCGTACCACTCCTTCCGCTGCAGGCTTTTCGGAATGGCTTGAGTCTATGCGAGGAGATTTATTTCGACATTCTCGTCGAGCGGCTGGGATCACAGCTCGAGCATTTCAATCCGAACCAGTTCATCACCATGTACCTGGTGGATGCCATGGACGGATTCCAATTCGAAGCCTTCCTTGTTGAGATCTTCCAGACCATTGGCTATGACGTCAAAGAGACCAAGAAGACGGCTGACCAAGGCGCAGATCTTTTCGTTACCCGGTTCGGCAAAAACATGGTCATCCAGGCTAAGAACTACTCTGGCTCTGTAGGCAACGCGGCTGTGCAGCAAGCCATTTCGGCTAAAGCTTTTTACGGGTGCGACGAGGCTATGGTAGTCACGAACTCCTACTATACAAAGTCTGCAAAAGAGTTGGCCGGCACAGCAGGCGTGCGGCTGATCGACCGGGACGGGCTTCAGAGCTATCTGGATGACTACAACCAGAAGCTCATCGAGGTTTTCCAGGCCGAGGAAGAAAGTGCCTAATCTTTTGCCGTTTGGTGGTCATGATGTTGCGTAGTGGACGCCTTGGTCGTATTGAAAGCGCCGGGGCGGCATGACACGGCGCTTAAGTCTGAGAACATTGCATAGAGACTAAAAGGAGGGGGCGATATGTCAGGGGTACGACAGCACTTCATTCCAAGGTTTTTGCAAAAAGGGTTCAAAATTCCAGGTAACGGAAAAACCGTCCGTTGCTGGGTGTACGAACAGAGCAAATCTCCCAGATCCGCAAATATCCAAGACGTAGGACTCGAAAGGCATTTCTATGCCATCGACAGTGAGCCGGATTTGGACGATAAAATTACCGAAGAAGAGCAGGACGTTTACGCACCGTTGGTAGACAACCTACGTGCCGGCAATCTTAGTGAGGCGGTGGTCGAGAAGATCCCCGGGTTGTTAGGTCACCTGGAAATCAAAAGCCGGCACGTGCGCCAGAATATGCATTCAATGGTCGATAAATGTGCCAGTGGCATTCTTGAGCATCTATCAGACCCTGCGAACCTCAGTGCGTTGGCTAAAGATCATTTCAGGCCAGGCTCTCCGGTGTTTAACTAGGCCCTAGCCGAGCAAGGCCTCAGTCATCAGCAGGTTCAAGCTCTGCTCGCCCTGGACGAGTCAATCCTCGACCAGATCTTTAAGCCCCTCGTTGCGATATTTGCCGCTCAGATGCCTGCCCAGTTGGATCGTTTCAAGTCTTCAATACCGGATTTGGTCAGACGCAGTCACGTTGGCGTGCTCAACGAATCCGTGTCGCCAGCTGCCCGTGCTCAACGCTTCACCGCGCTCCATTACTCCGTTCAAAAATTTGAGCCTGGCGACCTGCCTCTGGGAGATTCCGTTGTACTGTTCCATGTGAGAGGCGAGCGAGCCTTCAAGCCGTTTATGGATAAGGATGATGAGCTTGTTCACGTGATTCTGCCGCTGGCGTCAGACAAATACCTCCTTGGTGCGATAGATGTCTCTCAGACCTCGCCTCCCCAGAATTTGCCGCTTGAAATCGCCAGGTGCTCTATAAGGTATTTCATATGCGCGCACCAGAATGATCGTGCTGCCGATCTTCAGGCACAGATAGGAAGTAATGCCAGCTGGCTTTCGGCACGAGAAATGAACTCGATACTTAATGAAGTGCTTTCAGAGTTTATGAGCAAGAAGCTAGCTTGATCGAAGTTTGCAAAGGCCGTTCTGCGCGGGGGTGATGAAGCTAACGAGATTCGCTTCATCACCTTCCAAACACCGCGACTCAATCACTGGGGAGACCAGAAAGACCACGACGTCCATGGCACCGTGAACTGCGTTCAGAGGTAAGCAGAGCGCACAGACGAAAGTATGGAAGTGTCCTAAGGGTCAAGTCACGACAAAGACGAGGCTCGGTTCACGACAGCCGTGCCCGGCGGTGCACGCTCGAGACTGACCTTCGAACAAAAAAGCCGACGCTCTGATGGCTTTTTGCCTTTACTCAACGGCTCGATCTGGATACTGTAAATGCTATAAAGACGATATGAGCTATGAGGCAGTTCTCGCTTCTGTGCTTCAGATTTTACGAGGCTGAGCCAGTATCATCATGGAGTTCAATGAAAATGGATTGGGATCTGCTTCTAGACCACCTTTGGGCGTATGCCTCGCCCGATCCACATGTTCTGGGTACGGAGATCCGCTCCTGCCTTGAGGGCCACTCTTCGGAGGGGCTACTCGAAGCGATCTCCCTATTGGTCACTCAAGGTCAGAATGAAGCGGCCAGGCGACTCCTCAGCGAATTTTTGCGAAACCATCAGGCTGCAGATGATATCCAGCGTAAGCTTGGGCAGATCCTGAGTCTCCGAACGCGTCAGACAACAGGCGGGCTGTCGACCAAGAGTAAGCAGGGTGGTAATGAGGCCTTGCTTAAAGACGTCAACAGCCTAGTTGCTTCTGGCCAGTTGGACGCGGCCGAGTCACTTCTTCAGGAGTCAATAGATAGGTTTGAGGAGCCTGAAGATCTAGTTCTACTCGGCCGCGTTTACAAGCTCCAAGGGCGCGCCACGGAAAGCGCCAAGGCCGAACAGCGTGGCCTGATGCTGAAGCGCCAAAAGCAGGCGTTCGTTGAAACAATCTCTGCGGAGTCGATATACGACGACCTTCCTACCCTGAGTGACTTGGCGTTTCTCGATGATTCAGCCAGTCTTCTGGCCGCATTAGACGGGTCTGCAGCTTCTACCGGAAACACGTTGACGGGGGCAGTCAAAGATTCGTTCAATTTTATTGAAAAGGCGTCCTCTCAGTATTTGCCACAGCCAGACCAACTCTCTTGGGAAAAACCGTCTCAATCAACATCACCCGAGCATGGTGAGTGCGTCGATAACAGTATTTTCGACGTTGGGCCGAACACCACCACAGATATTGTCGAAGGGATGCCCGGAGTTGTTGCTGAAAAGAACGAGTTAACTACGCCTGCCACTCCCAAAAACGTCCTCAAACTCGCCCACCCTAGGAACACTGCGAAGCCGAGTAGCGGACTCACGACCGTCAAGATGGTTAGCAGATCTACGCATTTAGTGCGCGTCATCCAGTCACCGGAATCGACATCCTCTGAACCAGCTGACGCATCCTCATTAGAATCGATTCGTACGATAGCGCCCCGCGTTAGCCCTTCGACATTTCAGATTCCAGACGACCTTGAGGATGACGAAGACGATTGCCATGAATCGTCTGGCCTAGATCTGACCACTTCGACCGCCCCGGAGAGCTTCGAGCTAGGGGAGCCGGAAGATGACTATGACGTTGATCATGGTTTGCACGGCCTGTCGATCATCGAGCTTGAGACAGAGTACGAACCAGAAGCGCTTAGCGTCGTTGATGATTTCCGCGACGTTGACGATGACTATGCAGCTTATGCATTTGACCCGGATGAAGTTTTTGACGGCGAAGACGACGAAGCTTACGAAGAAAAAGACGGTTTCGCTGACCGGCTCTCACGCGAAGACCGGGCGCTCCAAAAAGCTGCCGAGTTGATCGGGAACGCCAATTGGCCGCTCAGCACTCTTCCATTGGTTCAGCAGATATTTGTTATGAGCGGCTGGGGCGCAACTCGACTTGCACTGGAGAGAGAGATCGACAAAGGGCTCTCTCCCCAGGAGTTGATCCTCGCATCACATATCAAGGTTATTTGGGCCGAGAACGATATCTACTGGATCGCTTTTGACAAAACGGGCAGTAGCCGTCTATCTCACCAAGTGCTTTCCTGGCCTATGGCCTTGCTGATCGTACGCTCATTCGAATTATTGCCACAGGTGGAAGAGCTTGAGGTTTTCTTGGAAAGCCTTTTCGCTGCCTGGTATGAGAACAACACCTTACGCCGGGCATTTAGGGCCTTCGCGCGATACCTGTGGTTCAGGTTCGCAAATTTGCACGGTTGTTTACCCGCCAACCAGCATTTTGACTTCTGCGACCCTCGAAGTCTGCCTGCTGAAGAGTACAGCGACTTGGGGATGTGCGATCTACTCGAAATCGAGAAGACCGACATTCTGCGCAGCTACGGCGTGTTCGTTACCAAGCACCCGCAAGAGCCGAGTTGCTATTTCAGTGACAAGCCGCCCCCCGCGGAAGAGCCGCCACCGATCAATGCTAAGAAGAGCAAAAAGAAGATTGAAGAAACTGAATGCCTCGAAGACGTTGAGTCGGATGATCAGATCACGGACGAAGATGACGATTGCACTGCAGGTAAATCCATAAGCGCTTCACTAGCGACTGTTTACGCACTGACTATCGACCAATCTACGCTAGGCATTGAGCTGTTAGGAGAAGGATCCGCGCATGAAGCCCCTTAGACTTACCCACGTTCCAGGCTGCTGGGTCAGCCAAACCTTACCCGGTGGCGAGAGCGAACGCCGGGGCATCGTCAAAATGGCCATTGCTAAGGAGTCTGGTGACCAGCTTCAGGTTCACTGGTTTAGCCCCGAGAGGAAGCTGGCCTATGTAGATGCATCAGCTGTGCGCTCGGGTTTTAGGAACGGCATGGACGTGGTCGATCAAAACCCATCCAGCGGAGTTCGCTCACTGGGGCAGGGCGTTGTCATGCAACAACGCATCCTCGCAGGCAGCGAGCAGGTGTTGGTTGATTTCCCTGAGCGTGGTGAACGCCATTGGCTGCCCTATCAATATTTGAGGCAAGTGAAAGGCGTTAAGCATCGCTTTTGCACCGCCCAGAAAGGCGAAGTGCGCGATGCAGAACGCATGCGTCTGCGGATGTTGGCCTACGCCATCAAGGTATGGAATGAAAATACTGGGGCCCTTTCCCACCTTGAGATTGAGCCGCTGCCCCACCAGATTCACTTGGTGCATCACATTCTAGCTTCCGGCAACTTCAACTGGTTGATAGCCGACGATGTGGGGTTGGGGAAAACTATCGAGACCGGGATGCTACTGCATGCACTGCGGCAACGAGATCTTGCTAAACGCATCCTTCTGATCACACCCGCTGGCCTGACCAAGCAGTGGCAAGAAGAGTTGTATCACAAGTTCAAGATCGAAGACTTCGAGATCTATGGCGAGGACTTTTTCATCAATGAGTCCCGCCAATGGAAGATGCACGATTGCGTCATCGGGTCGATGGATCGGCTCAAGCAAGCAGATCACTTGGAAAGCCTGCTTCAGGCCGAACCTTGGGATTTGGTGATATTTGACGAAGGTCATCGACTTAGTCGCCGCCAATATGGGCTAAAGCTGGATAGCTCTGAACGGTATGATTTGGCGAAAAACCTGCGCAACCATACCAAACACATGTTGTTGCTGAGCGCCACCCCACACCAGGGTATGCAGGACAAATTTGTGGCGCTGCTTGAGCTCCTGCGACCGGAGCGGCGTACCGAGCTCCTAGCGCTCAATCTGAAGCCTGAAATCCTCCACGACATGGTGTTTCGCAACCACAAGGCGGATGTGACCGATGCGGAAGGAAACTTTATTTTCCAAGGCAAGATCACTAGCGCGTTGCAAGTGCCAAGCAGCCGTGAATCGATAGACTTCGATAAAACGCTTCAGGCTTATTTGCGCAAAGGATATGACGCTGGCGAGTCGCTCGGGCGTACGGGCAACGCCATCGGGTTCGTAATGACGGTATATCGCAAACTGGCGGCGTCCAGCGCGGCAGCCATTCACCGGGCCCTATGTAATCGGCTTCAGCGTCTCCTAGACGATCAAGAAAACGTTATTGCTGAAGATGAGGCAAGCGATGAGCGCTATCTAGGTGAGTGGGAGGAGCAATTCACAAGTGATGCTCGTGAGTTCTTTGCCGGCGAGGTGCAACTGCTTAAGGATCTTATCGCTGAGGCCGCAGCGCTGAAGGCAAACGACCTAAAACTGAAGCTGTTCATCGAAGATATTATCGGCAAAATCAACGCTGCCAATTCTGACGAGAAGGTACTGATATTTACCGAATACCGCACGACTCAAAGCTATCTCAGGGACGCATTGGCCGACCTCTATGGTAGTGATCGGGTCGATCTTATCAACGGCTCTATGCAGCATGCTGACAGGCGCGAAGCCATCAAGCGTTTTGAGGAGCAAGGGCGTTTCCTGATCTCGACTGAAGCAGGTGGGGAAGGCATCAACCTTCAAAGCAAGTGCCACGTCATGGTCAATTATGATCTACCTTGGAACCCCATGCGCTTGGTACAACGCATCGGTCGCTTGTACCGATATGGGCAAAAAAAGAAGGTTGTTGTGTTCAACATTCAGCAATCCGATAGCTTGGATCAGAGCATCGTCGACTTGATGTACGAGCGTATCGACAGTGTGGTGACCGACTTAGCCGGGGTTCAAAAGCATGAGTTCAATGATGGTCTGAAAGACGAGATACTTGGTCAGCTCGCGGAGCTTATTGATGTTGAAAGCATCCTCCAAGAAGCCACAAAGCTCGGCATCGACCGAACCCGAGAGCGTATCGACGAAGCCTTGAATCAGGCACGTACCGCTGCCGCCAAACAGCGAGAGTTGTTCGTCCACGCCGCTACCAGCGACCCAAGTGAACTGCGTGACGAGCTAGAAATCACCACTGATCACCTCTATAGCTTTGTCTTGGGAATGTTCGATCAGCTCGGCATCGAAATCGCAGAGCGGAGCCATAAAGAGCGGCTACTGCGTATACGCCTTTCTGACCAGGTGATGCGGGAGATGGGGCTTTCGCGCAAAGCTCCACAACGCATGGACGTCACCTTAGATCGCATGCTGGCCGCCAACCGTCCCGGCACCCACATGCTCGACCTCAACTCCAAGTTGATGCAGTACCTGCTGGGTAAAGCCTGCGAGTATGACTTTGGTGGTTTGGCCGCGATGCTTAAAGCTCCTGAGCTCGGCGAGGGCGCGCTAATCGGCGCAATGTTGCTGTGGCAAGGCCCGCAGGGCAAGCGCATGCGACAGGAGTTTGTAGCCATTCAGGTAAACGATGGTAAAGCCACGATGAACCCTACAAAAGCGACTCAATGGCTGCTGACACCAGCTGAACACAGTACCCAGAGTGCAGGTGAAGATTCCTCTAAATTACTGTTCGGGGTCGCAGCGGAAATGGCTAACCAGAGACTTGCAGATGCCAGTAATCGCTACCTAATACCTGAGAATTTGGATTGGGCTGCAGCAGGCTGGACGCAGCTTTCCTGAGGAGGCTTTGCTACGAGAAGGCGTCGAGGCTTTCCATCTGGGCAGACCCATCACGGCCATCAAGATCTTGGTCACCGAAATTGAAGGAATTTTAAACGCTGCTTACAGGACGCCTAACGGTAAGGCAGCCAAGACCAAGGTGCTATTGGATTTCGCCATCACGAGCGCGGAAAAGCGCACTGGTGGCCCTCGAACTTTGTTCCTCACTACCGAATTCAACCGCTACCTTCTGAACTACACCTTCGCCAATTACGACCCAGACAATCACGCGGGCGATGCGGGTTCTCGGCACGCGGTAGGGCATGGCGCCGCAAACAGTGAGAGCTACACGATGATCAAGGCGCTCCAGGTGATCTTGACCTTGGATCAGTTGGCCTTCTACACGTGATGAGGGGAACGTCAGCATGTCAATATCAGATCCAGTAGGCTCATCCGCCGACTATCTCAGACAATCGTACAAGCGTAGCGCGCAGGCCAGAATGGTCGAAGGGCATGAGGTTGGAAGCCCAACGGGCCAAGACCCGCGGGCTTGGTTCACGACAGCCGGCCCCTTGGGGCATGCCGCAAAAAGATTATCTAAAAGCTATTGAACTGCACGCTGATCGTGCGCGCGAGGCACTAAACCCTGAGCGTAAAGATCATACGTTTTGCGCAACGCCAGTTCGTCGTCTGAGCAGACGGTTGAATGTGCAAAGATCGTCGACAAGAACCGCTTGCGCTCGCTATTCCCCACCTCAGACCAAGTCCTCGGCTGACCTTGAGCATCCGGAACCGCCAATCGATCCATAAAATATTCTTCAAGACTGTGCAGCCGTTGCTGACCATCAATCAGGATCTCACTGTTTTCGGCCAGTGCTTTGCTCCCAGCAGAAGATCCGAGCCACTCGTTAGTGAGGTAGCTGCCAAGACCCGCCCCTGACCAAACAGCACTGATGAATCGAGCTTTTTGTCCCACGTGCCACACCAGATGCCGCTGCCAGGATGAAACAGGAAAACCCATAACAATCCGCGCTGCCCATGGGTATTTTTCTTGGACAGACGATGGGTCAGCCAGATACTGCTCAAGGCGCTGGGCGAGAACATCGATCGGAAACTGATGTGTCGATGTCTCCAGTATTCGGTGGGGCATCTGGATACTTGGGTCTGAAATTTCGTCGGCGGCGTTGCGCTGGAATACGGTGGTCATGGATGTCCTTAGAGAAGGGTACTGCTACAGGCTGGTCATAGTGTTTACGTGAAAGCGATGCAGTTGCCCCATCCGCTGTCGCGACATTAGTAAGTCACGCTCTGCGGATATGGGTTCGATCTGCTAGCTGTCTATAGTGCAACAGCTTACATGCCGCCCTAGCTCCGTCGCAGACAAACCCAGCTAGGGAAGAATGACCCCGTGTAGCCGCTCGAACGTTCACAGTCTCTGCGCTTGGGTTTACCTGGTTTCGTTGGTGAACAACAAAGCGGCGCTCAAGCGCTGGACGAACGTGAATGCTATCAAGCTGGTTTCTTGTCACGCTCATACAGATGA
This sequence comes from Pseudomonas sp. NPDC087336, assembly GCF_044744285.1. NCBI lineage: Bacteria > Pseudomonadati > Pseudomonadota > Gammaproteobacteria > Pseudomonadales > Pseudomonadaceae > Pseudomonas > Pseudomonas sp. NPDC087336. The sequence continues at coordinate 119,975 of NZ_JBIUYA010000002.1, read as the reverse complement.
AAAACGGATGGTTTTGAAAAACCTTGAGCGCGATCGAAGATTTTTTTGCATTGGCGGGATGGACGTCGCGCTGCTTAGATCGCGATACAGATCGGGGCAGGGTGGGGGCACATCACCGACATCGCCAGCAGTGAGTGCCCGAACCGGCAACCGCTTTCAACTAAGTAACGCAGCTCGTTTTTTGCGTGAGCTGCAACCCTTTCCTCGGCGCCAGGCCTTACTGTGGGCGATTCTTTCGCGCGCCTCTTTTTTTCGGTTCCAACATCTCCCAGGTCGAATTACCCGAAAGCGCGCGTTTTACACAGTAGTCCTTTGTACGTGAACGAGGCGATTCGCTAAGCATGCGCTCATTAATCAAGGCAAAATACCTTTCAAGCTCTTTGCCCGTCAGAGACATAGGGCCCGGCTTTTTCTTGTTTTTGTCCCGGCCTCCTGGCAGAGGCTGGATATCGGACATAAGCATCTTGGAATACAACAAGTAGGCGTCATGCCCTGTACGCAAACGAAACTTCTCTGACCGGTCAATTTCATGTACTGGGGCGGATATCACCGGTAGAACATCTCGTGTTAGCCCAAGCTCCTCCGTCTCAAGAATTTCCTTGGCTCCACACCAGTAGGGGTAATCGGAGTGACCAGAGAAGACTTCGCTTTCACACGCGAAATGCACGGTAATATTACGATGGGAGTTCGCCACCGTTACGGCCATCCACAGCGACTCAATAGCAGTAAAGATGGTGCTGTCTACTTTTGTATCAAGGAGGAGATAGAGAGATTTAACGCCCACGTCCATAAGCTTGACTGGCGCTAAAGCACCAATATCACGTGCAGCCTCCAGAATCTCAAACACTTCATCATCCACACGCTGCGGATTGATCACTGCGAAGCGCTGCATAGCAGGGTGGGGCAAATCCTTAAGGTTCACATCTTTTGATTGAATACAGCCGAAGATCCTGTAGACGATGAAGACACCGGGATCGTTGTCAGGGTCAGGTATGGCACGAGCTAGCTTGAGCGAGGAAAGGTGGCGCATTTCTCTTCTCCTACCGTCGTTGATGATTGAAGGTAAGACCACTGCCGACGGGGAGTCAAGGCGAAACCTGCAAACTAAAAAAATGTTTCTTTAGCGTTATCAGTAACCTACGAGCATACCCTTAAGCTACGCCGCGGCTGCAAGGTCACTTTAATGACCCCTAAATGGGTCACTAACCTCGCTTTTTTCACCTAATGACCCTTTTTGGGGTCATTAACGAATGTCCGTATTGCGCTGCACCTGACCTGTCTGATGATTCCTGCAAAGCGAGGCATCGATTGTGAGTGCTAGCAGCGCTGTGGTCGGTATGCAGATTACGGGTTAAGCCAACGGTAAGCGGAGCGCGCAGGCCAATGGCCGGGAGGCGTGAGGATGGAGCCCGCAGGGCCAAGACTGGTACTTGCGCCAGGCTTGGTTCACGACAGCCGGCCCTGGCAGGGGCACGCGCCAATCATTGTCGCGCGCCTGTTTGACTGGCCGAGTGAAGCCACTCCGGGTTTACATGATCAAGAATTAAATTTTCTCATCTCGCTAAAGTTTGCGAGGCAAGCATCCGTTGTTACTTCAAAGAGCCTAATAACGGAGAAAATGATGTCCAAAGTTGAAGTGAAACGAACTCCATTTTTTGCGGAGCGCAAGCTCACATGCTGGCGAGATCGGGAATATGACGATCGCTATCGATGCAATGTCTCCAAGGATGGTGAAGGCAGGATCAAACTTCAGCTGGATATTATCGAAACCAGTTTCGCCAGTGCTGTAGCCGAGGAGCTTGCTCGCTGCCTTTATGATGCGGTGTTCATTCTCGTAGGAAATCTAGCTGGATATGTATTAACGCCGAACGCTAGGGAAAGTATTTTTGAGCGCAACTACCGAGGAGGAATATCAGGCCGATGGAGATACATCGCTGAGGGGGAATTCACCTGCAAAGTATCCGATAAGGAGGTTTACTTTGTTGACATGCCAGCCGGTACGGATGATGCACATGAGAAGGTTCGCATTTATTCGATGGAAGATGGTGGTGTGGAGATTGTGTTCGAGTTTATGTGCTATTCCTTCAGCATGCACGACGCTGTGTGGCTCGCGAACACTTTGATGGAAGCGCTGGAATGTAAACCCTTGGACGTATTGGAGACTACCGTTATGAACAGCAGTCCTGGCGGCGGATTTCTCATGATCTGAATTTTAGAATCAGAATCTCTTGCTGGGCGACCTTGCGTTTAGGTCGCCCGATACCAAGCGTGAACTGTGATCACTCAAGGTCTGTAAGAGGATCAGATGTTACGCAGTAGATCCTCGAGCTGCCGGTGCTCGTCAGTGGTGAGCAGCTCGACTGGATCAAGAGCGTCGTTTGAACTGAAGTCATACTTTCTACCGTCCGGGGAGTAACAGCTATCACAGTAGTCGAGGTCGCCAGCATCATTGAAGAATGTAATAACCCAGCCATCCACTTCCACGGTCATTAACCCACAGTAGATGTCGTTCCAGCTAGCCTCGGTGACTCGGCGCATTGTTCGTGAGGCCATAGCCGAGTCACGCAGCACTTGGTAAACCTCTCGGGCTGTCAGCATTTTTGTATCGGACACGGCATTCTCTCTGATGTGTGAAGCTGACACTGTGCGATGAGCAGCAACCTTGGGCCGTTACTGGCGCTTTTCAGTAATGGATGTAAAGAAACAAAGAAAACCGAGCCTTGTAGCTCGGGTGGAGAGAACCGCTCACTTCACGAAACGCTTCAGCTCAAGGCGAGCCTTGATGATCTTGCCTTGAATTTCGATAGGGTCAATAGACATCCCGCCATCGCTGGTGACAGCAAGGGTCTTGAGGTTGTTGATGGCGTTGACGAACGCCTTCTCTCTATTTTTCTCAAGCTCTGAGCGGTTATCGGTAAACCATCCCATAGCGTTACTCCTTCCTTTCAGACCAGCGCTCAAATTTCCCAGCAAGTTGCTATGAAGCTCAAGGTGAATCCAGCTGCGTCACCGGGGCTCGTAAAGCCAGCCCACCGAATGAGCCGCCGGCGTCGACATACCGCAACGCCGATTTCACATCCTTCCAACCTACATAGCTCATCAGCGACTTGATATCCCAGCCATTTGCTGAGGCCCAGGTTGCAAAGCCTCGCCGCATTGAGTGGCTGCTGTAAATGTCGGAAGGCACTCCGGCTCGCCTGAAGCACCGACGGAGCATCGGAATCAAGCTATGGGGGTTGATACCATCGTCAGCTAGATTGCCCCAGCGATCGATCTTCCTGAACACGGGGCCGTGAGCAATGCCGGCCACGGTGATCCAGTTCATGTAAGCCTGCACAGGACATAGTTTCTTGAGGGCAGGGGTATGGAACGTCGTCCCCTGGTGCTGTCGATCGCCTTTGGTGTAAGGCAAATAGAACGTGATGCCGACACCGGCCTCCGCTTGAGTATGCTCGACTTGTAGTCGCGCCAATTCGTCCCCGCGAAACCCTCGCCAAAACCCAATCAACACCAATGCAATGTCACGTCGACATTTCATCACGCTTCGGTAGTCATTCCGCTCAGCGGCTAGATTCGCCTCGCGCTCAAGCCAACTCACTGCCATCTCCAGGTGGTTCAGGAGGAGAGGGGCCGCTTGTTTCGCCTGGGCCGGATGCAATGTCCGGATGCCCTTAAGCACCTGCCGTACGTTCGGCGATTTCGTTGGATCAGGAAATCCCTGAGTGATGTGCCACTGGGCCAGGGCAGCTAAGCGCTGCTTTAGTGTGCTGATGGTGTGCTTGTCCGCGTATTCGGCCAGGTAGCGGACGATGCCGTCGCCAGTCGCCGGCAGAAACCCTCCCCAGGTCACTTCGAAGTGCTCTACCGCGGCGCGGTAACTGCGCCGGGTGTTTTCCCGGGTACCGGCCTGCAGGTACCTATCAGCCTTGTTCATCTCGACCCTTCTACGCGAAACGTAAGTTTTCCAGCGATGAAAATACAAAAATCGGCTTTATGATGCGATAAGCCTCCATTATTTGATCATAGAAATGCGATTTTTGTGACTGTATTTTTTGCCTAATGTAAGATGTATTTACGTAATACGTTTTACACTACGAAATCGTAGGAGAGGGTATGGCACGCGGCGGTATAAACAGGGCAGTCGTCCAAATAGCGCGAGATGCGCTGATTGCACGGGGTGTAAATCCCAGCATCAACGCAGTGCGGGTCGAGCTTGGAAATACAGGCTCGATGACGACCATCGCCCGGTATCTGGGCGAACTCGGAAAAGGGGAGCCACTGCCGAAGGAGCGTCGAGAGCGCTTGAGTGATGAGCTCAGCGGGCTGGTTGGCCGGTTGTTGGATCGCTTGCTCGAGGAAGGCGCCGAAGAAGTAGCCGAGGCTCGAGCTGAGCTCGATAAGCACCGAGCTTCAGTAGATGAACAGCTTGCGCAAACTCAAGTTGCTTTAGCGGACATGCAGCGCCAGCACGATAGCCTTCAAGCAGCGCTCGACGTCCAGGCTGGCGAATTGAGTACGTGCCAAAGCAGCTTGCAATCCGAGCTCACGCGTAACGCTCGCCTAAGTCAAAGTTGTGCTGACCTGGAAGTGCGGGTACACGAGAAAGATGAGCAGATTCGCTCGCTGGAAGAAAAGCACCTGCATGCTCGTGACGCACTCGAGCACTACCGCACGGCCGTGAAAGATCAGCGCGAGCAAGAACAGCGCCGTCATGAAGGCCAGCTCCAACAAATCCAGGTTGAGCACCGTCAGTTGCAACAGACACTTTCGGTGAAACAGGACGAGCTTAGCCGCTTGAATCGAGACAACGAGCGCCTCCTTAGCGACTCCCGCCAGCAAACCAAGCTTGTGACCACCCAAGGCGAGACCATCACGCGACTCACTGGTGATCTCAACGCATTGGCCATCGCGTCAGCTAGAGAGGAGGGCGCTAAGGAGCAGCTTATCGATCAGCTTACTCATTCCCGCGAAGAGTCAGCCTCCCTGCGCGAATCCGTCACCCAGGCCGAGACGCGAGCTAAGAATGCGCAGCTGCTACTGGAAACGACTCAGCATGAGGTCGACCAACTGCGGCAAAAGCTGAACCAACTTCCAAATGAAAAGAATCCATCACAGAGTGAGCGAGCAGATGATCAGCGCCAAGAGTGATGCACATCTAGATGAACCACGCGCATCCGGATTTCGGGAGGCCCTCCAGCGACTACGGGAGCATGCGGTTGCTGGACATCTCCAACTACAGGTGGAGCGGCGCCCTGGATTGAATTATTCAAAGGGTAGGGCTGTGACGAACCTGTGCGCGAGATAACCCGACAATCAATCATCGTGCGTGATGAGTGGGGGTGTACCGAGGCGGTGAATCTGGTGGAGAGTGTTTGATGCACATTCGAGACGGGTCTATAGGCAGAAACTGTGCGTGGGCCCGCCGGATAGATTGTGCAGTTGAAAGCGCACCGCTTGGCATCAGGAGAGGGGTCGCCAAGCGGCGCAGCTTAGTTACTACTTACTACGTGTCTTACCTGCATCACTGCGCTTGTCACGAATCTGGCCATCCTGGTTTCGCGAACGCGGCTGCTCACCGCCACCAGGCTTCGGAACGTTCACGTTTTTGTTGATAGGGCGTCGATCAGTCATCGCAAAATCTCCTACGTCATGTGGTCATTTCACAAAAGTTAGTGCACTCATCGATCACCACGAGAAACACATCATGTTGTGGTTTGTAGCGATCTACAACACAACATAGCCCAGTCTCTGCGTAGCCGCAAGGGGGAAGCTCGGCGATGGCATAGACGTTCAATGTAAAAGGTCAGTGTTGGTAATCACTCTCCGAAATGCTCTGGGAGGGATTCTGATCTGCCCACACTATCGAGCGCTTCAAGGCTTCAAGTGAGCGTCCAAACGAGAGGCCATAGCCTTTGCTCGAAAATTGGTATTCCTCATCGAGCCCCCATCCTTTGAATCGCACCTCTCCATAACGAGCTTTCGGTATCTGGTAGTTATCGATAAAGCGACGATCCGGAGAGCCATCCTTGTTTTCACGCAGCCAGCTATATCCAGCAATGCTTGCGTCACTGGGTAACGCATCCGTTTCAATGAATCGGGTGGTACCCGCCGTAATGGTGAGATCTTTAATCGACAGAACCTTCAGGCTTGTAGGGCCTTCGAGCACCACGACACCAGGGAAAACGTACAGCACCTCTCCATTCCCGTTGGGAAGTTGAGGCACACTTGCATAGGGATCCCCATCAGAGATTAATAGGCAACGCGGCTTGCCTTTGTAAAAACGCACAGGGCAGCGATCTACAGCGCGGCGGGCATTGGAGCGCTCAGTAAACTGATCGACGGGGCTGGAGCCCGTGATATTCCAGATCACTTCGCTGAGCCTGACATCCGAAAAGGTATGAAGCACCGTGTCATATTTCTGCGCGATGTCGCTACTCATAATCCATTCAAAACGCAGCCCAAGAGCGTCAAGTTTTGCCTGCACCTCCTCAAACTGAAGTACCTCCTGAGACTCCATCTGATCGAGTCGCGTCGTTGCCTTACGCTGGAAAAACAAGCTCAGGATCGGTTGTAGCCACTTGGAGCGCTTGCGTTGTGAATTCAGGGTTTCCTGACGCTGGGTGAGCTCACTCGACAGCGCTACCCGCATCTTGTCAATGTGACTGAAGATGTCCTGTAAATCCTTGATGCTGATTTCATCCGCCTCCATGCCTCGTCTATTGAGTTTTCTGACCCCCGCCCCGGCAATCTCGAACGTCGGACAGAGACTGTCGCTGGATACATGCAGCCACAGCCCATTCACAACTTTGACCCGCTTACGGTACTGCAGCGACATCTATCCCTTCCTTTTGATTCGTCACTTTAAATGACACGTCAAGCTATCTACTCGCTGCGATTCTTGATAGCGATGCTGATGCGTAACATGTGGATCGTTGAAGGCTCAGACTTATGGCCTCGTCACTGATGCAGGTCAGTCACGGGTAGTACCAGTCGAAGCCAAGCACTTTTTAAGCTGCTCGATACTCATGACCTCAGATCTCCGGTGAACTACTGCGTGACAGTTCGGGCAAAGCGGGATCAAATCGGTCAACGGGTTCAGTTGGTATTCCGTGCCAATCTGACTCAGCGGGATAATGTGGTGCACATGGATCAGCCCCTGTGCAACCTCGCCGTAGACAGCGCCAAAATCGAAACTGCAGGCAGCACATACAACACCATGATGACGAATACATGCCTCACGGGCTTGAGGGTTGCGCTCGTAAGCATTGACCTTAATTTCCCTTACGGCACCTTCCGAAAAGAGCTCAGCCTCGATCACTTCTTCGGGAATCATTGCTACCGGCGGCTCATCGCACGCATACCAATCTCCATCTTCATAAGATAGCCATTTCCGTTCGATAGAGCGCTCGAAACGCTTGATCTTCGCGGGGCCGCGCCCATCCTCATCCTGGAGTTCGTCCGAATGCATGATCTTGAAAGTGTGGAGTTCATATCCCTCTTCGGCGACCAACCTAAGGTGCTCCACGCTCTGGCAATAGCCGCTGTTTCGCCGCCCGTTCTCGATTTCCCAATCATCGCTGAGGATAAGCGCTCGACCAGCGTTGGTATTGATGTCCCAAGCGCCGAAGATGATTTTACGCTCTTGCTCGTTAATAAAAGACCAGCTCCACGTCCAGTTTCTACACGTCGCCCCCAATGACTCAATAAAAGCTTTTCTGGTGGAGAAGGGCGTTGTAGTCATGTGCAAATCCTGTGCGGTAACGGAAGGAAGGAGGTGATAAAAAATCTTGAATCGACTTCCCGGTTAAGGCTATGTCCCCCAACAGAGAGAATCGTGAAGCAGTCGACAAATTAACCACTTCGCTTATAGCATCAGCTCACAGCGCCATCAAAGCGCCATCTAACAACAATTCGTCAAAGGAATGCCGACAGTGATCACCAAAATTCGAATCCGTGGTTACCGCATTTACAAGGATTTCTTACTGAAGCCAAACCCTAGCGTGAACATCCTGGTCGGAGACAACGACGCCGGGAAATCCACCTTAATGGAGGCCATCTCGCTCGCGCTCAACGGACGGATCGGTGGGCGGGGGATCTTGGAGGAGCTCAACCCTCACTGGTTCAACACCGAGATGGTGGCTGAATTTCTTGCCCTCAGGAATGCGGGGAAGAAGCCTAAACTGCCGGAAATCCTGATTGAGCTCTATTTGCAGGACACACTGGAACTCCAGGTGTTGCTCGGCGCCGTTAACGCGGACGTCCCCACGAACGCTTGCCCTGGAATCGTTCTGTCTATTGCCCCCAGTGAGGAGTACCAGGACGAACTGGATGAATGGCTGAAAGCCCCATCTGCACTGCTCCCCGTCGAGTATTACACCTACGAATGGCGCTCTTTCGCTGATAGTGAACTCACACGACGGCCACGGGCACTCTCGGTGGCCACCATTGATTCTCGTACGGTCAAATCCGCCGCCGGAGTTGACTACCATCTCCGCCAGATCCTGAGCGACCACTTGGAAACATCCGAGAAAGCACAGATCTCGCTGGACTACCGCGGTATCAAAGCATCCATGACTGATGGAGCACTAGCGCCGGTGAACAAGCGACTTTCCGGACTGGGCGCTGCGCTGCAATCAGAACCAATGGCGCTAGCAATGGATCAGACGTCTCGTACGTCTTGGGAAAGCGTGGTTACACCACATGTTGACGGGCTCCCGTTTGCGATGGCAGGCCAGGGCCAACAGGCCGCCATCAAGATCTCTCTCGCGATGAAGCGTCATTCTACGAAGGCGAATATCGTGATGATCGAGGAGCCTGAAAACCATCTATCTCACACCAGCCTGACGACCCTACTCAATCGCATCGAAGAACTGGCGACGGAAAAACAGCAGCTATTCATTTCGACTCACAGCACCTACGTGTTGAACCGGCTCGGCCTCGACGCATTGCTGCTCCTTCATCGCAACAGCGCCTCCAAGATCACAGAACTCGATCCAGATACAGTGAGCTACTTTCAGAAGCTGCCTGGCTACGACACCCTCCGCTTGGTGCTAGCGAAAAAAGTCGTTTTGGTCGAGGGGCCATCCGACGAAATAATCTTCGAACGCGTCTACAAAGATTGCTTCGGCTCACGCCCGATGGCCCACGGGATAGATGTAATCAGTATGCGTGGTCTGGCAATAGCGCGATGCCTTGAGCTTTGCGCGGCCATCAACAAGCCCGTAGCCGTGATGCGTGACAACGATGGCATTGAACCAATAGATCTACGTGCACCGGTTCTAAAGTGGCTGGACGTGACGCGCAGAGAGCTGTTCATCGGCACCGTGGCTGACGGCACCACACTCGAACCCCAGCTTATTACAGCGAACGGCGAGCCTCGGTTGCGCAAGATGCTCGGCATCACTGCGGCAGCAACTCTATTGACCTGGATGGCGCGTGAGAAAACAGAAGGGGCAATTCGACTGGCTGAGTCGGATGAGGTGCTCAGCCCACCAGCCTACATGAAGGCCGCGGCGGAGTTCATCCACAATGCCTAACTTTCTTACCTTGGCTGTCGCTGGCGGTAGAAAAACTCAAGGGCTGGTTGATCACTGCAGAGTACTACCAACCGATCGGCGTGTGCTGATTGTCACGTTCACCCAGACCAATCAGCAGGAGCTGATCCATCGTCTCGGCGCCCAAGCGGGTGATCGCTTTAACCTCGAGGTTCTGGGTTGGTACACATTCTTGCTTCGCCATTTTGCAAAGCCGTTCCTGCCATTCAAATTCCCGGGTGAGCGGGTAGGGGGCTTCAACTTCGAAGGTCGCCCCAGCATGTACGCGAACGGCAAGCAGAGATTTATGGATGGCAACAACCAGATCTACGCATGCGAGCTCGGACGCCTCGCGCGGGAGCTTATGGCGGCCACTCCAGTGTTGATACGCAGACTTGAGTGTCTCTACGACGAAATTCTGATCGACGAGATACAAGATCTCAGTGGCTACGATTGGGAAATCGTCCATGAATTGCTTGAGTCGCGGATCGACGTCCGCATGGTTGGTGACGTGCGCCAAGCGGTGCTCTCAACAAACCCACGGGGACAGAAAAATAAACAGTATGGGTATGCAGGTGCACTTGAATGGTTCCTTGTACGCGAAAAGGGAGGGCTGCTTAGCATTGACTATGCGACCACGACTTACCGCTGCCGAACCGAGATTGCGACGTTCTCTGACACCATTTTTGATGAGTCATGGGGTTTCCCAGGAACCACATCTGAGAACCACGTGGTGTCTGAACATGATGGCGTTTACCTGGTGCATTCGAAGCATGTCGACCAATACGTCGAGCGGTACCGACCTCAGTGTTTGCGCAGCACCATAGCTTCTGGCAAGGAGTTCGAGTTGGACTTCATGAATTTCAAGGTGTCGAAAGGTGCGACATTTGAGCGGGTGCTGATCATGCCTACCGCGCCGATCGAGGCTTTCATCCAGAAGCAGACTTATCTCGAATCCACGCCAGCGGCCGCCTTTTATGTTGCAGCTACGCGGGCCAAGCAAAGCCTGGCGATCATCATCGACAAGCCTGGGAACTCAAAACTACCGGTGTGGGTGCCGTGACCCAGATGGCCTTATTTGCTTGGCTGCAATAGAGCAGGGCATTTGTGAATAGCTAACACGAAATTTCCGGTCAGAAACCATGAAGCCTCCGGTTGGAGAGTAGGAAGCATGTACACATTTTGGCTAAATCTTACGCATATTATGCACGGACTATGTTAGGGAAATGAGGATTTGCGGAGTGTCGAAAATGTTAGGATTTGAAATTTACTGACGGCTTCTCTTATCTCAGGATCCTCGGAATCATGGGCAATTTTTACCAATTCGCTCCTGCATTTTCTGGCAAATTTACCTTCTGGAGACGTTGTGAAGAGCATATGTGGTGGAAGCGGCTTCTCAGGATCAAGGTCAATATGCTTAAGATAACGTCCAAAAAAATGGGCGAATTGTCCGCCTAAAACTCTAGATTCACCGCTCGATAGCATCTCCACCCATTCGCCGTCTGAATTTTTGGAGTATTGGTTGAGCAATGCTGGGCTACTTGAGCTACCAATTAATCGTCGTCGCGACTGCCGTGAGCTCCTAGCAAGGGAAAAATATACTAGCGTGATCAGCTTGTGTTTCTCACCATATGGAAGTTTCTCAAGATGACTGAGATACCAGTCCATTTCATATGCAGTCAATTTATCAAAACTCTGAGATGGTTGAGCCCAGAATCCTTTAAGAACTGAATCTGCCTGCGTTATGGACACGTCTCGATAGTAGAAGTCAAAGAACTTATTGATAACTACCTGTGCGAATCCAAGCTGGCATGACGCATCTCGTGGTGATGACAAAAATGGACGCCATTCAGCATTGATTTGCCAGTTCTCGTAGGGTTGCAATGGATTTGCATTGAATTTTGAGCATGCTGCAGGTGCGCACCAGTCAATCTGAGGATTGCAAAAAAAAACAGCGTATCGATGGAGATGAATGGACGCCAAATCCAACAAAGACAAGCCTTGAGAAAAGCTCCAGTTCAACAGTCGTTCGAGGTGAATGGTTTCGAAGTAATAAGCCTCATTAGCTTGTTCAGGCCTCCAGCTGTGCGCCAACCAGGCAAGGTATCGGTGGCAGTACCAGATGCTGATAAATGGACGGCAAACCGCATCCACAGCTTCGAGCCTGGTAAGCACATCGACATTTTCTGGAAATTGACCGAGGCCTGACGGACGCCACTGAGCGTACGGGCAGAACATTGGAAAAGGGACAAACGGCGACGCCATGCGGACACCAGCATCGTAAAATTAGGTTGTTACCAGAAATTGTAGACGTTTATGGGGTGTGCACCACGTAACACAGGTTGGCGAAAGACAAATATAGGCTAGGAGCTAGGAGAGCTGCGTAAGTCTATGATTTTCTGACGACACAGGTTCGTGGAAAAAAGCTCACAGGTTGATGAAAATGAACAACAACATGAACATTATTAACATAGCATCTCATTTAACATAATATACATTATGCGCACTCATAGATATTCCACACAGGGTGCCTCTGAGGCACATTTCAAAGCTTGGCCGCATGGCTCTCAGGAGTCATCGTGTATATCTGGCCTTTCACCTCAGGTTCATCGGTTTGCTCACAGATCACTTGTTTGGTAAACCTTTTAGCGCTACAGATCGCTGCCGCTTCCTGGTATCGCCGTAGCGCCTGATTTTGTTCCATGCACAGAGAATTCGAACCGCATGCGAGTCCGCTTATTCGTTTGATTTGGAAACGGCTTGTTCCTTCACGGCATTACTAGCGTCTCTGGTCTATCTGCAAACACGTCGCTGTGTAAAATCCGTAGCGTTGAGCTTGGAGTTGGTGCGTAGATTTCAAGGGCTGTTGGCCTGAAACCGACAAGCGCCGGCGGATTCGCATGCACATGAGGCTTGGCTTGGCTCACCAGATTTGACGGGATGAACGTTTAGTTAAATGCCACTTCGGTACCGTTGTTAACCACATTTTTATGGGCCCGCCCAGGGTTTCAAGGCTCGGTATCGGTGTTCGAACTGCGGGATTTACCGATGGTAGTGTTTACATTTAATATCACTCTGTGGCCCCGTCAGTGGTGAACGTAATCAACGGTTTCGGCAGACATTGTCAGTTGATGAGATCTACGTGCTCTTGAGATCTTCGCACCGCCAGCCCATTACAATAATCGCCCCTTCAGCACATCTAGGGGCAGATCATTAGCTAACTCAACTAAACGGCTATTTAGCATAGTTAAATCCCATCAGGTTCTTCGCACGCAGGTGCCGGCGCGTACGCTCATTCCTGGGCACCCTCTTCTCTGCGTTCAGGATCCTCCTTAGGTCAACTGCACCACGCCAGCCTCAGACGACGAACATGTTCTGCAGCTGAGGTAACGGCCTGGATCAATACCCGGGTTGAAGCTATACCGAAAGGGTTCAAAGTGGAGCTGCACCACTCGCTCGATTAACTTCTGAGGAGAACTTCGCAGTGTCGAACCCGCTGGTCATACACAACATGACCCGCCCCGAGCTGGACGAGCTCGTCAATTGGGCTGCCCATGAGGGATGGAATCCCGGCGTTCACGATGCCGAGCTTTTCTGGGCTGCGGACCCTGCCGCCTTCATCGCCGCGTCCCTGGACGGCGAATTGATCGGCGGCGGTGCCATCACTTCCTACAACGGCGAATTCGGTTTCATGGGTTTTTTCATCGTCCGGCCTGAGTATCGCGGCCAAGGCTTGGGCAATACCCTTTGGCACGCACGCCGCGAGCGACTTCTCGCCCGGCTGCTACCGGGCGCGAGCATCGGCATGGACGGCGTCTTCGCGATGCAGGACTACTACGCCAAGGGTGGTTTCGTCTTCTCCCATCGCAACATGCGTTTTCGTGCCGATACCGCCAAGCGCCCGGCAATCTCGCCGGTTGACAACCAGGACATCGTCCCGTTGGCCACCTTCCCGTTCGATCAGGTTGTCGATTACGACCGCACCTGCTTCCCGGTCAGGCGCGCCACCTTTTTGAGGGGGTGGATTGCCCAGGCCGATGCACTTGCCGTGGGTTGTCGGCGCGACGGCAGGCTAAGCGGCTACGGCGTAGCAAGGCGCTGCCTTGAAGGCTACAAGATCGGCCCCTTGTTTGCCGATGATGCCCTGGCAGCCAATGCCCTCTATGCGCGCCTGGCGGAATTTGCGCAGGGTGCCCCGTTCTTTCTCGATGCCCCGGAGAATAACCCCGCCGCGATGGCGCTCGTGCGCCAACAGGGCATGGTCGAGGTTTTCGGCTGTGCACGCATGTACCTCGGCCCTCCTCCGGCGATCGCGCACGAACGTGTGTTCGGCGTCACGACCTTCGAGCTGGGCTGATGTCCGCCCGCGACCTCATCGGTTATGGTGGCTGCCCGCCTCACCCGCGATGGCCCGGTGAGGCGCGCGTCGCGGTCCAGTTCGTCCTCAACATCGAAGAAGGCGCGGAGTCATGCATCCTCAACGGTGATGCGCAGTCGGAGGCCTGGCTGCACGAGCTACCGGGCCGCCCGCCGCGTGTGGGGGAAGCGGACTTGAGCGTCGAGGGCATGTACGAATACGGATCGCGCGCCGGTGTGTGGCGCATTCTCGAGCTGTTCAGCGCCCGAGGCCTGCCGCTGACCGCCTTCGCCGTCGGCCGGGCCCTGGAACTCACACCGGCGATTGGCCATGCGCTCTGCGCTGCCGGGCATGAGATTGCCGGGCATGGCTACCGTTGGCTGGACTACCGCGACATGTCTGAAGACCAGGAGCGGCTCCATATCCGCCTCACGCTCGACGTGATTGAGCAAATCTGCGGTAAACGCCCCGTGGGTTGGTACACAGGAAGGGTCAGCCAGAACACCCGCCGCCTGTTGCGCGAGGAAGGCGGGTTTCTCTACAGCTCCGACGCCTACAACGATGACCTGCCCTATTGGCTCCCAGGCTCGCCCGCTCACTTGGTGATCCCTTACACACTGGTCAACAACGACGCCCGCTATCTGCTGCCGAACGGTTTCGCCTGCGGTGCAGACTTTTTCCAGTTGCTCAAGGACGCTTTCGACCAGCTGTGGCAGGAAGGCGCTCAACATCCGAAGATGATGAGCGTCGGCCTGCATGGACGGATCAGTGGCCATCCTGGTCGTGCGCTGGCGCTGGCGCGCTTTCTCGATTACGTGCAAGGCCACGACGCGGTGTGGATCTGCCGGCGTGAAGAGATTGCCAGGCACTGGATGGCTCAATTTCCCGCTTGAGGGGTTCGGTGTCAGGTGCCCAGCGTCATCGTCGACGACCATCGCGAGCAAGCATCGCTCCTACAGGGGGCGGTGGTTCAGCCCGCCGCCCCACGCTCAATCGCAAAGTTGTTCCAGGCCTGGGTCACCGGCATCACCTCCAGGCTGTTGACGTTGATATGCGCCGGCTGGTTCATCAGCCAGAAGATCGTCTCGGCGATGTCCGCAGGTTGCAGCGGCTGGGCGTTAGCGTACACCGCGTTGTACTTCTGGGTGTCGCCGGCAAAGCGCACCAGCGAAAATTCGCTTTCGCACAAGCCCGGTTCAAGGTTGGTGACCCGCACGCCCGTGCCTTGCAGGTCGCAGCGCAGGTTCAACGAAAACTGGCGCACGAAGGCCTTGGTCGCGCCGTATACGTGGCTGCCGGGGTACGGCCAGTTGCCGGCGATGGAGCCGAGGTTGACGATGCTTGCCCCGGCGCCGTGAGCGATCAATCGAGGCAGCAACAGTCGGGTGCTGTAGAGCAGGCCCTTGATGTTGGTGTCCACCATGGTCTCCCAGTCATCCAGCGAGCAGGCCTGGGCAGCTTCGGTGCCCAGTGCGAGGCCGGCGTTGTTGATCAAGCCGCGCAATGTCGAAAAGCGCTCAGGCAACTGGCCGATCGCTGTTTGCATGGCCTCGCGGTCGCGCACGTCCAGGACCAGGGGCAACACATCGCACCGATCGCCCAGTTCGTTGGCCAGGCTCAGCAAGCGTTCTTCGCGCCGGCCGGTGAGCACCACCGACCAGCCGGCCTGGGCGAAACGCCGGGCGCAGGCTTCGCCGAATCCGGAGGTGGCGCCGGTGATAAATACAGTAGGTTGCATGATCAAGCTCCAGGGGTCAGGACCACGACCGGCCCAGCAGGCCGAAGCCCGCCAACGCCAGCAATAGCCATTGGGTGAGTCGCGCCGCGTGTTCGGCGCGAATGTGCACGAACAACCGCTGTCCCATCCAAAGCCCAGGCATCAGGGGCAACAGCAGGGTCAGGGCCTGGCGCGGGATCTGGGGGCCGATGGCCTGGGCCAATGCCAGCCCGGCCAGGGCCGCCAGGTCCACGGCAAAAAAGAACATGATCAAGGTGGCTCGCAGCGTGCGGGCGCGCAGCCCGCAGTGGCTGAGCCAGGCAACCACCAGTGGCCCGCCGATGGAAAACGCGGCGATCAACGCCCCGCTGCTGCCGCCCACCAGCCAGGCCGCCCAAGGCCCGCGCCCCATGGGCAACGCCACTCGCGCCAGTCCCAGCAATGCCAGCGTGGCGACCAGCACGTACACCCCCAGGCTCAGCCAGTCGCTGTCTAGCCCGGTCAGCAGCCAGATGCCGCAGGGCACGCCAATCGCTGCCGCGATCAGGATGCGCCGCAGTAACGGGTAATCGGCATGGGCCCAGGCGTCGCGCAGCAGCATCAGGCTGGATGCCACCTCCAGGCACAACACCAGGGGCACGGCATCACGCAAGGAACCGAGCATTGCCAGGCCGACGACCGCGATGGCCGCGAAGCCGAACCCGGTGAGGCCACGCACAACGGCGGCGACCAGCACACACAAGGCACTCAAGGTCCAATTCAATTCCGGGCTCACGGCGCGCTCCTTTGACAGTGGCGCCACTCTAGTCAGGCATCGATCCACGCTTTAGAGCCAGATGGGCATTTCAATAGGGCCAGTGCCGGATGCCCTGGCTCCATCGAAAAGGCCAACTGGATCTAAGCGCGCCGCAACTGCATGGCTAGTCTGCGGGGCAACCGGCCGATCCGTGCCTGCCCTCAGGAGTAACCCCATGGCAACGAACCTCAACCACCAATGGATGCCCTTCACCGACAACCGTGAGTTCCAGCGTGCCCCGCAACTGTTCGTTCGCGCCGAGGGTGTGCGCTACTGGACCAACGAAGGCCGCGAGCTGCTCGATGGCAGCTCTGGGCTGTTCTGCTGCGCCGCCGGGCATGGCCGTACCGAGATCGCGGAGGCGGTGTGCAAGCAACTGCTGACCCTGGATTTCACCCCGCACTTTCAGCGCGCCTCGCCCTTGTCCTTCGAATTGGCCGAACGCCTGAGCGAGCTGTTGCCGACGGGGTTGAACAAGCTGTTCTTCACCAACTCGGGCTCCGAGTCGGTCGACAGCGCCATGAAGATCGCCCTGGCTTATCACCGCGCCCGTGGCCAGGCCCAGCGCACCCGTTTCGTGTCCCGTGAATGGGCCTACCATGGGGTCAATTTCGGCGGCGTGGCCCTTTGCGGCATGATGCGTAACCGTCAGGCCTTCGCCACCGGCGGCCTGCCCCACGTCAGTCACATGCGCCACACCTGGCAGGAAGACCAGCGTTATCAATTGGGCGAACCGACCCAGGGCGCGGACCTGGCCAGTGACCTTGAGCGCATCATCAGCACCCACGGTGCGGACAGCATCGCGGCGTGTTTTGTCGAGCCCATCGCCGGCTCCATTGGCGTCTATGTACCGCCGGCGGGCTACCTCAAGCGCCTGCGCGACATTTGCGACCGCCACGGCATCCTGCTGGTGTTCGACGAAGTGATCACCGGCTTCGGTCGCACCGGCGAGGCCTTTGCCGCACAGAGTTTTTCGGTAAAGCCGGACATCATCACCATGGCCAAGGCCTTGACCAACGGCGCGATCCCCATGGGTGCGGTGGCCGTCGACGAGTCGATCTACGACGCCGTGATCGGGGCCAGCCAGGGCCAGGGGCCGGAGCTGTTCCACGGCTATACCTACTCGGGGCACCCGGCCGCGTGCGCCGCGGCCCTGGCTTCACTGGACATCTACCGTGATGAGGATCTGTTCGGTCGCGGTCGGCAATTGGCGCCCTACTTCATGGAGTCACTGAGCGGCCTGCGCGGACTGCCCCAGGTCAGTGACTTGCGCGGCTACGGCCTGCTCAGCGGCATCCAGCTGACCCCGGGAACCGCGCCCGGCGCCAAGGGCGCGCAGGTGCAGCGGGCGCTGTACGACGCCGGCCTGCACGTGAAGACCACGGGCGATGCGATCATCTTCGCCCCGGCGCTGGTGGCCAGTCGCAAGGACGTGGACGAGATGTTCGAAGTCCTCAAGCACACGTTCGCCCAGGAAAGCTTCTAAGCCGGTTCGGCCTGGTGCAGCTCGCGCCAGGCCTTGCCCAACGTCTCGATGCCCGGCTCGATCAACGCTTCGGCAATCGCGCCGAAGCCCAGGCGGAAGTAACAGCCCGTACGTCCCTCCCCCAGAAAATGAATATCCCCCGGTTCGATCAACACGCCATGCCGTGCAACCCTGCGCTGCAAGGCCCAGGCGTCTATCGCCGGCGGGCCGCTGACCCAGATCGATGAACCACCGGCCATGCCACTGGCGTTGCACTCGGGCAAATGCTCGGCCAGGGCGCGGCTGATCACTCGCCACTTACGCGCCAGGCGGTCACGCAGGCGACGGGCATGGGCGTCGTAATGCCCCATGGCCAGGAACAGCGCCAGGATGCGCTGGTTGTTCGACGGTGGGTGGCGATACATATAGCGGCGCAGCGCGCGTAGCTCGTGAATCAGCTCGGCATCGGCAGCAATGAACCCCAACCGTACACCTGGCAACAGGCTCTTGGTCAGGCTGCCCAGGTAAATCACCCGGCCACTGTCGTCATAGCTTTTGAGCGCAGGATGGTTGCTGCCCAGGAAGTTCTGCTCGCTTTCGTAGTCGTCCTCGATGATCAGAAAGTCATGCTCGCGGGCGCTGGCCAACAACTCCAGACGCCGGTACAGCGGCATCGTCACGCCGGTCGGCGATTGGTGGCTGGGCGTGCAGAAGAGCATTTCGCACCCCTGCAATTGCGCGTCCACCACCAGGCCCTGGCGGTCGATGCGCAGCGGTCGCAGGGCGCAACCGGTGAGGCTGAAAATGTTCCGGGCATCGACATAACCGGGCTCTTCAAGGCCCATTACAAGGCCAGGTCGGCCCAGCAGGCGCGCGAGCATGTACAGCGAATTCTGCGTGCCGATGGTCACCAGCAATTGCTCGGGCCGAGCCTGGATACCGCGTTTGGGCAACACCCGCTGGATGATCTGTTCTACCAACAGGGGATCATCGAGCATCACCTGGTCATCGACCCAACTGCGCATGTGCGCCCCACTGGCGGCAATCCGGGCGCAATCGCGCCAGCGCGCGGCGGTCTGCTCGTCTTCCTCGATCTGACCATAGATAAACGGGTAGCGGTACTCGCGCCAGTTGCGCGGCTTGACGATGGCACGCATGTGCGCCGATTCGGTTTGCAGCCGCCGCTCCCAGTCGGGCGCATGATCGGGCCGCTCGAACAGGGCCGGGGATTTGGGGCGCAGGCTGACGTTGAGCTGTTGGCGCAGGAATTTTTCATTGATGAAATAACCGCGTCGGTCCGAGGGCGTGAGGTAGCCGTCCTGCACCAGTTGCTCGTAGACCAGCACCACGGTATTGCGCGACACCTTGAGCAATCGGCACAGCTTGCGCGACGACGGCATGGCATCGCTGGGCGCCAGCGCGCCATCGAGGATGGCGTTGAGCAGGTTCTCGCGCAGTTGCTCCTGCAAACCGCGCCCTGCTTCGAACGGGCGAAAATAACGCTCCAACATGGTTCCCACTCCCTCGATGACGCACCCCGATGGCGCACCCGATGCGCTGCACGCCTTAGCCGCAAAGGCCTGGCGCGATGGCTGGTACCAAAGCCCGGCGCAACTGGATCTAAAGCAAGCAACGGGCCGGCCCTAAGATCGAGGGGAGCCAAAAACAATGCCTTCCACCTTAGGAGCCACACCATGTTCAAGCCCCTGCACCAATGGATTCGACGCTCCCTGCTGTTACCCGCCGCCGCGCTGACCCTGGGCCTTGCCACCGCGGCCCAGGCGCAAACGGTGACCATCGGCGTGCAAAGCATGTTCGCACCGTGGAAGAACGCCATCGCCGAGAAGCAGTTCGAGAAGGCCACTGGCTGGGACATCCAGTGGCGCAACTTCGACAGCGGCGGCGATGTGATGCTGGCGATGGCATCCGGCGACGTGCAAATCGGCGTGGCGGGCAGCAGCCCGATTGCCGCTGCCGTGAGCCGTGGCGTAGACGCGCAGTTGTTCTGGATTCTCGACAACATCAATGACGCCGAAGCGTTGGTGGTGCGCAATGGCAGCGGCATCGTCGCGCCCCAGGACCTGGCGGGTAAAACCCTGGCCGTGCCTTTCGTCTCCACCACACACTTTCATGCCCTGTTTGCCCTGGAGCAATTTGGCCTGAGCGGCAAGGTCAAGGTCATCAACCTGCAGCCGTCGGACATTCCGGCCGCCTGGGAACGTGGCGACATCGACGCGGCCTTCATCTGGGACCCGGCATTGGGTCGCCTCAAGCAAAGCGGCCAGGTGCTGCTGACCTCCGGGCAATTGACCCAATGGGGCAAGGCAACCTTCGACGGCATCGTGGTCGATCGCAAGTTCGCCGCCGAGCACAGCGCCGGCATGCTCGCCCTGACCAAGGTGTTGCAGGCCAGCACCGCCGACTACGTGAAAGCACCCGGACGCTGGACCGCCGACTCGCCGCAAGTGATCAACGTGGCGCGCCAGTCCGGGGCCAAGCCTGACGAAGTGCCGCCCGTGCTGGCCCTGTACCAGTTCCCGCTGGCCACCGAACAGGCCGGTGCCAACTGGCTGGGCGCCGGCAAGGACGGTGGCGCGGCCAAGGCATTGGCGGCCACCGCTGCCTTCTTGAAAGAACAAAAAAAGATCCCGGCGTTGCTGCCCGACTACAGCGTCGCCATCAACCCGGGCTTCGTCCAGGCCGCCCAGTAACCCCAGCCACGGGCGGTGCAGGCCGCCCCACCACGAGGAAATAGCCATGGGCCTGAGCCTGAAAATCCATGACGTGTCGGTGCACTACCCTGCTCAGCAAAAAGGCCAGCAGGTCACGGCGCTGGCCGGGGTCAACCTGGACATCGCCAGCGGCGATTTCGTTGTCGCCCTGGGGGCATCGGGTTGCGGCAAGACCACCCTGCTCAACCTGATGGCCGGCTTCATCCAGCCCAGCAGCGGCTTGATCACCCTGGGCGATTTCCACGGCCAGGTGCCACAACAGACCTCGGCGGTGGCGCAACTGCGCGACCAGGTCACCGGGCCCGGCTCCGAACGCGGCGTGGTGTTCCAGAAACATGCGTTGCTGCCCTGGTTGAATGTGCTCGACAACGTCGCCTTCGGCCTGAAATTGCGTGGCGTGGCCAGGTCTGAGCGCGAGGAGCGCGCAAGGCACTTCCTCGAGCTCACGGGGCTGACGGATTTTGCCGGCCACGCGGTGTACCAGCTTTCCGGCGGCATGCAGCAACGGGTGGGGATCGCGCGGGCACTGACCAATGATCCGCAAATGCTGTTGCTCGATGAACCGCTGGGCGCACTGGATGCGCTGACCCGCGAACGTTTGCAGGAACTGATCCTGCAGATCTGGATGCGTACCGCAAAGATGATGTTTTTCATCACCCACGACGTCGAGGAAGCCCTGTTCATGGCCACGCGGCTGATCATCATGTCACCGCGCCCTGGCCGCATCACCCACGAATTCCCGATCGATTTCGGCCGGCGCTTTCTGGCCGGCCAGGACGCGCGCACGGTCAAATCCAGTGCCGATTTCATTGCCTTGCGCGAGCAGGTGCTGAGCATTATCCATGGTGATGAGGAGGCCGCATGAGCCTGTTCGACGAGAAACAACGCAACGCCGTGCTGCGCGCCCTCAATGAACTGCGCCGTGCCGCCCCGGCCCGCCCGGGCGAGCAGTACGGGGCGCCGGGCAATGGTTCGAGCCTGGTCTTGAGTCTGGTCACTGTGGTGCTGGCGTTTACCGCCTGGTACATCGCGACCAACACCGGCTGGGTCAAGCCGCTGTTCCTGCCCTCGCCCCAGGCGGTCTGGGCGCAATTGCTGGAGGTGGCCCGTGACGGTTTCGCCGACGCGACCCTGCTCAACCACATCGGCTGGAGTGCCTTGCGTGTCTTCGGTGCGTTCGTCCTGGCGGTGCTCACGGCGATCCCGGTGGGCATCATGATGGGCGTCAATCGTGTGGCCCGGGGGATATTCGACCCATTGGTGGAGTTCTACCGGCCACTGCCGCCGCTGGCGTATTTGCCGCTGGTGGTGATCTGGATGGGCATCGGCGAGGGTTCCAAGGTGCTGCTGATTTACCTGGCGATGTTCGCGCCGTTGGCATTGAGTGCCCGCGCCGGGGTCAAGTCGGTGGCCATCGAGCAGATCCATGCCGCCTACTCCATGGGCGCCAGTCGCGCCCAGGTGCTGCGACACGTGATCATGCCGGCGGCATTGCCCGAGGTACTGACCGGCATGCGCATCGCCATCGGTTTCGGCTGGACCACCCTGGTGGCCGCTGAAATGGTCGCCGCCACCGCAGGCCTGGGCTTCATGGTGCTGACCGCTTCCAAATTCATGGCCACGGACGTGGTGATCATGGGCATCCTGGTGATCGGCGCCATGGCCCTGCTGTTCGACCTGGGCATGCGCTGGCTGGAGCGACGCCTGGTGCCGTGGAAAGGTAAGGCCTGAGACGCGTAATCAGACGGTACGCAACGCCTTGAGCTGATTGAACGTCTGCTCACGCACGATGTTCATCAGGCGGTCGAAGCGTTCGCGATCGAGGCTCTTCCAGCCCTGCGCGTCCATCGTGCTGCTGCGGGTTTGATGGAACGGCAGCACTTGGCCATGCAGGGTGATGGCGCGGATCGCGCATTCGTCGTCGACGACAGCCCGGCCCAGCAGACGGGCGATGATCGCGCTGTTGACAGCCATGATCGGTTTGTCGATGCGTTCCTTGACCTGCTCCATGCCGGAAGTGGGCCCAAGCCCCGCCTGCTCGCGG
Organism: Pseudomonas sp. NPDC087336; assembly: GCF_044744285.1. Taxonomy (NCBI): domain Bacteria; kingdom Pseudomonadati; phylum Pseudomonadota; class Gammaproteobacteria; order Pseudomonadales; family Pseudomonadaceae; genus Pseudomonas; species Pseudomonas sp. NPDC087336. The sequence goes on along the minus strand of NZ_JBIUYA010000002.1, from coordinate 97,331 downwards.
GCATACAGCTGGCGCCACGGGTGGGCCTCGGTGGACATCAGCATGTACTCGGCGGTGCGCAGCTGGATCGACCAGAACGCTTCCATCAGCGCTGGCGCATCGGGCTCGCCATCGAGCACCGCCTGGGCGCCTTCCACCGTTTCGGCCAGGTGTGCCCAGATGCAGGCCACCATATGCTCGGTACACGCCAGGTACACCCCTTCCTTGTTCTTGAAATAGTAATTGAGCGCCGGTGCGTTGACCCCCGCGCGCTCGGCGATGTCGCGGGTGGACGCGCCTTCGAAGCCCTTTTCGCCGAGTTGCGTGCCATCTCCCAAATCGCAAAGCGATTCAAAGGGAAGATTCCGATTGCCGTCGCCTCTGGAGGGTCGCGGGAGATCGTCACCAAGTCCCTTGAGGCGTTAGATCTCAAAGGGCTTTTTGACGCGGTAGTCACATTCGATGACGTTGGCGTCGCCAAGCCTCAGCCCGACATCTTCATTGAGGCTGCACGCCGACTGTCGTAGGAACCAGGGGACTGCCTGGTGTTCGAAGACAGTCCACAAGGTGTCCAGGCGGCAAGAAGAGCTGGAATGCCGGTAGTCGATGTCGCCCATATTTTGTAGTTTGCTTTTGGAGCTTTAAGCCGCTATTGCGGCAGCACCATCGACAACATTAGCCACTTGATACCGACATTAGCTGCCCAAGACGCTGCTCATCGGCACCAGGTCTTTCATTTTCGCTGCGTTTTATCGCCGAGATGGCTCTGGGGCACGCCACACATTAATCGAAACAAATACTCCATCAAACAGCATGCGAGCAGTTCGTACCTGCCGCACATCACTCCCCAGTGCGACCCGTAACTGGCCGTCTGAATCGGTGATGCCACCAAGCTCGGCATGCCCCCATGCCAGCACGCGGTTCGTCGACCAAGAGCGCTCTCTTACTCAAGTCTCCTATTGGGAAGGCTCGGGGGTCTTGTCGGGCGCACTGAAACGTGGGGCATCCATTGCAAATTCAATTCGCGTCTCGTAGCTGATGATTGGTCCATGCATATCCAGTTCGCCGGGCGCCTGATACGCCACAACCATGCTCAGCAAGCCGTCTCCGTTTTCGGCGGTCGAATAATTGGAGTGAACGATGTGATGAGAACTGATCATATCAGGCACGGCGGCGAACCAGGTCACGAGGCTCTTATGGTCGCGCGCGAAAAGGTGACTCCATCGGTGGCCGGTTAGCCGCACCTGCGGGTGAAACATTGTCAGATGTGCGTCGAGCTCCCCTCCTGGCGCTTCCAGAAAAGCGAACCATCGATGGGCAAGATGAAGTGCAACATGATGCCGGCCTGTCATCGACGGCAGAGTGACTACGTGTGCTCCAGTCATGGGCGCGCTCCTGCTTGCTCCTCTTCGGCGGCCGCGGCCGGATCCGATCCGATCTCCTCCATCGCGTCGCTAATGGCATTGATGGCGTTCAGCCGCGCCGACTCACCTGGCATCATCAGGTTGATCATTACCTCGTCGGTGCCGTAGGCGTCCACTAGAGCACGAAGCTGGGTAACGACCTGGGAGGCCGTTCCGGAAATGAGCCTGCCCTTGTTTCGCTCGCGAACAGCCAGCTCATCAGACGTCCAGCGATGGTCACGAGTGGTGGCGAGCGAAGGTATGCGCTCGAACGGGCTCGCGCTCTCCGCATAGGTAAGCCAGAGGTGGAACGCGTCGGCGAATTCCCTGGCCTGAGCCTCGCTATCACCGACCGCCACAAAGACCGCCGCGATAACCGATGGATCCGGGGAAAAGTCGCTTGGTTGGAACGCAGCACGGTACGCTTTGGCCGCTAGAGGGCCGTCGCCGCGCGGGTTGATGAAGTGAGCGAAGGTGAAGCCGAGACCTGCCTGCGCAGCGATCTCCGCAGTCGCACCAGACGCGCCAAGCACAAAAGGTTGAGGTCTATCGCGGGTCTCGGGATGTGCACGCATACCCGCATACGGCGAACCTGGCATGTGACGCCCAGTGACAAACCCCAGCAGATCTGAAACCTTGCGGGAATATGGAATCGACTCGCTCTTCTCATCGTTGAGCGCCATGCTCGTACGACGGTCAGCGCCCGGAGCACGGCCGAAGCCGAGATCGATCCGGCCCGGGAACAGCGCCTCGAGGAGCTGATAGTTCTCGGCAATCTTCAGGCTGCTGTAGTTGGGCAGTAGCACGCCACCGGAGCCCACCCGGATCGCCTTCGTCGCCGAAGCGATGCGCGACATAAGTATTTCCGGCGAATTGCTGGCGGTGGCCGGAGCACCATGGTGCTCCGATACCCAAAACCGTTTGAATCCTTTCGCTTCCACACAGTGTGCCAGGCGTACGCTGGCCGCAAGTGCGTCGACTGGAAGAAGACCTTCATCGACGGGGGAATAATCCAGAATGCTAAGCTTCATCGATTTCGACACTGATCACGCCCCTTTAGCCTGTTCAACTGCCTGCTCATCACTGGTGTTGCATGCTGGCCAGACGACTTCCAGACGGGTGTGGGTGATGCGCCATTCGCCGTCAATACGTTGGTACTCATCGGCGTATATGCCAAGCAGCAGCAACGGATTAGGGTCAGGCTTTGAGGCGGTTTCGAAATCGATCAAATAGCAGCGGCCTAGTGCGGTATCCGGCCCGGTGAGCTTGACCCAGTGGTTAGTGATCGCATGCATGAAGGGATAGCTTCCCCGATGATCCCGATCGTACAGCTTGAACGCATCATTCAAACCGGCCCGTATGGCGTCGATGCCTTCCATCTTGCCTACGGTGACCTCCACTACCGCATCCGCGGAGAAGACCTGGTCGAGTGCGGCGATGTTGTTGCTGTCCAGGTGGTGCGCGTAGATCGTTCTGAGGTTGCGAATTTCTTCACGATCAAGCAGCCCTTTGAGATTGATGTCCATGGTAAGTAACCTCTGTATTTAATTAATGGTTAGCGGGGAAATCAGATACTCCCCTTTGCTTTAGCGCTTGTGGTGAGCCGCCACCCGATGACGGACGCTCATGAAGTTGCGGGGCATTAGGCATGGGTGACGCCAATTTCGAATGCCGGGGCCTCTGCGGTGGTAAACCAACCTGGCCGGTAATCACTCCAGCAGATACGCCACCGGCCATCGTCTTCGCGTCGTGCGCGGATCTGGTAGTGGGCGCCATAGAGCGAACGCCCCTGCGAATCGGCCGGTCGTTCTGGGATGATCCGTGCGACGATCATTTGCGCATGTTGGCCATCGGGCTCAAGTTCCAGTCGCACAACATCGGCGAAGTGCTGCATCCATGGCCAATGCCGTCGGAAACTTTTCAGCTGACCGACGATGGCATGTCGCCCCTGCAAAGGCCCGATGGGCGCGAAGCCACCTGCGGCGTCGTCGGTATAGCAATCACTTAGCAGCGCAATGTCGCCTTGGTCGATAGCCCAGGAATATTTGCTATAGAGCTCGCGCACGGCGACTTCCACATCGGCTTGCGGCAGAGCATTGCCGATCAATGCCCAAGGTGAATCCAGCTCACTTACGATCACCGGCGGGGCATCGCCTAACTCCCAGCCCGCGTCGCCCGGCAGCATGCGCCAATGTGCGGCTAATGGCAGGTCACCTTTGCACCAGTTCACATTGATGCGGGCGTCGGCCATCATCCAGAGGCCGTCAGTCCCATCGAACTGGAACCGAAGGACCACACTGGCCCCAAACAACAAACGTTGTTCACCACGGCCGAATAAGCCGTAGACATAGGCGCTGGTAACTGCCTGCCCATTCCTACCAACCACAATCGCGTGATTGCTGGTACGCATCCATAAGAGGGCAGAGGCGTCGGCGGCCAGTAAACTGCGCCATTCGGCGACGCCCCGCCCTTCTCCATGCTGACTACTTTTGAGCTTGGCGGTCTTCGCCAGCGATGGGGTTAGCATCTGCCACTCTCCATCCGACCAAGCAGCGAAAAAATCATCCATCACAGAGGTCAACGCCGAACGTGCTTCAGCTTCAATGAGGGGAAAGGACATGACAGCTCCAAATCAGTAGAGCCGTCACTTTAATGATGTTCAAACAAAAGATAATCTAGGATAAATTCCAAACATTTTAGCTTCACGGGATGAAATATCGCTGCCGTGCTCAAGTGTGGATGTGTCGACCGATACCGTCGGTGGTGAAGGATCTCCCCCCTCGCCGCCTGTAGCTGAGTTAAGGTCGTCAGCAGTCAAACCTTTGCTCACTCTCAAAAAAAACCCGCAACCGGAATGCGGTGCGGGGTAAAAAATTGGCTGGTTGCGGCCAACCAATGGAGCTCTATAAAAAGCGTCTACGGGCCAAGTTCAGATGCATTTCTGTATGGCGCGTTTAAAACTCGAAAGCAGGAGGTTCGCGGCCAGCAAGTACAACTCGTCGAGGAACACCTTGCCGTCGTTCTCGGCCTTCTAGGCTTCAAGCACGTTGTCCGCCGAAACTTTGCCCGGCACCACGACCGGTGGCTGCGCTAGGTCTGCGAAACGGTCGGGTTCAACGCACAGCCCTGCAATGTCGGTATCACGTAGTCGGTGGGTTGAGCATCGGGTTTATTGCGCCATTCAACGCCGATACTTACCTGGCGTAAATTGCCCCGCAAGGGCACTCAACGAAGTCAGAATCGGTAACAGGCTCTCAGCAATTGAGTCTGCCTTCGTAGTGGGTCGCATGCCCCCATCACGACGAACAAACAGCTGATCGCAAAAACAGATCCGCATTTCACTCAACGCATTGCTAATTGCTGGCTGCGTTACTCCCAAGATGCTAGCGGCAGTGCTGACGCTAGCCGCACGATAAACTGTCATGAATATAATAAGTTTGTTTACATCAATTGCCCGAAGCCCTGCCAAATCAAGCAGCATAAATACTCCAACCATACTTCGGCTTTCGATATTGACCGAATCATTTGCAATGAAAAAAGTTACTATTTGTCCCAACAATCCTATTTAGGCAGCAATAGCTTGCAGTTCAATTTTCGAACAATGCCACCCCACCTTTGCCCTGCTAGAAGCGGCATCGACTGACTTTGCACAATTTCTTAATGTTTCAATGTGTCGGGAAGAGTGGCAGGACATCGGCAGCTAACTCATCCATCACTTCGATATAGGGGCGTCGGCTGACTTTTGGGTTGAGGGCAACGTGATTGATACCCTCCGACTTAACCGCTTCAAGAAATCCAATCAACGAACGCCGACCAGCACGGAAGCCTCCAGGCATACGACGTAAAGGCGCATCGGCATCCTCGGCCAAGTCCAGGAATGCCCCGACACCTAGCGGTTTGCAATGACCTTTACCTAGGCTTCGCTCAACGGCGATTCGCCACTGCTCCGCGACCGTCGATAAGTAGTCTGGATCAGGCGCCGCACGAAGGAGTCCGTCGAGGTTCTCCGCAATCCACTCAAGACTTTGTTGTGCTTGACCGATGGCGATTGTGGGAGCGCGGTCGACAACAGGTTTGGGGATAAGCTCGAACTGCCCATTCAAGCGACCGAAGCGAGGCGAGTCGTAAACCGGAAAGCGTTCTTCCGTAACTGTTCGGAATACTGTGTAGGCCTCACGAAATCGATCTCCGCGGGTGTCATAATCCACACCGAATAATGGATATTCAGCAGGTCGATCACCCGATGAAACTCCCAGCATCATTCGTCCGGCCGAAAGATGGTCGAGCGAAGCAATTTGTTTGGCAAGTATCAGTGGCTCCCGCAACGGCAATACAATGCCCGCTGTACCGAGAGTGATGTTATGCGTTACGGCCGCAAGGTAACCAATGTAAGCGATTGGATCGAAGACTTGAGCGACATCACCGTACGTGGGGTCGTAGAAAGGAACATCTCGTAACCAGAGCGCTGCAAAGCCGAGTTTGTCAGCTCTAATTGCCATTGACGTATGATCTGCCATGGTCGGCGCCGGCCTGTCTGGATGGGTTTCCAAAGGCATGATCAGACCGATGGTCAACTCCTGGGGCGCGAACAACCGACGGTAACCGGGGTGTTGATTCAGACGGTAGATGGGCTTCTGGATCTCATCAGGCAATAGTGCAGAACTCATTCGTCCACTCCTACTTTAGGGAACGAAGACATTCTATTCCTGTATGATTTTGTGATTAAGCCGATTAAATTCCATACATTGCAGCCCTGGATTCTAAAATGACTGAAAACACCTTTGACGGCATTCGGGAATTCGTTGCCGCCGCACAGTCACTCAGTTTTACAGCCGCAGGGCTTGAGCTTGGGCTGACCAGCTCCGCCGTGGGGAAAAGTGTGACCCGTCTGGAAGCGCGATTAGGCGTCAAGCTTCTACATCGTACAACCCGCCGCTTGATCCTCACTCAAGAAGGGGAAACTTACTTGGCGAGCTGTTTGCGGGTGTTAGACGAGTTGGCCGAAACGCAAGGACTCCTTACAACGGGACAGCAAGAACCAATCGGCCGACTCCGAGTTGATCTGCCAGCTACTTTTGGCCGCCGTCACATCCTGCCTACCCTGATCGATATGTCTGTCCGATACCAAAAGCTCGATCTGTCAGTCAGCTTCAGTGAGCGTCTGGTAGATATAGTCAACGATGGTATCGATCTCGTCGTCAGGATCGGAACTTTGAAAGATGATGCGGACATAGTGGCCCGAAAGCTGGGCAGCCAGAGCTTGTTGATCTGTGCAACACCAGACTACTTGGCTAGACACACCCCACCCCAAACTCGAGACGACCTCTTACACCATGACTGCATCGTAGGCTGGCGCAATGGCACCCGGAAAACCTGGATGCTGATTGATGAGAACGGCCAAACCTTTGAACAAGAGGTGCGCGTCAAACACGAGATGGGGGATGGTGAGATGTTGCTGAAAATGACGCTCGCGGGGGGAGGACTCGCACAATTGCCCACCTGGCTGGTTCAGGACTATATCGAACAGGGCGAGTTGGTTCCCGTACTTGAATGCTACGCCGGGGCCGAGATGCCCATTCACGTCATCTGGCCCCGAACGAGATACATTCAACCCAAGATCAGAATGATAGTGGACGAGCTGTTAGCACTCGCCCAGCGCGATTCGAAAATTTTCAGGCCTGAGTAAAGGTACCTAATGAAAGGTGGCCAGCTTCACATCCTGGCCCCTTCGATTAGGTTGGGCAGGAACTATTCGGCGGGAGCATAGACGGGATAATCGACATAGCCTTTTTGACCGCTGTTCCCGTAAAAGGTGGCTCGGTCGGGGATCGCAAGAGGCCAACCATTCTTCATTCGCTCAACCAGGTCGGGATTCGCAATGAAAGGTCGACCAAAAGCGATTAGATCCAGCTCCCCAGATAAAAGCGCACCCTCTGCTGATTCTCGATCAAAGCCACCAGCTGCAATCAACGTGCCTCGGTAAGTTTCACGGAAACTCGTTGCAAATCCTTCGGGCATGCCCTCAGCACCAATGGTCAATTGATCGCTCAAGTGAACATAGGCGATATCCCGCTTTTGAATCTCGCGCGCTACTTCAACCCAGGTTTCGGCCTCGTCGTCGAAGGGAGCCATGTCGAAGAGACGGCCAAATGGTGAAATGCGAACGCCAACCTTGGCGCGGCCAATCTCCTCGGCAACGGCATCGATTGTTTCCAGCAGCAAACGAATTCTGTTCTGAATCGAACCACCGTATTGGTCTGTGCGGTAGTTAACCGTTGGATTTATGAACTGTTCGAACAAGTATCCGTTTGCGCCATGAATTTCGACGCCATCAAAGCCTGCTTCGATAGCTCTGCGAGCCGCTTGGATAAAGTCATTCTTTACGCCTCCGATTTCCTCTGTAGAAAGCGCCCGCGGGGGACTAGCCTGAATCGGACTGGGCTCATGTTTTTCGTTGTAGGCATATGCCATGGAGTTGGCCGCGGGTTTACTACTCGATGAAACAGGCGCCCCGCCATCAGGCTGCAACGTCGTGTGAGATACACGCCCCACATGCCAGAGCTGGGCGAAAATTTTCCCGCCCTCTTCGTGGACGGCCTGTGTTACGCGCTTCCATCCCTCAACCTGTTCTTGGTTGTAGAGCCCGGGATTGAAGAGGTAGCCACGACCCTGAATAGAAACAGGAACACCTTCACTGACGATAAGACCAGCGCTAGCCCGCTGGTGGTAGTAAAGCACCGTCAAGTCGTCGGGGATGTCATTTAAAGCTCGAGCGCGTGTCATTGGGGCCATGACGACACGATTTCTCAACGAAAGACCGGAAAGCGTATAGGGAGAAAAAAGATTACTCATAGAGGCCTCTGAAGTGGAGCGCTTCGTAGCGCCGAAAAGGGCCAATATACTCAGTCTTTCCTGTTAGATAATCGCCATTGAATTCCAAACATTATGGAATTTAGATCCATAATATGGACATAGAGCATGCGTGCGCCTCACATGGAGGCGCACGTTAAATAGAACCATCAAGTCGAGAGGCCTGATCCACTCAGGTTTTTGTTATTGTCCAGCCGCCGCCCAGAGCCTTGTACAGCTGGATTTGAGCGGTGAGCTTAGCGAGATGGCCACTAAGCAGTTGCTGACGGGCCGAGAGCAACTGACGCTGCGCGTCAAGCAGCGTCATATAGTTGTCGACCCCTTCTTCGTAGCGTTGCAGAGCCATCTCTGTGTATTCATCGGTGGCACGCACAAGGTCTTGCTGACTTTTGAGCTGCTCACCCCAGGTTCCCATTGCTGCCAGGCCGTCGGACACTTCACGGAACGAGACTTGAATGGTCTGTTCGTAGTTAGCAACGCCAATGTCCTTCTGGATTTTGGCGTAGTCCAAACTGGCCTTGAGCCTGCCTCCGGTGAAGATCGGCAAATGGATCTGCGGAATGAAGCTCCAGGTTTCTGACCCGCCACTAAACAGCCCACTGAGTTGGCTACTAGCCGTACCAGCACTGGCAGTCAGCGTAATGCTGGGGAAGAAAGCTGCGCGAGCAGCGCCGATGTTTGCGTTGGCAGCGAGTAGTTGGTGCTCCGCAGCGCGGATGTCTGGACGCTGCTGCAACAGGTTTGCCGGAAGTCCAGCAGGAATCTCCGTCATCAACTGGCCTTCCAGATTTGATTCCGGTAAATCACTCGGAATAGTCGTCCCCAGAAGCAAGCGTAAGGCATTGACGTCCTGAGCCTCCTGACGGGTATAGGCCTGAACCTGCCCGCGAGCGCTATCAACCAAAGTGCGGGCTTGGCGAACGTCCAAATCTGAGGCAGTACCGGCCTCACTGCTGGCTTGAATCAGTTCCAGGTTGTGCCGGTAGTTCTCCAGCGTGGAACGGGTTACTGCCAACAGTTGCCTATCGGTTTGCCAAGTGAGGTAAGCGACGGCGACATCTGCCACCAAACCGATTCGCATACTACGTTGAGCCTCCTCGCTCGCCAGGTAAGTTTCCAGAGCATTACGATCAAGGCTGCGGATTCGACCCCAGACGTCCAACTCATAACTGGTCAACCCAACCTGCAAGCTGTTGTCTGCGCTGGTGACTTGCTGGCCCGTCGAAGACAGATCGGCCGGAGTGCGCGAGCGCCCCCCGCTGCCATCAACAGCTAACTGTGGCACCAAAGCAGAGCCTTGAATACGGTATTGAGCGCGGTAGGCGGCAACATTCAATGCCGCTTTGCGGAGGTCGCGGTTATTCTCAAGTGCCAGATCCACCAGTCGGTGTAGTGCTGGATCTTTGAAGAATGCCTGCCAATCAATTTGCGCAGCATTGCCGGCCATCGGAGCCTCGTATGCTGCACCTCGTGGGAATGCTTGCGGTATCGGAGCGTCCGGTTGCTGATATTCCGGAATCAGGTTGCAGCCGGACAATGTCATGGCCAGCACGAGCAGTAACGGCTTATGCCTCATGGGTGACTCCTTCGCGAGTGCTTTGCACAGTCACTTCGCGCTTCCTGGATTTGAAAAATTTCATGACTGCCACGTAGAAGAGCGGCACAAAGAAGATCGCCAAGAACGTCGCTGCCAAAGTACCGCCGACTACCGCTGTACCGATGGAATGCTGACTACCGCTACCCGGGCCATAAGCACGAGCCAGTGGCAGCGTCCCCATTACAAAAGCGATCGACGTCATGATGATAGGGCGTAAACGAAGGCGCGCCGCCTCGGTTGCCGCCTGCACGAGACTGCGACCATGGTTTTCATTCAGATCTTTCGCGAACTCGACAATCAGGATAGCGTTCTTCGCCGCCAGCCCCATAGTGGTTAGCATGCCGACCTGAAAGAACACGTCATTGGATAAGCCTCGGCCAAGCGTCGCAGCGACGGCGCCGAGAACGCCGAGTGGAACGACCAGCATCACGGAAACCGGCACCGACCAACTCTCGTAGAGTGCCGCCAAACACAGGAACACGATGACCAGCGACAGCACGTAGAGCAGTGTTGCCTGCGAACCCGCGGCACGCTCCTCATAGGACAAACCTGTCCAGGAAACACCAAAGCCGTTCGGCAACTGCGCGGCAATACGCTCAATGGCAGCCATGGCATCACCGGTGCTGTAACCCTCTGCAGGCTGGCCCAGCAGTTCAACAGAGGGGATGCCGCCGTAACGCTCCAGCTTCGGAGAACCGTAGACCCACTTACCGGTAGCAAAGGCAGAGAACGGCACCATTTGCCCCGCATCGTTGCGCACGTACCATTTGTCAAAGTCTTCTGGCGAAATACGAGCATCCATCTCGCCCTGCACGTAGACCTTTTTCACGCGCCCTTTATCGATGAAGTCGTTGACATAGGTCGATCCCCAGGCCACCGACATCGTGTCGTCGACAGACTCAATGGAAACCTGCAGCGCCCGTGCTTTTTCGTCATCGATCGTGACTTGATACTGAGCTTCATCATCCAGACCATTCGCCCTGATGATGGCCAGCGCAGGCTCTTTCGCGGCGAGCTCCATCAGTTGATCCCGAGCTTCCATTAACGCGGTATGCCCGTGCGCGCCGTTGTCCTGCAAAAACAGATCAAAGCCCGTCGCGTTACCCATCTCCATGATTGCTGGCGGAACGATCGAAACGACGTTGGCGTCCTTGATGGTTGCTGCAAAACCGGTGATCCTTTTGGCGATCGAGAAGGCACTGTTTTCGGCGGTTTTACGCTCTTCAAAAGGCTTCAGCCGCACCCACACTACAGCGGAGTTTTGGCCCCGTCCGGCAAAGTTATAACCACTGATTGAGAACGCAGAAACGACCCCGTCATTTTCGTTGTCACGCAAATAGCTTCGGACTTGGTTAAGCACAGCTTCCGTGCGCTCGGCACTGCTGTTGGGCGGCGTCTGAATCTGCACAATCAGCAGCCCCTGATCTTCGTCAGGCAGGAAAGCCGTCGGCAGATTACGGAACATCATTGCCACACCGATCAACAGGAGGACGTAGACAACAAAGGTTCGTTTGGGATTGCGAATAATCTTGGAGACGGAGTTCTCGTAACGAACCGTACCGTTGTCAAAAACTCGGTTGAACCAGGTAAAGAAACCTTTCCTCCTTTTCTCACCATGCCCAACATGAGCTTTGAGCATCGTCGCACACAGTGCCGGGGTGAAGATCAAAGCCACCAGTACCGAGAGGCCCATCGCGGTGATGATTGTGATCGAGAACTGACGGTAGATGATGCCCGCCGAACCGCCAAAGAAGGCCATTGGCATGAACACAGCGCAGATCACCAGACCGATACCCACCAGAGCTCCGGAGATCTGCTTCATCGACTTGTAAGTCGCTTCGCGTGGTGTCAGATGTTCCTCCGCCATCAAGCGTTCGACGTTTTCGACAACAACGATGGCGTCATCCACCAGTAATCCGATCGCCAGCACCATGGCGAACATCGTCATGACGTTGATGGTGAAACCACAGGCATACAGCACACCGAAGGTGCCCAGTAGCACGACCGGAACCGCGAGCGTTGGAATAAGGGTGGCGCGTATGTTCTGCAAGAACAGCAGCATCACCAGAAATACGAGGACGATCGCTTCGAACAGGGTGTGAACAACCGAATCGATCGAGGCTTTTACCGAGGGGCTGGTGTCATACGGGTAGACGACCTCAACGCCTGGCGGCAGGAACGGCTTGAGGCTATCGACGGTATCCTTCACGCGCTCGACGGCTTCGAGCATATTGGCTCCCGTGGCTAGTCGCAAAGCGATACCTGCAGCAGGTTTGCCGTTGTAATTCACATCGTACGAGTAGGTTTCGTTGCCCAGAATGACATCGCCCACATCCTTCAAGCGGATTTGAGATCCGTCAGGTTGAACCTTGACCAGGATTTCCTTGAACTCATCAGCCGAATTCAAGCGCGTCTTGCCGATCACCGTTGCGCTGAGTTCAACCCCTTTGCGCGTCGGCAATCCGCCTACGGAACCTGACGAAACCTGGACGTTTTGCGCAGAAATTGCCGCGACAACGTCCTTGGGCATCAACTGGTAGCTATGCAGCTTGGCCGGATCCAACCAGATACGCATGGCGTTCTGGAAGCCGAACACAAAGTAGTCACCCACACCTTGGGTACGAGACAACGGATCCTGAAAGTTTGAGACAACGATATTCCCCAAGTCGCCATAGTTCAGTTTCCCGTCAGTCGAAACAAGGCCGACCAAGAGCATGAAATTGGCCTGGTACTTAACGACCCGAATACCTTGGCGCTGTACTTCCTGCGGAAGGTTCGGTGTCGCCAACTGGAGCTTGTTCTGAACTTGAACCTGGGCAATATCCGGGTTCGTGCCTTGGTCAAAGGTAACGATAATTTCGACACTGCCATCGCTATTGGCAGCGGAGCTGATGTAACGCAACCCGTCCAAACCATTGAGCTGCTGCTCGATGACTTGCAGGACTGTGTCTTGGACAGTCTGGGCTGACGCCCCTGGGTAGGTGACTGTTATCATAACCGCAGGTGCTGCGATATTCGGATACTGATTAACCGGCAAACTACGAATGGCTAACGCTCCTGCTAGCATGATTGCCAGTGCAATCACCCACGCGAAGATAGGTCTATCAATAAAAAAGCGTGACATAACCAACCTCTCAATTCGCAGTGAAAGCTGTTTTTAGCTCAACATTGGTTGCTGGCTGAGCGTCCACCAAGGAGTCAGCCTGCACGTGCTGCAGACCTTCCGTGATGATCCTCTCGCCCGGACTAACGCCACTATCAACTAGCCAGGAATTGCCAACGGTGCGCACCGTTTCCAAGTCACGTTGTTCTACGTGATTGTCGTCAGTCACTACCCATACGGTGGCAACCCCGCGGCTATCACGAACAATTGCTTGCTGGGGCACCAACAAGGCCCGCTCCCTTACCCCTTCTTTCACTTGAGCGTGAACGAACATGCCTGGTAGCAACGCCCGGTCGGGATTCGGGAAGACCGCTCTCAAGGTCACTGATCCGGTACCTTGGTCGACGCTGACCTCAGAAAACTTCAAGGTGCCGGTCAGGGGGTAAGCGCTACCGTCATCGAGAGTCAGGCTTACCTCCGCTTGATCAGATCCGGTGTTTTTCAAGTCTCCCGACTTCAAAGCACGTTTCAGTTCCAAAATGCGGGTGATGGGCTGCGTGACATCGACATAGATCGGATCGAGCTGGTTAACAGTGGCCATCGCCGCGCTCTGACCATCGGTAACCAGCGCCCCCTCAGTGATCGCCGAGCGACCAATGCGTCCCGAAATAGGCGACAGTACCTTCGTGTACTGAACGTTGATGTCAGCAACCTGTTTGTCGGCTGCCGCCTGCTTCCAAGCGGCAACCGCATCGTCGTATTGCTGCTGGCTAACAGCGCGGCTCTTCAGCAGTCGCTCATACCGGTCGGCAAGATTGTGTGCACTGCGAACATTGGCCTCAGCCCGGGACTGCTGGGCGATATAGGTACGCGCGTCAATCTGGTATAACGGTTGCCCCTGTTTAACCTCACTGCCTTCGGTGAATAGACGACGTTCTAAAATACCGGCAACCTGTGGCCGCACCTCAGCGACGCGATATGCTGAAGTGCGTCCTGGCAGATCGGTAGTGAGTGAAAGAGGTGCTTCACTAACTAAGTAATAACCAACCTTCACTGCTGCAACTGGGTCTGCCACTTGCTCGGTCGGTTTACACGCTGCTAGAAACAACGCCGACAACGGAAGCAATCCAACAATAAGGCGTGATGGTTTAAGCATATGAACTCCAAAAACACTCCGGCATTAAGCAACAACACCAGGCGCTAAGATCATGACAAGACTAAGGCTTTTATTGCTCTGACTCGGGCACGCGAACGCGTTTCATCCAGCAGCTATAACGCTTATCTCAAATTGAGGATGGGATTGTATTGTCTAGAAATCACGATGAATCAAGCATGGGTTCAACAACATGAACATCTCAACACAGTTTCGAAATTCAAAATTTCCAACCGACGCTATATAAACTAAGCGATATGTAATATTATACTCGATCCGATTAGAACCCGATTCATTGCCTTTCTAGAGTTAAGTAAACCCATCGAATTCGCCGCTCCCCCTAACTAACCACCGCTCTGAGAGCGCAAGAGTCAGAATGGAATTGAGCTCGCTGAGGCGCATTATATTAGGTGATCTAGCGATAATTAAGCGGCAAATATTCCAATCATTTCATCCTTAGATTCCACAATCAGATGTCCTTTTCTAACGCAACTCCCCCTGACTTGGGGGCCAGCCCTAATCACGGAATCGATTTCATAGTGGCGAGCTCGTGGAGTCCACATTGATATCTTGAGGACAGCCGTGTCATCGATTTGCACGGTGTAAGCATTTCTTACTGCTGTGATGAGTCGTTAGATCCACGCATCTCGAAGTAGAATCGAATATGCGGTATGACCTAAAGATTATATTGAAGTCACCCTAGTAGGCGAGCGGACATGACAGGTTGGAGGGACAATGAGGGATTGCACTACACATCCAGGATGGAGCATAAGCGGGTCACCATTAAGGGAGATGACCCGTGTTTTTGGCAACCCTGGCACTGCCAGGATTGCCTAAACTGCGAAAATCCTTCTACGACTCGCTACTTCTTTTGCGGTAACGCATAGGCAATCAGGTAGTCTCCCCGCTCAGACGAGCTTCGCGCTCCCCCCGCACTTACCACCACAAACTGGCGCTTGGACGATGGTGAGATGAACGTCATAGGCGTTGCTTGAGCCCCCACAGGGAGTCGCCCCTTCCAAATTTCCTCGCCGGTGTTTTGATCGAATGCCCGGAGGTAGAAATCCTGTGTGCCGGCAAAAAATACAAGCCCTGATCGCGTGGTCAATGGGCCACCGAGCGTAGGCATGCCGATTGGGAATGGTGCCCCTACCCTCATCCCGCCCACTGCTGTATCTCTCAAAGTACCCGCTGGTACTTGCCAAGCGACCTTGCGGGAATTCAGATCAATTCCGGTAATGGTGCCATAAGGCGGTGCCTGACATGGGACGTCGACAGCAGAGATAAACGACGAATTCTTCACGGCGAACGGCGTGCCACGCTGAGGTGCAAACTCAGAGTGCGGTTTACCATCGCCCTTGATCTGGAGGTGCTCACTTGGGATCAGCTGTATTTTCAACGGAATCCGAATGTCATTAACGATCATCATCCCTGTGTCTTCATTGATCGAAACGCTACCCCAATTCATCCCACCGAAATTTCCCGGATGCTGCAGGCTTGCTGTAACCCCTGGTGGAGTAAAAGGCCCGTCATAGCGCAATGATTTGAACTGGATGCGGCATAGCATCTGATCGTAAATGGTTGCGCCCCACATGTCGGCTTCAGTCAGTTTTTCTTGCCCGATGTAGGGCATGCCAACAGAAAATGGCTGGGTAGGTGCTGTTTTGTCACCTGCAAGCTCTTGCTGCGGAACCGGCCGTTCTACTACATCGGCGATCGGCTCGCCGGTTTCCCGGTTTAGCATGAAGATGTTTCCGGTTTTGGTAACCTGGATCAGGGCAGGCAACGTCCCCCCTTTACCATCCGGAACGTCATACAGCGCTGGTTGGGCGGGGATGTCATAGTCCCAAACATCGTGATGGACGGTCTGATAGGCCCAGCGTTCGCGCCCGGTTTTATAGTCCAGCGCGACGATGGATGAAGCGTAGTGATTAGCCGCTGCTGTGCGATGACCTCCCCAATAATCCGGCGTGGCGTTACCCAACGGGATATAGATCAGACCGCGCTCCTTATCGTAAGCAGCAGTCGACCACATGTTGGGGGTTCCACGCGTGTAAGTCTGGCCTTCCGGGGGGGATCGCGTAATGGCAGGATTGCCAAGATCCCAAGCCCAAACGAGTTCTCCAGAAGTGGCGTTAAATGCACGAATCACACCGGATGGCTCATTGGTTTCAAGATTGTCATATACCCAACCGCCTACTATCAGCAGATTGCCTGCCACCGTGACGGGCGATGTCCCCATGTAATAGGTGGGTTTAACCTCCCCCATCCCTTGTTGAAGATTCACCTGACCATTTTCACCAAAGCTGCGACATTGCTTGCCGGTTTTTGCATCAAGGGCAATCAGCCGAGAGTCGAGCGTCGACAAAATCACTCGCTGAGGGCAGTCCTTGATTAGCGCCGACGTTTTCTTGACTGAGTCAGACTCTTGCGTGGCATCAAAGTAACTGACACCACGGCAGCGGTTCCATACCTTGTGATTTTCCACCTTGGCATCAAACCGCCAGATTTCCTCACCGGTGTTAGCATTCACCGCGAAAACTTTGTTCAGCGGCGTACAGACGTACAAGGTATCTCCGACCTGCACCGGCGTATTCTGGTTTTCGGAGCCGACATCGGCAATTTCACCTGTTCTGAACGTCCACGCGACTTCCAATTCAGAAACATTGCTCGGGGTTATCTGTTCCAATGGCGCAAAGCGGGTACCCGTCGGCGTGCGCCCGTAGTGCTGCCAGTTTCCGTTCACAGCCTTATCAGGAACTCCACCAGATGCAGTAGGGCGGGACACACCTTTGATAACACCGTGGGGAACGAACATCGCGGCAAAGCCCGCTACCAGCGTTACCGCGCAAATACTCAGAATCCCTTGCCACACTCTCCTGCCTTTAGCGAAACCAACCTTTTGAGCCAACAGGCAAACAGGAATAAGTAGCGCAATGACGCCGGTCAATCTTGGAACCAGCGGCCAAAATTGAAAGCCAACTTCTTGGATCGACCAGAGAACAGTCATGCCAGTAAGAACAAGATAAGTCCAGACCCCTAGTTTTTTTCGTTGAAAAAAACCGTATGCCGATACCACCAACAGTAAACCGGTGATCAAATAAAAACTAGATCCATCCAGCCATGTCAGGTAAAAACCGCCAACCAGCAATGGCGCCGCTAACAATATAAGCAGCCCGCCGAACCAGCGTGGAAGATTAGACGATGTTAAGGATTGCACTTCATCATTGACGTCGTGTTGAAATTGCATTTGCGCACCTTTTATTTTTTTACGCGCTGTTTATTTGTACATAGTTACAGGCCCAACAACGCAACATTCAAATCAATGCTACAAGCCGACAACTTAGTAATGGCAGTAAAAAACCCTCGGCCGACGGTGTCGACCAAGGATTTATCAACTCAGCTCTTCAGCAACACCGCGATGGACTTAGTTTCTGTGTAGTGCTCCAGCCCGCACAATCCCATCTCACGACCGATACCGGATTGCTTGAACCCGCCGAAGGGCAAAGATGGATCAATCTGGTTATGGCTGTTCACCCAAATAATGCCGGCGCGGATGCGCGCAGCAAGTGCGTGCGCACGGCTGACGTTTTGAGTCCAAATACTCGCGGCCAGGCCGTACTCGGTGTTGTTTGCCTCCCGTGCCAGATCATCCAGGCTCTGATTGGAAATTTTCATTGCCGAGATCACCGGCCCGAAAATTTCCTCACGGTAGATGGTCATACCTGGCTTGACGTCCGATAAGAGAGTTGGACGGTAAAAGAAACCTTCCCCTCCTGCCTTTGTTGCTCCGCATACGACTTTGGCGCCTTCACTTACCCCTGCACGAACCAGATCACCGACTCGTGTGAGCTGCCGCTGCGAGATCAGTGGGCCCAAGTCGGTAGCGCTGTTGAGCCCGTGACCAAGCTTCAACGTTGAGATGAATTCGGCGACCCCATGAATGACATCCTCATAGACATCTTCATGGATATAGAGCCGAGAACCTGCGGTGCACGCTTGGCCACTATTCAACATGACGGCCTGGGCAACGCCAGGGATCGCAGTCTCTAGATCGGCATCAGGAAATACAATTACCGGACTCTTACCACCAAGTTCAAGCGTGACCCGCTTGAGGCTAGAGGCCGCCGCAGCGGCGATCGCCTTGCCAGTGGCAGTACTGCCAGTGAACGAGATCTTGTCCACTAATGGGCTTTGAACAAGCGCTGCGCCACAGCGCCCGTCACCCGTAATGACATTCAACGTTCCAAGTGGTAAACCTGCTTCTTCGCAGATTGCGGCAAGGCGCAGCGCGGTGAGGGGGGTATCCTCTGCAGGCTTGAGCACAATGGAGCACCCCGCAGCCAAAGCTGGAGCCAGCTTCCAGGCGGCCATTAGCAGCGGTACATTCCATGGGATAATCTGACCAACAACACCGACTGGCTCATGGGTCGTGTAGGCGTGCCATTCACCCGGTAATCCGACTGGCACTGAAAGCCCATTTAGCTTCGTACACCATCCGGCATAGTAGCGAAAATGCTCTGCGGAATTGCGGACATACGCATTTTTGACAACGCCATAGGGTGAGCCCTCGTCAAGCACTTCAAGCTCTGCGAGCTCGTGAGAGTACTTGTCGATCAGCTCTCCTACACGCCACAACACTTTACTTTTCTCCGATCCGGAGAGCTTGCGCCAGGCTCCAGAGTCGAAAGACTTTCGAGCGGCGATAACTGCTTTCTCGACATCTGCCTGGCTTGCGTCAGCGACCTCGGAAATCACCAAACCAGTGGCTGGATCGAAAACTTGTCTTCTTTCGCCACTCTGCGAATCCACCCATTTGCCACCGATATAAAGTTGATGAGGGTTATTCAGAAACTCTTGGGTTTCGGCAGTGATCGATGAATGAGAGAGATCGATAATTTTTTGCGCAGGCATAGCGTTCTTGCTCCGGCTAGAGGTACCAACAAGACCTCATGTTGTATTTGATGAGCCTCCCTCGACCGTAATCAATCCTGCGATGCATGACTAATGGAATATTTGTAGAAATCGATTCAGAATACGCATCACAACGCACTCAGCCTGTTTAATGCCAATGGAACGTTAATCATGGGCAATTAAAAGACCGCAACTCGATGTGAGCCGCGGCCTAGACTGGCTGGCCAAATCGGCCAGCCGAAGGGTCAAACATTGCTTCTGACGTTAAGCGTGATAGTGCGGATAATCGATGTAACCGCGATCATCGCCTCCGTAGAAGGTGGCACGATCAAACGCGGCCAATGGGAGCCCCTGCGCGAATCGCTCGACCAGATCTGGGTTTGATATAAACGGCCGTCCGAAGGCAGCCAAATCGATCAGGCCTTCCGATAGCATGACTTCGGCAACCTCCTTCGTCAGCGAACCCGCGAAAATCAAAGTGCCCTGGTACGCGTCTCTGAACTCCCTCAAGAACTCTCGGTTCAGCAGGTTGCCGCACAATGAGTCTTGATCACTCAAATGAACGTAGGCCAGCTTTCGCGAGCTGAGTGCCCTCGCCACGGCCAGCCAGGTTTCTTTCTCATCCGCGAAGGGTGGCATGGCCGACAACCGCCCAAAGGGGGCAATCCGCAAACCAATTCGCTGGCTACCAATGGCCTCTGCCATCAGGTCGACTGTTTCCAGGAGAAATCTCAAGCGGTTTTCAATACTGCCACCGTAGTGGTCGGTACGAGTATTCAACCCACCGTTGATGAACTGCTCAAAAATGTAACCATTTGCACCATGGATTTCGACACCGTCAAACCCCGCCGAGATTGCGTTCCTTGCAGCTGAAACAAAGTCTTGGGAGAGTCGCGATACTTCCGCCGGTGATACGGCGCGTGGGCGAGTGACCTGCACTTGCCCCGGTTGACCGTCGGGCGCAAACCCATAGCAGGTGGTGTTTTCCGCCAGAGTATCCACCGACGACACCGGAGCCTTGCCTTCTGGTTGAATTGAGTGATGAGAAATCCGACCGACATGCCAAAGCTGGATAAAAATCTTACCGTTGTCCTTGTGAACTTCTTCGGTAACCTGCTTCCAACCTTCAATTTGTTCCGGCGAGAAGATCCCTGGCGTAAAGAGATAGCCTTGGGCTTCCTGCGATATCTGGGATCCCTCAGTAATGATCAGCCCTGCACCAGCCCGCTGACGATAATATTGGGCAGTGCTGCGGTCGGGAACAGTGTCTTTCGCACGCGAACGGGTCATTGGCGCCATCACGACGCGGGAATTCAGCGAGAGTCCTGCCAAGTTGTAGGGAGCCAGTAATTTCATTTTTGCACCTCTGATTTTCCAAGAATTTCAGGAGAAGAATTGCCTCACCAAGACTCTTTCCTGAACGGCGAATTGACCCACCCTTGAGTCCATGGCGAGGACTGTTCGATGTCCCCGGTCATAGCCTTGAAAAACCATTCCCCCCTAATCTTGACCAGATGATCTTCGTAGTGACCGGCAAGAATATAAGCCTCGCCGGATGAACCATCGGCCTCGTTATTCATTGTCAGTAGACACACCAAATTGAACCGCGCCACGGCCTTATCACCTTCGACGTTGAGCTCAATGCGTGGTGCAAAAATGTTGTGCTGACTCCAGGAAATATTGCTCTTCAAATTCTCGCAATGAAGCTTGATCGCGGCACGACCGCGCACCTCGCCCCCAACGCCTTTGATGATCCACTCGCCCTCCTCGGTAAACAGATTTGCTATCGACTCCGCATCAAAACCATCATCAAGATGTCGGGCATATCGATATTTTATTTCCTTGATTTTTTCAACATCCTCCAATCTTTCCAAACGTTGATCTTGGCTTGGGTTGTTCTGTGACATAGACGGTTTTCCTTTTATTTTTATTGAACGTCCAACTGTGTGAATGCCTTGGCCTCCCATCGGAGCTAGGCCGATCAAGCGCCAGAAATCGACAATCCACCCGACCAACCCTAGACAGCCAAACGATGTTTGACTAATGGAGATTCTTCCATTATTGATACGGAAAACGAATCACTATAAGAAATCCCAAACCGCCTATGACCATTATTCCTGCCTGCTTCAGTCCCAAAACCCAAGCCATTTTCCAGCGCTTACGTTACCGCCACCTGCATATGCTGGTGATTCTGGGCAGCTACCAGAATGTCCACCGTGCAGCCGAGGCGCTGAATATGTCTCAACCCACATTGACCAGGATGTTGCAGGATGTAGAAAGCGCTTTCGGCTGTAGCCTCTTCGATCGCCAGCCGCGCGGCATGGCGCCAACACCAGTGGGCGAGGAATTACTGAAGTTCGCTCATTCCGCATTAAACAGCCTTGATCGCTGCGTCGAGGATTTAACAGCGCGGGCGGAAGGAGGCTATGGGCACTTAGCGGTTGGGGTCGTCATGGGAGGCGCTCTTGACCAAGTTGTCTCAACAATCGCCACCCTGAAAAACTCATCACCGCACCTGGGTATTCGAATGATGAGCGAAACAAGCGATGTACTGATCGATATGCTCGAGCAGGAGCGTCTTGATGTGGCCATCGCCCGCTTGGGCACACCCAGCGACCGCTCAAGATTTGAATTCGAGCCTCTGGGCAATGACCGCCTGGCTTTCGCAGTGCGTACCGGACATCCGCTAACAACGCAGGGATCGGTTGCCGTGGAGGAGATGGTTCATCAGTGGCCATGGTTACTGCAGCCCCTTGCAAGCCCAGGTCGAAAGGCTTTGGAACGATGGTGGGCCGATAGAGATCTTTTACCACCGAGCAAAACAATCGAGTGCTCGTCGATATGGGCAATGCTTCAGTTGATTCAACGTACAGATGCCGTCATGGCACTGAGCGAAGTGGTCATCAATGACCATGTAAAGACAGGTCTGATTACGGTGCTGGATGACCATACAATCGAAGGGCTTCCTTCCTATGGCATTATCCTGCGCAAAGGAGAGCCGCGGAGCAAAGAGTTGCAGCAGTTTCTGAACCATCTGCGAGGTTCCTTGGCTACGAATGATTAAACTTGTTTTGCCCGGCAAATAAAAAAGCGGCCGTTTTCGCTACGGCCGCTACCCAAATATCATGTTGTTTTCCGAATCAGGCCTTCCTGCATTACCGATGCGATCAGCTTACCGCTGCGGTCATGGATGGATCCTCGGGAAAGCCCTCTACCTGCCCCGCTCCAAGGACTGTCCATGGAGTACAGCAGCCACTCGTCAACAAAGCAGTCTGCGTGAAACCACAACGCATGATCCAGGCTCGCGACTCTCATATCTGGCTGCATGTCGGACACGCCATGTGGCAGTAGCGAAGTGATCAGCAAGGCAATATCGCTCGCGTAGGCGAGCATGCTGCGATGGACGTCGGTATCCCTCGTAGGCAAATCCCCCACCCTGAACCAGAAACGCTTGTAGGGTTTGCGTTTGAGTGGATTGCTGGGATCTATGAGATCAACGGGGCGAATCTCAATAGCCTCTGCCACTTCGTAGCGCGATCGGATTGCCGCCACTAAACTTTCATCACCTTGAAGAAGCTCCAGTTCTGTCGGCAATGTTTCAGGAAAAGGAACGACCGGGGACGGAAGTTGATGATGCAGCCCAATTTCCGCTATCTGAAACGAAGCATCCCCGATAAATATAACTTTCGAGTCCTGCCAGGCGGTAAGACGGCGCCGGCTGAACCCTCGGCCATCCTGAACCTGATCCACTTCGTACATCACAGGAGCGTTCGCGCGTCCTGGCCGAACGAAGTATCCGTGAAGGGAATGAAGCCTCTTCTCTGTCGAAACGGTGCGTGTCATGGCCATCGCTGCCTGGCCGAGAACCTGGCCTCCGAAGAGTTGTGGCAGCCTCAAATCCTGGCTCTGGCCTATGAACACATTGGCCTCGACCTCCTCCAACGCAAAAATGGAGACTAATTGTTCTGCTGGGGTGCTCATTAAGCTGCCTCGCAAGCGCCTGCAAGAACATGCATCAGAGGTAAATAAAGTCGCACTCGACGGCAGTCTTCGCCGAACAGTGCAATCTGATGTGAGTACCCTCACGAGGTCGACCTTTTAGCCAACCTCACGAAAGCAAGTCCCTGCAGCGCGGATATTGTTACGAGAGGCCTTACTGCCCTTTATAGGCGGGTTCTCTCTTTTCCGTGAAAGCCGCAATACCTTCCTTGAAATCTTCGCTCAGAAGTATTCGACGGAAAGCTGTGCGCTCAAGCTCCAGTGCCGCATCCAGCCCACAGTCGGCACCGCGGCGGATCACCTGTAGTGATGCCCGAACCGCCAAAGGGCCGTTTTTCGTAATGCTGTCTGCGATCTCCATTGCCCTGGGCAAGAGATTTTCGGAGGTGGTTAATTCGCTTACCAGGCCTTCGGCAAGCGCTCTCTGGGCGGAGATAGGCTCGCCAGTCAGCACCATCTGCGTCGCCAGGGCGGTCGGGATCACGCGAGACAATCTGGTCACCCCTCCCGCCCCTGCTATCACTCCCCAGCGGGGTTCAGGGAGTGCAAATTTTGCGTAGTCGACAGAGATACGCAGGTCGCAGGCAAGTGCAATCTCCAGCCCGCCGGCATAAGCCAGACCGTTGATTGCCGCGATTATGGGCTTAGTGGTGGGTGACCCACGGTTGATACCGCAGAAGTCGCCATCATCCACTTCTTTCAGAGCACGCTCACGAAGATAGGGGAGGAAAGTACCAATATCGGCACCCGAGCAAAATGCCTTGCTGCCGGCGCCGGTGAGGACGACGACATGAATCTCGTCATCTTGATTGATCCGCGGCCAGATTTCCTGGAAAGCGAGATGCGTATTCAGATCGATAGCGTTCATGGATTGCGGGCGGTTGATGGTGACAACCGCAACTCGGCCTTGCTTCTCAAATTCAACAGACATGATGATCCTCAGTTCTGGGGCTCGAAACGTTTACGAAGTTCGCGCTTAAGAATCTTCCCGTTGTGGTTGAACGGCATTTCTTCATAAGCGATGAATTCCACCCGTTTAGGCAGTTGATAGCTGGCCAGATGCTCACGCGCATGTCCTACAAGGACTTCACTGCTGCTTTCGACGCCATCATGCAAAACGACGATGGCAGTAACCTCCTCCCCCCAACGCTCATTGCTCAATCCAATGACCGCGACCTCGCGCACATGCTTGTGCTTGGAAAGTACGGCTTCCACTTCTTGGGAGTAGACGTTTAACCCACCAGTCTTGATCATGTCTTTGAGACGGTCGTAGAAATACACAAAACCG
Source organism: Pseudomonas sp. NPDC087336 (assembly GCF_044744285.1). Taxonomy (NCBI): domain Bacteria; kingdom Pseudomonadati; phylum Pseudomonadota; class Gammaproteobacteria; order Pseudomonadales; family Pseudomonadaceae; genus Pseudomonas; species Pseudomonas sp. NPDC087336. The sequence continues at coordinate 73,025 of NZ_JBIUYA010000002.1, read as the reverse complement.
TTCGAGTCCATGTGAGCCAGGTCTCCAGTGTGCAGCCAACCTTTTTCGTCAATGGCATCACTGGTCGCATCTGGACGATTGTGGTAACCGAGCATGATGGTCGGCCCACGCAGGACGATTTCACCTATCTCACCCGCAGGCGCCATGTTGCCTTGATCATCCATAATGGCCACTTCGATGTTCTGGAATGCACGACCAATCGAATCACGGGCGCGCTCGTAATCTTCTTCCTTGAGAACCGTAGCAATCGGGCCGGCTTCGGTTAGCCCGTACTGGTAGAAAATCTTCACGCCAGGAATGCAGGCTTTCATCGCGCTTCGATCGTTTGCAGTCAGAATCCCGCTGCCTACATACCATCGAGTCATGGAGCTGACATCGAGCTCATTTGCCAGCGGATGAAGCACGAATTCGCGCGCGAGCGACGGCGGCATAAAGGTGTTGGTCACCCTCTCCTTCGCGATCACTCGGAGCACATCTTCAGTCGCGTACTTTTCAAGCAGAGTTGCTGTTGCACCGAGATACAGGTGTGGAAGCAACCAGCAGTTCAGTGCAGCGGAGTGATGCAAGGGCGTGGCAATGAGCGTGTTATCGCCCTCGCACATGTCGGTATCGATGATTTCGTTCAGGCTATTCCAGAACAGATTCGAGTGTGTCAGTAACACCCCCTTAGAACGCCCCGTGGTACCGCCGGTGTAAAGGATGACTGCAGGATCGTGCTCACTCAGTGCAGCGTCGCAGTGCACCAGTGCGCTACTGGCGTCTTTGAACGAATGCAAGGATTCGAGCATTACCACAGGGAAGCTCAAGCCATCGAAGAGAGCGCCAAAAGCCTCTACATGATGGCTCGACACAAACAGCACCTTCGCTCCGCAGTCCTCGAGCATCATCGCGATCTGTTCGGGGGTCTCCCGGTAGTTGAGTGGAACGGCGATGGCACCGATTTTCACGACACCATAGAACGCCTCCACCCACTGGCGACTCGAACAGGCCAGAAAAGCCACCTTGTCGCCGTGCCCGACACCTGCAGCAATAAGTGCATGGCCTATCTGATTCGCTCCAGCTTCGAATTCGGCGTAGGTCGTGCGACCAGCGTTATCGATCAAGGCCACCTTGTCAGGAAAGCGTTTGGCGTTGTGGGTGATATGACCACCCAGCAGCATTCGGCTAGACATGAAAACTCCTCTTGTAATTATTTTGAAGCCCCAGGCACGCAGCTCTCCACGAACCATTCGAGCTCTCTGGCTGATCAGAATAACTAACATTCGTTAGTTTGCAAGAGGGTTGATTGATGATTTTTTACGCCTAACCGATCCAAAAATAGATCGAAAGTTCACGATCAAACCCAGCAGATCGCCTATAAATGCACGACCTCGCTTGTAATAATCGCTAAAGAAGCTAAAAATAACAGACGTTAGTTTCCAATAGTAAAAATAAGAGGATCCTTCATGATTAACCTATCTCTGCGCCTCGACAATGCAATCGTGCTGATTACCGGCGGTGGACGAGGAAACGGTGCCTCCCTTGCACAGGGTTTTGCGGCTGCCGGCGCGACAGTGGTTGTCACTGACATTGACCAGCAAACGGCCTGCGCAACCGCAGAAAGCATCATTGCCGGAGGCGGAAAAGCGCTTGCCTACTCTCTGGACATTTGTGACGAAGAGGCATGCCGCACACTCGCGGATGTCGTCAGAAACGAAGTAGGGAATATCACAGCTCTGGTCAACAATGCCGGCTTGTTGTTCCGTGAGCCATTTTCCAGCGAGAAAAGCCCGGAGCAATGGCGTCGCACCCTTGCGGTGAACGTGACCGGTATGTTCAACACCACGCACGCCTTTTTACCTCATTTGAAAGAAACGAAAGGCTCGATTCTCAATATTGGATCGATTCACAGCTTCACCTCGGGCCTGGCATCGCTGTCGAGCTACGTCACCTCAAAAGGTGCCGTATTGCAGTTTACCAAAGCATTAGCTTCTGAGCTGGCCGTAGATGGCATTCGAGTAAACGGGCTCGCACCTGGATCGTTCCCCACGGCAATGTCGGAGGCTACTCGCCAGGACTCCAGCAAGCTTGAAGCTTTTCTAAGCCACGTTCCAATGGGCCGCACAGGTGAGCCGCACGAACTGATCGGGCCAGCAGTATTCCTGACCTCACCGCTAGCAAGCTATATTACTGGCGCGATGATTCCTGTGGATGGCGGCTACCTGACCCGTTGAGCCATCCCCTCCTCCATATTGAGACACTTAACTGATGCGACCCGTAGGCGCGAAACGAGAAGTCACCGAACAAGCCATTCATACCGCCGGGGTGGAGCTCATTGCCAAATATGGCTATGAAGCGATGACACTGAGAGATCTTGCAGAGAAAGTGGGCATTAAAGCTGCCTCTCTCTACAACTACTTCAGCAACAAGCAGGAGTTCCTGGCGACCGTTCTCAAGACCGTTATGCGCGACCTGCTGATGGAATTCACTGAAAAGGTGGATTTCCAGCCCACCACCTATCGGCGCTTTGAAGCCATGATCGGTGTTCATCTGCATTTCCACACCGAGCGCCGCAAGGAGGTTTTTATCGGCAACATGGAGCTTCGCAGTCTCGACGAGGAAAACTACCGCATGGTGGCCCGGCTCCGTTCAGAATATGAGCGACGGGTTCGCCAGATAGTCGAAGACGGGGTGAAGGAGGGTATTTTCAATGTGTCTGACTGTAATCTCACAACAAAGGCCTTGATCTCGATGTTGACCGGTATCTGTACTTGGTATCAGCCCATGGGCAGACTGGGGCTTGAGGAGCTGGAAAAGCAGCACATAGAGCTTTCGTTACGTATGGTGGGATTCCAGCACACCTGAAAACAAAAACCCCACCTGATCAGGTGGGGTTTTTCGTTACAGTTCGTGCATTACGACTTCTTGTATCTGGCGAGGCTTCCGCCATGCATCACTTTACCCGGCAATTGGCGCCCGAAGACATCCTCCGCCAGATAGGCGACCTCAATAAGCTTATCGAGGTCTACTCCGGTCTCAATCCCCATCTCATGACTCATGAAGACGAGATCCTCGGTACAGATGTTGCCGGCCGCACCGCGATGCCCCGCGAATGGGCAGCCTCCCAGACCAGCGCACGAGCTATCAAATTTAGCCACGCCAAGCTTGAGTGCCGCATAGACATTCGCCAAGCCCGTACCCCGTGTGTCGTGCAAATGCAAACCGAGCGGCAGGTCAGGCCAACGCTCGCGCACAGCCCCAATTGTTCTCTCCATCATGAGCGGATTGGCCCAACCAACCGTATCCGCGAGGTAGACGCCTTTCAACTGAACATCGGCCTCAGCCGCGAGCTTCAGAACCTCCCCGACCATTCTGACCACTTGAGGAATAGGCATGTATCCCTCGTAGTTGCACCCGAATGCCGTCATCACATAACCCCATTCAACGGGTATGTTGTGCTCCGCATACGACTTGAGCCAAGCCCTTTGTTCATCGAGCGTCTGCTCGATATCCTTGTTGGTGTTGTTGACCGAGAAGGCTTCTGAAGCCGTCACGCGAATAGCCCCAATGATGTCCAACTGCGACTTGTAGGCTCGCTCAAGCCCTTGTTGATTCAGCCACAAGCCGGTGTAACGCACACCATCCTTCTTCTTGATCGCGGCGGCCAACTCGTCAGCATCCGCCATACCTGGAACACGTTTGGGATTTACGAAAGACACGCAGTCGATTTGCTTCAGGCCTGTCTCAGCCAAGGCCTCGATCAATTGAGTCTTGCGCGAAAGAGCAATAGGGGTCGGCTCGATCTGGAAGCCCTCTCGCGGCCCCTCTTCGTTGATCCAGATTTGCTTTGGAAGATCACTCATTTCATTACTCCAGATTCTGGCCTGCGTGTTCGCCTTCCAGGAACTTGTTCGGGCGAAGGAAGAAAGAAAGCACCAGTGCGCCATTAGGGGATCGAGCCAGGTGCTGGTTGCCACGGGGGCGCCACACAAAATCCCCCGCCGCCACTTCACCTTCGTCATCCACGATGCTGCCTTCGAGCACATAGGTCTGCTCGACTTCTACATGCTCATGCAGCGGCAAACGGGTACCCGGCGCCCAGCGAAACAGCGCCGTTAGCAACCCACTCTCCTTGTCTTGCATGAGTATCTTCATGTCGATACCGGGGGTTGGAGTGGCCTTCCACGGAAGAGACTCAACACTGATATAGCGCGAAGCAAGCTCTGCAAGAGCGTCGATTCCCGGTACGTTCGGAGTAGTGACAGCCATGGTTCAGTCTCCCTTAAACAGGCTGAGCGAGAGCAAAAAGACTTTCGCTGTGCTGGTCGATGAAGCGCGTATTTACGCTGGCATCCAAATAAGCAGGCTCTGCCAAGACGCGAAGCAAAAACTGTCGATTCGTCTTGAGACCGGAGATTTTCAATTCGGTCAGGGCTTTTTCAAGGCGAACGACTGCTTCGGCACGATCCTTACCGTGAGCGATGATTTTCATGATCATCGGGTCATAGAACGGTGTGATTCGATCGCCAGCGATGAAACCAGTGTCGATCCGAACGCCCTTGACCCGCGGCAGCTCGAGCTCTTCGATCAGGCCGGGAGCAGGCATGAATTTCTTTTCAGGTGATTCGGCATAAAGACGCGCTTCGATAGCGTGCCCATTACGCTGAATTGACTGTTGAGTTAGCTCGCCCTCGACGTTCTCACCAAGGGCATGACGAATTTGCGCTTTGACCAGGTCGACGCCCGTTATGGCCTCTGTCACAGGGTGTTCGACCTGAATGCGAGTGTTCATCTCGAGGAAAAAATAAGACTGGGACTTTTCGTCATACAAGAATTCGACGGTGCCAGCGCCGTCATAACGGCAGAGCCTGGCAAGGTTAACCGCCGCGCTAGCCATATGAGCCAATACTTCCTGAGGAACATTGGGAGCGGGCGACTCCTCCAGAACCTTTTGGTAGCGACGCTGAATGGAGCAGTCACGCTCAAATAGATGCACGGCCTCGCCATTGCCAAAGCCAAAAACCTGCACTTCGATGTGCCGAGCGCTTTCGATCAGCTTCTCCAGAAACACAGTGCCATCGCCGAATGCACGCTCAGCCATACGCTGAGTACCAGCCACTGCTTCTACCAACTCGCCTGGCGAATGAACAGGTTTCAGACCGATCCCTCCCCCTCCCGCAGAAGCCTTCACCAGCAACGGATAGCCGACAGCCTCGGCAGCCTTCAGTAGCGCCTCAGGATCTTCGGCGGATACGTTTTCAGCGGCAGGCTGAACCGGAACACCTGCTTTGATAGCCAAGTGGCGCGAGCGCTGCTTGTCACCCATCGCCTTGATTACTTCGGCTGTAGGGCCAATAAAGGTAATACCGGCAGCCGCACATGCATCGGAAAAATCGGTATTTTCCGAAAGGAATCCATAGCCTGGATGCACCAGTGTTACGCCATTCTCCTTGGCCACATTCAGCACTTTCTCGGCATCCAGATAGCTTTCAGCCGCCTTGGCCGGGCCAATCAAGAATGCCTCATCAGCGGCTTTGACATGTTGTGCCTCGGCATCCGCCTCGGAATAGACAGCAACGGTGGGAATGCCGAGCGCCTTGGCCGAGCGAATAACCCGGCACGCGATCTCGCCGCGATTCGCGATTAGTAGTTTTTGTTCTGTCACGATCTTCTCCTAAAACTAACAGTTGTAAGTCATAAGTCCCGCCACCATTCGCCGGCTGCAACCCAATTGTTGTGGGGCCACCCTAGCGAACAACGAAAAATATCGACCAGGCTTGTGCTGCAAACAAAGCCTAGCTATATTCTCGTAAACTAACAACGGTTAGTAAAACAAAAAAGGAGATCCCCTTGAGTACCACGCAGCTTCTTGTCCAGCGCCGAGGCCCTTGCGCAACGATCACTATCAGCAACTCTGCCAAGCGCAACGCCATTGCCACCGTGACTGCTGGCGAACTCGTCGAAACCCTGCTGATGCTGGATCGTGAAGAAGAAATTCGCGCGATCGTGATTACCGGCGACGGGAACTGCTTCTCTTCTGGAGGCGACCTTGATGAGTTCCTTTCCACGGTAGATGCCGGTGGTACTCAATTGTGGGAAACCGGCGAATCGTGGCAGCGCCTCTTCAGCGTAATTCCCACACTGAGCAAACCTGTGATTGCACGAGTGGTTGGGCCTGCAATGGCCGGCGCTTGTGGCCTTGTTGCAGCTTGCGATTTCGCCTATTGCAGCGATGACGCCACATTCGGATCCCCCGAGATAAAAATCGGCCTTTTCCCACTCTTCATCCTGCCCGCCCTAGTGAATCGCTTGGGCGAGCGCCACGCCCTAGACCTGGCCTTGACGGGTCGCACCATCGACGCCCAGGAGGCCTCGCGCATGGGCCTGGTAAACAGGGTCACTTCGATCGACGAGATAGACGGCTTCGTAGAGCAGATGGTTAAGAGTTTCACAGCGTTGGAACCAGCCACCGTCCGTCGCGGTAAACACGCATTCCACAAAATCTCATCCGTGGGAGTCACCGAAGGACTGGAGCTAGCGCGAGGCTTACGCCCTGCCTTCATGTGCTCGGATGAACTTCGTCGCGGTATCGAGAAATTTTTTGCTAAGAAAGAGGTGAAAGCATGAGCGGTTACGAGAACGTGAAAGAACTGCAACGTCGTGCAGAAATTGCACGTGCTGGTGGCTCAGAGAAAGCAAAAGAAAAGCACCAGGCTCAAGGCAAACTCCTGGTACGTGATCGCCTCGCTATCCTCTTTGACGACGGCAAGTATCTCGAAGACGGACTTCTGGTAGGCGCATCCCGCGGGATGCCAGGTGACGCAGTGGTCACCGCAATAGGCAAGATCAACGGCCAGGAAGTCGCCGTCATCGCCAACGACATGACTATCAAAGCAGGCACCTGGGGTTACCACACTTTCCGCAAAATAGTGCGAATGCAAGAGATTGCCGTCGAAGCCAAGATGCCGATCATCTATCTGGTCGACAGTGCGGGTGCTCGAATCGATAGCCAGTTCGACTGCTATTTGGGACGCATCGCCTGGGGGAATATCTTCTATACCCAAGTGCAGATTTCTGGAGTTGTCCCGCAGGTCTGCGTCATGTTCGGCCCGTCTCCTGCAGGCTCAGCCTATGTCCCTGCCCTGTGTGACTTGGTCATCATGGTAGACAAGAAAGCGACTGCCTATCTCGGCTCACCTAGACTCGCCGAAATGGCGATCGGTGAGAAAGTCACGGAAGAGCAAATGGGCGGTGCCCGCATGCATTGCGCCGTGAGCGGTCTGGGCGACTACTTGGCACAAACTGAAGAGGAAGCGCTGAAAGCTGCCGCCGACTACCTACGATTCTTCCCGAGCCACAACAGTCAGTTGCCTCCTCTTCGGGAGTCGAAGATGCCCGGCTCCAAGCGCTCCCTCACTGAGATTGTTCCGGCCGACCAAAACCGTCCGTTCGATGTAAAAGAGCTCGTCGAAGCTCTTGTCGATGAGGGTTCTATCTTTGAAGTGAAGGCACTTTTCGCCAAAGAGGCTTACACCGCTTTCGCCTATCTCGGTGGCCGTCCAGTCGGGATCGTAGCAAACAACTCAAAGAACAAAGGCGGTGTGCTGTTCAACGACAGTGCCGACAAGGCAACCCGCTTTATCTGGGCCTGCAACGCCTTCAATATTCCATTGCTGTTCCTTCAGGATATCAGCGGCTACATGATCGGCAGCGCTGTAGAGAAAGCAGGGATTATTCGTCATGGCGCCAAGCTCCTGCATGCAGTCTGCGAAGCGAAGGTTCCACGTATCTCCGTGATGGTACGCAAAGGCTATGGCGGCGGTTACCTGGGTATGTCGGGTGCTCCAACACAGCCAGATGCGCAACTTGCCCTTCCAGGTGCAATGCCCGCCCTGATGGGCCCAGACGCCGCGATCAACGCTATCCACTTCAATGAAATCCAAACCCTCGAGGGTGAGGCCCGTGCCGCCTTTATCGACGAGAAACAAAAAGAGTACTCCAAGGACATCAACGCTTTCGACCCAGCAGACCAGTTCTCCTTCGAGGCTGTGGTAGACCCCGACGAACTTCGCGAGGAGCTGATTCAACGCTTCACGCTTTACAGCCGTCGCGTGATTCCCCGCATCGATCGCCGCAACGGGATCTACCCGGTTTAACGCCATAAAACAAGAAAGGAGAGACTGATGAGCGAAATCAAAGCGCCTATGGCCGGCAACATTTGGAAGATCAACGTCCAGGTCGGCCAGGAGATCAATTTCGGTGACGAGGTAATCATCATGGAGTCCATGAAAATGGAGATTCCAGTTGAAGCGGACGACGCTGGCATAGTCAAAGAAATCAAAGTGGCCGAGAACGACAATGTCGACGATGGCCATGTCCTGATCATCCTCGAGTGAGCCAGAGAGACTACACATGAAGATTGCATCCTTCATCCACGATGGACGCCGGTCATATGGTGTCGTTGATGGCGATACTGTATTGGACGCCGGCGCCGTGTTGGATCACAAATATGTCGATTTACGCTCCGTTCTAGCGTCCGATGACGGCTTGGCAGATCTCGCCAAGCTCACCATCGCGCCGCGGCTGAGCACTCAAGAAGTCGAATGGCTGCCGGTGATACCCAATCCAGACAAAGTGCTGTGCGTGGGTCTCAACTACCTGAAGCACATTATTGAGACAGGTCGGGAAACGCCGAAGCATCCAACGCTGTTCACCCGTTTCGCAAGTGCTCAGGTCGGTCATGAACGACCAATGATCTTGCCGAGAACGTCTACTAACTTCGACTTCGAAGGCGAGTTGGCTGTGGTGATAGGCAAACCTGGAAGGCATATCTCAAAACACAATGCCATGTCCCATGTTGCAGGCTACAGCCTATTCAACGACGGGTCGATTCGTGACTGGCAACGCCACACTCTGCAATTCACTGCCGGCAAGAATTTTGTAGGCAGCGGTAGTTTTGGGCCGTGGATAGTCACACAGGATGAAATCGCCAACGTCGATGCTCTCGTGCTCGAAACGCGACTGAACGGGGAGGTCGTTCAACGTGAAGGGATTGACGACCTGCTCTTCAAAATCCCGGATCTGATTGAGTACATCTCTACATTCACAGAACTGCTCCCAGGAGACGTAATTGCTACTGGAACACCGGGCGGCGTAGGCGCATTCAGAACCCCTCCATTGTGGATGCAATCTGGAGATGTCATTGAAGTAGAAGTCGAGGGAATTGGAATACTGAGAAACTCCATTAAAGCTGAGTAACCCTAAATGGTGAAAGGCGTCCACGCGCGCCTTTCATTCGAAGTCCGCACAATAACAAAACTGGACTCACCATGAAATCGACGATAGATGCTTCCAACTGGAGCCTCGCAGACGCATCCAGCACTAACAGAATCCTGTTCAAGAAAATAGCATTGCGCGTTCTACCCTTGATATTTGTGGCGTATGTATTCGCCTTCCTCGATCGGGTCAACATCGGTTATGCGAAGCTTCAAATGCTACCGGATCTTGGTATCACGGAAAGCCAATACGGGCTTGCCGCCGGTGTGTTTTTTATTGGTTATGCCCTGTTTGAGATCCCCAGTAATTTGCTGCTGGACAAGATTGGCGCTCGCAAGACCATGACCCGAATCATGGTTCTTTGGGGTCTTGCTTCTGCTGCCACGATGTTGGTTTCAACGGCCCAACAGCTCTACCTGATACGACTGCTTCTTGGGATCTTCGAGGCTGGCTTCTTCCCTGGAGTCATCCTCTATCTCAGTTTTTGGTTTCCCAGCTATCTACGCGGTCGGGTAACCGGCACCCTGCTTCTTGCGACTCTCGTTGCGCCTATCCTGGGCGGCCCGATTTCAGGCCTGATCATGGAAGGAATGAACGGTGTCGCTGGCATGGCTGGTTGGCGCTGGCTATTTCTTCTGGAAGCACTACCGATCATTTTCATCGGTGTGGCCTGCTTCGTACTCTTGTGTGATCGGCCCGAGCAAGCAGCCTGGCTGAGTGAAGAGGAAAAAGCACTGCATCATGACCTCATGACTCGTGATAAGGCTACCCAAAATCCCGAAGCTGGCAATGCGCACAGTGGTGAAGCAATCTTCAGTGCCCTCGTAGATCCCCGTGTCTACGTGCTCGCATTTCTCTATTTCAGCTCCGCCCTCGGTACCTATGCGTTCAATTTTTGGCTACCGTCGATGATCCAAAAACTCGGTGTAGCCAGCATCACGCACATCTCCCTCTACGCCATGATTCCGTTCAGTTGTGCTGCACTTGGCATGATTCTCGTTGGACGTAGCTCTGACCTACGTCGGGAAAGACGCCTTCATTACTGCATCAGTGTCCTCTTTGGCGCTGCCATGCTTTCACTGTCGACACTCTCCGACTCTCTGGGCTTGTCAATAGCGCTACTCAGCGGGGCAGCATTTGGCTTCAGCGGGGCGATAATTGTTTGTTGGGCAATCCCGGCCACCTACCTAAAAGGAAAAAGCGCACCAGCAGGGATCGCATTGGTGAGCTCCTTAGGCTCTCTTTGCGGATTTGCTGCGCCATCAATCATCGGCTTGGCTCGCGAGGTAACCGGCAAAGATCACGCAGGTATGTACGCGATCAGTTTGATCATGGTTGTTGCAGCTGTCGCCATGCTAACGATGATGCCGAAACATGCGCTGACCGTCGGCAAGCCCGAATAAGCCACCACCTTACCTGCCATCCCAGGTGTCATCGCCACTTGGGGCTACAAAACCTACAAAAAGAAAAGTCAGGAGATGAATAATGCTGTTACCCATGTCCGATGAAGAGCGACTTTATTGCGAAGCTGTCGAAGGAACCGTTAAACGTGTTTCTCCGGTAGACCATGTACAAAAAATGGATAACCAGAAGCAGTTTGATTTCGGTTTACATAAGGCCTTGGCAGAACTGGGGGTATGGGGAGTCGGGATTGAGGAGGAGTTTGGGGGCGCTGGTGGAACCCCAAAACTCCAGGTACTAACACTCGAGGCCTTGGGCCGGATGGCCACATCGATGGCCGTTTTTGGTGTCGTTCAGTTCATGGCGACAAGGCTACTTCGTCAGTACGGCACTCCCGCCCAACAGGACAAATACCTTTCAAAACTGTGCGCAGGTGCCATCAAGGCCTCGTTTTGCCTGACAGAGGAAAGTGGTGGCACAGACATTCTTCAAGCGATGCGCACCAAAGCTCGTCGTGCCGATAATGGCTGGCGATTGACCGGCAGCAAATACTGGATCAGCGGTGCAATGCACGCCGATCTATTGATAGTGCTCGCTCGCACCAGTGAGCATCGTTCGCGGGGAGTGACGATGTTCCTCGTCGACAAGCCTACTCCTGGTGTATCGGCCTCTGAAATCAACACCTTCGCGATTAATAGTTATGACACCTGTTCCGTTGCATTCGACGACGTGGCTCTCTCCGATGACGCGGTGCTGGGAGAGGTCGACCAAGGCTTCATTCAAGTCTTGAGCACCCTTAATTCAGAGCGTCTGAACGCCGCAGCGGTAGCAACGGGCATCGGCCGCGGCGCTCAACAGCTCGCAGTTGAGTATGCTCGAGACCGACAGGCGTTTGGCCGTCCCATCGGTCAGTTCCAATCCGTTCAACATCGCTTGGTGCATGCTGGAGTGGCGCTGGAACAAGCTTGGCTCACCACCCAGATGGCGGCGATCGCAGAGGAACAGGGCCAGGCCAATATTGAAGTGTCGAGCGCTATCGCCAAGCTCGCTGCGAGTAAGGCGGCAAATGAGGCTGTGCGAACAGGAATGGAAACCATGGGAGGAGCTGGGTTCGACCTCGAGTATCCAATGCAACGTTACTATCGCGACATTCGCCTGTATTCGTTCGCCCCGTTGACCGACGATATGCTCGCGAACTTGCTCGGAGAGCGTTGGCTCGGCCTACCTCGATCATTTTAATCAGCTCCTTACTTACTGTCCTTGGTGGTAGCCCTGCCAAGGACAAGGATGATTTTAATATAAATTAATCGATGGCTGCGTGTAAAAACCACTCGCTTGGCCACCCTGCCCTCATTAAATATATTAACTGCACACCTAGTATGCAGGAGTTAATTTGAACACCAGCTCAACTCACTTTAGATCTGCTCCATCAGAGCTATCACGAAGAAAATACATCTTGAGGTAGCACAGGACAAAACTATAACAATCCACGGCACTCAATAAAAAACACCATCTCAGCATTACCTTTCCACACAAAAACAATTAAGGAAGGTACACAATATGTATCGTCACGCTCTATTCTTGACGGGTGCATTTTGCCTGACCGCTGCAGAAACTTCTGAGGCGGATCAACAGCTCAGCAACCACCTCATTGATAGCGGAAAGCTCACACTCACAAATAAAAACTTCTTCTTTTATAGGGATTTCCGCCACGGCAATTCGAACTCAGCGGGCACAAATGCAACGAAACCGCCTGCTGACAGGAACGGGTATGCCGAAGAATGGGCCCAAGGTTTCATGTTGGACTATCAGTCCGGTTTCACACCCGGCTTACTGGGGTTCGGCATAGATGCGCAAGGCGCTCTAGGTCTTAAGCTGAATAGCGGAGGTGGAACAACAGGTTTGCGTCTACTGCCATATGGTAGCGACGGAAAACCTGATGACTCCTACTCTCGAACTGGTGGAGCTTTAAAGGCACGATTATCCAAAAGCACGTTGAAATACGGCCAGCAGATGCCTATGACGCCAGTGCTAGCCGTAAACACCGTTCGACTATTTCCTAGCTTAGCGACAGGCCTTCAACTCAACGTCAACGAATTTGATAATTTTTCGTTAGAATCTGGCCATTTCACTCGGCAAACTGGAGTTGATTCCAGCAATGAAAATGATCGGTTCACTACCGACTACGCACTAAAACGAAACGGAAAAGCTATTACATACGACTCTGCAAGCTTCATAGGTGGAAGATATCAAAACAACGGCATATCTTTAAGCCTATACGCGGGGCAACTTGAAGATGCCTGGCATCAATATTACGGAAGCGCTAAATATACCTATCCTATCGACCAAGGAAGGAGACTGAACTTCGACATTAACGTGTACAGAACTCTGAATTATGGTAAGAGTCTAGCCGGCCCCATAAACAATACATCTTGGTCACTCTCCAGCGCCTACACTTCCGGTGCTCATACCGTTTCCCTAATTCATCAGCAGATCAACGGCGACGAGCCCTTGGATTGGATCGGCTTCGGCACTATGGGTGGAACGGTCACGATCGGAAACGCGGTGCAGTATGCTACGTTCAGTGAAGCTAACGAGCGATCCTGGCAACTACGTTACGATTTGAATTTCGCCGCCTTCGGTATTCCTGGCCTAACAATGATGGCTCGGTATGTAAGGGGCGACAATATGGATAACTCTCACAGTAATAACCCTTTTTACACCGCGCGCTATGTGTACGACCCTGACAAAGACAACAAGCACTGGGAAAGGGATTTTGACATACGGTACGTAATCCAGTCTGGCCCCGCTAACGGATTATCTTTCCGACTTAGGCAGGCGACCCATCGTGCAACGACTGGTTACAGGTACGTCGATATTGACGAGATACGGCTGATTACTGAGCTTCCTATTGATATTTTCTAATTGTGTGAGGCGCATTGCGCCCCATTAACACGTGCAAGAAAGGGCCCTACCGGGCCCTTTCTTGCACTCAAACCAAAATCACTTGGTCAGCCAAGACTCAATAGCGTCGGAATCACAATGTCGAACGCAGGCTCCTTGGGCGCAATAGTATCCGCCCATCAATGCCTCTTGAGCATCTCCTGGATCTCATGAGTGGCATCGCGGGTACGCCGAGCCAGGTTCTTCACCTCGTCAGCAACCACTGAGAAGCCCCGACCCACGTCGCCGGCCCGGGCCGCTTCGATTGCCGCATTGAGGGCCAGCAGGTTTGTTTGCTCAGCGATTGCCTTGATTACGCCAACCACTTGAGCGATCTGCTCGTAGGTGGCTTGAATGGCTGCTAGCTCCCGATCACGCGCCGCTTCTGCCTGCTTTTCATCACTGATATCACGCACTGCTCCGATTACCCTTTGGAGCACTCCCTGCTCGTTACGCAGGCAACGGCCGCGTTCGCGAAACCAAATGTCGCCACGAATCTTGTGGCGCATACGGTACTCGACCACGTACGCCAAGTGGCTGTCGCGGCTACGCATCAGCTCATCAAAATTACGCATGACATGCTTGATATCATCGGGATGGGCAATGCGGTTGTAGCTGTCCCAACCATCCGGAAGCTCCTGGCGGCTGTAGCCTAGAAGAGCGAGGAACTGGTCAGTCCAGCGCATCTGACTTTGCGGATGCTCCGGGTCGCCGTTGATGACCAGCAGCTCCCAGCAACCTTCGGTGAGGTTCTGTCGGGTCAGCTCCCAGACTTGATGCTCCTGCTCCCACTCAACCAAACGTGCCTGTTGGCTTGCCAACCGCTGCTCAGCATCCGTCAGTAATTGCTGCAGGCGAAACTGCTCACCGTTGCTTTGCTCCAACTGAAAGCCTAAGACAGTCACTTGCTCGGCGCTACCGCGTTCGATTTGGGCGGCCTGCGTTGACTTGCATCGCGTTAAATACTGCCTCAGTTGTTCGAAAGCCTGGCGCAATTGCGGCTGCTTGGACAGGACGGTGATGGCGCCCAGATCCACGGGCTGCCCTCCCAGCAGCGCGCCAATCAACGCCGACAGTTCAGTCGCCAGTTTCGTGTCTGCATTGGAAAACCACATGGCACTCGCTCCCGAGCGCGCTGCCCAACGGCAGCGCACCAATGTACTTAGAAAGATTTGCTGACAGCTGCCACCAGGGTGGCCGAGCAGACATCATCGAAGCCCATGTAACTGGCGCATTCGGCCTTGGACAAGTCGGTGTCGATATAGCTCAGCGACCAGTTCAGGGCGAAGGCCTTCTTGCTCAGCTTGGCCTCCCACTCTCGATAGCTGTCGCGGGCGCTGCCGTTGCTGGAAACCCACACCGGATCCTTGTAGTCGGCCAGACCATAGCGTAGGTCTAGGCCTATCTCGTAGGGCAACACTTTGGCGTAACCGAGGTAGCTGTAGAGCATGCTCTGGTCGCCCGCGATATCGTCGGAGTAGTAGGCGCCCAGGCGGAGGTCATAGAGGTTTAGTTTGGCGAAGTACTCGCTGTAGTTGAGGCCGCTCTGCTTCGGGTAGTTGTAGTCGAAGTACCCCACGTCCAGGGCGATGTTATCAGTGACCTGCCAGAAGTATCCGGCGTAATAGTCCAGCTCCTGATGGGTCTTGCTGCCGTTGCCGAAATCGACGTTGGAACTCCACGCGCCAACATACAACCCACTGGAGTGCGAGAGAGTGGCAGAGCCTTGGACGGCCGGGTCGCCCTGGGTCTGCGAAATGCCGCGCGAACGGTAGTCGCTAAACAGGCCGGCCTCCAGCGCCAGACTGAAATCATCATTAAGGGTAATGGCCTGGGTCGCCGTCCAAGGCGCCAGGACGATGCTGACCACGCCGAGTGTCATCATGCGTTTCATCGGTGTCTCCGTTGTTATTTTTGTTGTAAATGGCATGTGTCCGGCGCGGCACTGTATCCCCCTGCGACGCGCCTGTTTTTCTCCTTCCGAAGAAGGTTGGCTGCCGGCAAACACGCAGCCGCGAGCAACTACCCGCAATGCCGGTCAAGTCGAACTATGCGGACTGAAACTGGGCGGCTGAGCCGACGGTACTCAAGGCGGCGCTTGCGAGTGAGCGCCGTTACTTTTCATAGCCAGCGCTTGTCACGGGTAAAGCCGATCGCCAGCCAGCGGTTAGGGCCTTCGCTTCCGATGGCGGCGGCGATTTCTGCGCGTACGTCGTCAAGATCGCTAACCGGCCAGTGGTTCATCGCCGCTGGCAGTAGGATATGGATCTCGACAAACAGTCCCCGGCCGATCTGGCTGACACAGTGGGAAAAACTCTCGAAGCCGTAGCGCTGGCTCATCCGTGCCATCAGTCCGGCGATCTCGCCGTCCAGTTTGGTCGGAGTGATGCGCAGGATTTGCTTGGTCGCTTTCCACACTGTGTGGCACGGTGCCGGAATCAATCCCAGGGTCAGAAACGCCAGAATTAGCGGGTCGATATAAGGCGTCAGTGCCTCATATTGGCTGCCCTGCAGCAAATAACCGGTGCTGAATGCGAGCAGCAGCGCCAGACTGATAGCGGTCGACATCAACCAGCTGTGCAGATCGATCTGGATCAATTCGGAACGCAGCCGGCGATTGCAACGGCGCAAGTAGCCGTACATCAGCCCGGAGCCCAGCGCCGTCACCAACGCATAGACAATTACTTCGTCAAAGGCCAGCTCCTGCCCACCACGCATCAAACCGTCAATCGAGTTGATCAGGGCATAAACACAGAGGATCACCAGCACGCTGCCATAGAGCGCCAGCACCATTGGCTCGATATGCCAGTAGCCCCGTTGGAAGTGCCGCCCGGGCTGTTTAAGCAACAAGCGGGAAACCAACAAGGAAAGCCCAGCCATTGCTGAGTCGATGGCGTTGAACAAACCGTCGAAGACAATCGACTGCGAGCCTGCATAAAGGCCGAAGGCGATCCCCGTGCTGGCCAGCAGCACGGTGGCCACGATCGTCACCTGCAAGGCCCTTTGTTCAGTGGCCATTTTTACTTGCTCCTATTGCGGGTTGTGCACACGGCCGCGGCCGGTTACAGGTCGAGGGTCAGGGTGGGGGTCAGTGCACGCGAAACGCAGAGCATCATCACGTTGCCGCGTGCACGTTCACCCTCGGTCAGTAGCGAGTCACGGTGATCCGGTGTGCCGTCCAGCACCCGGGTCTCGCACATGCCGCAGATCCCCTGCTCACAGGAAGAGGCGATCTGATGCCCGGCGGCCCGTAGAGCGCCCATGATCGAGCAGCCAGACGGTACGTCGACCTCGGCGCCACTGCGTGCCAGGATCACCTTCAGGGTTTCCCCCGTGGCCGCTCCCGGCGCCGGTGCCACCGGCGCGAAACGCTCTAGGTGCAAGCGCTCGCTCAGACCGGCTTCGGCAAGGCGCGCGCTCAAGGCATCGAGCAGCACTGCCGGGCCGCAGCTGTAGATATGCTGGCCAGCAGCGGCAGCGGCGACAATGGCGTCCAGGTCGAGCAGACCGACCTCGTCGGTCGGCAGGATCTCCACCCTGCCCTGCCCTAGCGCTTGCAGCTCCTGGACAAAGGCCATGGAGCGCCGTGTGCGACCGCCGTAAAGCAGTTGCCATTGCGCGCCAGCGCGTTGCGCCGCCCGAGCCATGGACAGGATCGGCGTAATGCCGATCCCACCGGCAACGAACAGGTACGACTGGTCGGGCTGCAAGGCAAAGGCATTGCGCGGGCCACGGATGGCCAGCTTCTGGCCAACCTGCAGTCGGCCGTGGACTTCCTGCGAGCCGCCGCGCCCTTTGCTTTCCAGCAGCACGCCAATACGCAGGCGCTGGCGATCCAGAGGATCGCCGCACAGCGAGTACTGACGCACCAGGCCGGAGGGCAGCAACAGGTCGATATGCGCGCCCGGTGTCCATTCCGGCAACGGCGCGCCATCGGTAGCCTGCAGTTCAAGAGACATCACACCTTCGGCTTCCAGCCGCATGCAGGTGATCTGTACCTCGAACTGCGCTCCCTGGGCACTCACGACGACACCCGTTGCTCGTCTACCAGACGTACCGGCATCTGGTGAGCGCGCTCGATGAATTCGCGGAAGGCTCGGCGGTAGTTCAGGGTGTACAGGTCTGAAGGCACCGAATGCTCGACGACCGTCGCGTCCCAGTCGATTTCACGCGGAGTGATGGTTGCCGCCACCGGCAGATCCTCCAGATAGAGCAACTCTTCGACACGCAAGCATTCCTGCAAGTCGCCCCCCTTGTAATCTCGGTCGTTGGCAACCCCCCAGAAAATCTTCACGTGCTCATAGGTTTCAGGGCACGGGAAACCGGCAACCACGCGCTTGCCTAGTCGCTCATAGTCGTAGTTGATTGCAACCAGCCCCGGTGCAACGATGTGGTAGCCCATCATGCAATCACCATCATTGGCCCACTCGCCTTCGCAGGACTGCAGAGGCCGATCCATCCAGACGTCCAAGCCTTCGCGGCGCACTTTGAGCGGTTCAACGATAGGGTTTACATGGCCCATCATCCCGCGATGGATGTAGGCGAAATGCGCCACGTCACCAAAGTTTTCGATAGCCACCGCGACGCCTGTCGGAGAATCGAGCGGTTCGGCGGCTAACCATTCCAGGTTCATCTCCCGCCATTCAGGCAGGTCATAAAGATCGAACAGCGGCTGTTCCAGGGACGTCCAGACATGCCCGTAACGTTCCTGGCAAGCGTAGGTGTGGACGGACGCCCCGTTGGGGATCTTGCACTGATCCTCCAGTGATGGAATGTGACTGCACTTTCCGGATTGCCCGGAGTACTGCCAGCCATGGTAGGGGCAGGCAATGCTCTCGCCATGCACTTCCCCCAAGGAAAGGTCAGCGCCCCGGTGCGGGCAACGTGCGGCTTGAACAACTGCCTGGCCGGACTCAGTGCGGTACACCACCAGCTTCTCGCCCAGCAGGGTGGCCGACTGCGGCTTTTCAAGATCCATCGAACGGGCGACCGGGAACCATTGGTGGCGCATGGCATGTTCCGCGCGCTGACGTTGAGTAATTTGGATAGTCATGGATTTTTCCTCACAGGATTTCTTATTGTTTAAATGCCAACCAACAGCGCGCCACCGTTCACCGGCAGCACTTGGCCGGCAATAAACGCAGCCTCGTCGGAGGCCAGGAACGCAACGGCGGCGGCGATTTCTTCCGGATGCACCAGGCGCCCCAGAGGGATGTTGGCTTTCTCCGGTTCGATGTACTCATCCGGCAACATGCGGGTAAGGATGGCGCCAGGGGTAATGGCATTGACCAGGATGCCTTCGCTGACGAACTCCTTGGACAGGGTTTTCATCAGACCGAGCTGGGCGGCCTTGCTGACCATGTAGCCGTAGGAATGGCCGTCTGGAACTTGACCCCACTGCGAGTTGATGAAGATCACTCGTGGGGCGTGGCTCTTACGCAGGTATGGCAGAGCCGCGCGGGTCAGGTACAGCGGCGCGTGCACGTTGATCGCCAGAAGACGGTCGAAGTTGGCGTCGTCGGTCTGCTCAAGACCAGTCATCGAATAGATCAGCCCGGCGTTGTGCACCAGAATATCGAGGCCACCCAGTTGTTCGGCGACCTGCGCCACGCAGCGCTCAGCCAGGACACGATCAGTGATGTCGGCTGCCAAGGCGATGGCTCGGCCACCCTCCTCGACAATATCCGCCGCCGTAGCACGAGCAACGTCGCCATCGATATCGATGATCGCCACCGCTGCGCCACGGGCCGCCAGCAGGCGCGCATGGGCACGGCCGGCACCACGACCTGCGCCGGTGATCAGAGCGACCCGGCCACTCAATTTCTGCGCATCGGGCGAGAGACTCAGAACCGAGTCGGGCGCCTGGCAAGCCAGGCTCTTCTGGGAATTGGACATGGGTGGGCTCCTGACTCAGACGGTCTTGTGTGGCTGGGTGATGTAGAACATGTTGCCGTCCGGGTCGAACATTGGGCGGTAGCGGTAGTGGGTGCCGTTGGGGTGCTGCCACTCAATGGGCTTGGCCGTCACCCACTGGACTTTGCCGTCGAGGTAAGCGATGGCGTCGTCCAGGTTCTCCACCTCGAAGGCGAAGGAATCGAAGCCCTGCTTGTCTTCCAGGTTTACAGCCGTGCGGCGCTCAACCGGCGTCGAGTCGGTGGTGTGGAAGAGGTACAGGGTGACGTTGCCCATTTCGATGGCGGCCCAACGCTCTTCGGCCACGTAAGGCAGGAAGAAGCCAAGGCCGAGGGTACCGTGGTAGAAGTCCACCAAGCGCTGCACGTCGTTGGTGAGAATGTCCATATTGTCGAGGCGTTTGAGCTTGAGCATGGGGTGTCTCCTTTTGTTGTTCTAGGGGTAGAAGGTGTTCAGTCGTGAGCCAGCCACTGGGGATGACCACAAGGGCCGCCCGGCAGAGCTGTCAGGGTGCCGCTGGCAACGTCGATAACGAGGCTGACCAAGGTGGCGTACTGGCCGGCGATTGGCTGGCCAGGAATCGGATGGCAGCAAACCGCACTGATGCTGCCCAGATGGCTGTTCATTGCCGCGAGCACGTGTTGCGCGGTCAAGCCCTGACGGTTAACCAGGCGGCGGGTCAGCAGGTCGTAGCGCACCAGGGTGTCGGGGAACCCGCGGGGCTCGGTGTCGCCTTCACGGGCGGGGCTTGAGAGAAAGTGGTTGGTATGCACCAGCAGGCCGTTGGCATCTGGGAACACCAGTCCGGGGCCGCCGGGGTGCAACTCAACTGAAACTGCCGCGCTGGAGTTGTCCACTACAGCGATCAGGGTGAGCGAGCTTGAAGCTGATACCTTGGCCGAACCCAGCAGTTGCAGGGCCTGGTTGATGTCGTTACAGCTGTCCAGCATCCAGCGCGAGGCCACATGCACCGGCACGCCAATCTCTTTACCGTCGCGCTCGTGGTGCAAGATGTTGAAGTGCACACCCAGGCCACGGCTGTTGACGCCGGCCTTGCCGACAATGCCGAACTCGGTGACCGTGGTGGTCAGGCTCCCGTCGGCATGCGGAATTTCCCAGGTCAGCCACAGGTCGGCGAATTCGGCGTACCAATCCCACGTCTGTACCGCTACTGGTTTGCCGCTGAACGGTTCGATGCGGACTACGGTGGAACACTCGCCACGCAATTGCGCGCCCAGGTAGGCGAGAATTTCGGTGCGTGCATTGATGGCGCCAAGATAGACCACTTCAACGCCTGAGCCCTCGGCCATACCGAGCAGCTCCTGGTACAGCGGCGGCGCGAAGGCCTCAATCTGCGCCAAGGCTCGAGCCCCGAGATCGCGCAAGTCGAATGAGCGGGTTGCGACGCGGTCGAACAAGACCTGATAGGTCTCAACGCATGCGTGAATCTTCTGTGCATGTTGCTGGCCGAACTCACGGCCGCGGGCCGTCGGCTCTGTATGCATAGAGCGAAAAACGTAGGTCATTTCAACAACTCCAGTTGCGGTGCCACTTGACGGGCGACGTCATCCAGACGGGCGAACCAGACGTCACCGTCGTCGACCATACGTTCGACAAAACGCTCCAGTTGCTCGAAGCGTGCGGCACGGCCAATCACTTCCGGATGCATGGTGAAGCTGGTATGGCGGCCATCGCGGCGGGCCGATTCGTACTCCGCCAGCCAGCTGTCAAACAGCGCGCGTGGCGCGGTGAAGTTGCCGCCGTTATCGATACCCCAGCCAAACATCGGGTAGTCATCCAGCGACCAGTGCACCGGCAGTTCGAGGATTGATGCGCCGTTCCAGGTTTCGTAGTAGGGACGGTCGTCGCCCATGCAGCTGGAGTCGTAGATGAACCCATTGGCCAGCACCAGCTCGAAAGTCTCCGGAGTCAGCTCCCAGGACGATGAGCGATAACCGACCGGTTTTGGCGCGCCGGCCCGGGCTAGCGCTTCCAGGCCCTGGTAAATTTCCTCGGCCTGTTGTTCGGCGCTGATCTTGTCGCTGCGCAAGTGCATATGGCCATGGTGACCAATCTCGTGGCCTTCCCTGAGCAGCATTTCCACCAGATGCGGATGCTGTTCGGCGGTGTAGCCAGGCACGAAGAAGGTCGCAGGGATTTTGTGTCTGCGCAGCAGCTCAAGAATCCGCGGTACGCCACGGGTCACCCCAAATCGCCCTTCGGACAGACTGGTCAGACGACGTGAAAACGCCGGGCTTTCGCCGAGAAAACCGGCCTCCGCATCGACGTCGAACGTCAGGGAAACCCCGGTGGATTTGGTCGCTGGCCACCGCAGCTTGAGTGGGTTTTGGCTGTTCATCGATTTGACTCGCAGTAAGGTTAAAATCAGTCGTCTTGTTGCTTATCGCAGGCGCACAGATGCCCGTGGGCTTTGAACTGTGCGGGTAGCACAGCCAGAGCTCGACAACTCCGATAATGTTTTTTGCGTGTTAGATAACGGTCAGCTTGGCGGAGATCCACACCACCGCGACCGCCGCGATTAGCGCCAGGTAAGGCAGGATGCCGGCCCTGGCATGAGGGAGTTCGATATCGCGACGCATGGATTCAGGAAACTGGCCCTTGTCCTGAATGTAGTGGCGATAGATGAACACCGGGATGATCAGCAGCGTAGCAATCAGGCCATTGCGCAACGTGTTCTCGCCGAGGAAGTTCGCACCAGCACCGACGAATACAAGGTCGACAAAACCGCACAGCGCACCTAATCCCAGCAACCAGCTGGAGCACTTGTAAGCGCGCGGCCAGTCGGCGCGATCGAGCCGGTGAATCCAGCCGGATTGCAGGTTGAGAAACACGAAGATCATGTAGCAGACGTTGGAGATCGCCAGCACCGACATGTAGTTCGACATCAACAGCAGCACCAGGTTGAACACCAAGTCCGTCCACATTGCGCGCGTCGGCGCACCGTGCTCGTTGACATGGGACAGGTACTTGGGCAACCAGCCGTCCACAGAAGCCTGATAAAGGGTGCGCGAGGAACCCATCATCGAGGTCATCACCAACAGAAGGATCGAGAGCATCATCATCACGATGATCACGTTGAACACCACCGCGCCGCCACCGACAAACTTGGCCATCGCCGCGCCTACGCCGGAGCCATCGACAATGCTCGGCGCGAGCATGCCGGACAGACCCAGCTCACCTTGGAAGGCCAATGGCACAGCAATAAACATGAACAGGCACAACAGACCGGAAGCGAAAATTGCCTTGAACGTGTCCTTCTGCGGATCCTTGAACTCGCGGGTGTAGCAGACGGCGGTTTCGAAGGCGAAGGTCGACCAGCAAGCGAGGAACATCGCACCCATCGCCAAGCTGATGCCCGCCGCGTTCCAACTGCCCATGACTGCAGCACCGGACGCATCGTGGCTCAGTGGCAGTAATGGCAGGAAGTTGCTCGACGGCATATCGCCGGTAATCATCGGCACCAGCGACACCACCAGCAAGGGTGCGAGCGAGGCGATACCGAGGATGCGCTGCATTTTCGCGGCAGCCGCAGCGCCACTGTGTTGCATCTTGAAGGTGATCAGCAGGAATAGCGTCGCCAGGATAAAGGTGGCGTTGATCCGTAGCGTCAGGCCCGCAGTGATAAAGCCAAGGTCTAACAAGGTGACCTGCCAGGTATTGATCACGGAGTCGGCGGGGAACAAGCAACTGAGCATATAGCCCGCCGCCAGGCTGGTGCCCAGCGCCAGCATCGGCGACCAGGCGAGCCAGTTGCACCACACGGAAACAGGCGCGACAAACTTGCTGTAACGCACCCAGCCCAGCGCGCCGTAGACCGAGGCCCCGCCGGATTTGTGTGGGTAGAGACCGGAAATTTCCGCGTAGGTGAAGCACTGCGCGAAGCCGATCAGCATCGCGATGACCCATATAAACCAGGCTGGCTGACCGATAAAGGCGGCAACCCCACCGATAGTGAAAAGCACACTCACCGGAACCCCGCTGGTGACCCAGAACGCATCTTTCCAGGTCAGGCTGCGCTTGAGCTCATGGTTCTGGTCAGACACGGGGGCCACCTTTGCGGTACTACCGAGTACCGCGTCTAGCCTAGCGCCGGAATTGGATTGCTGCATGGCGTGTCACCTCTTGTTTTTTTATAGATGCTCAGCACAGCGCATACTGATCACGAAGCCATTTCAGTGCGCATGTGAGACATAAATAATCATCAAACCGCGCATTGCGCAACATAAATCTATTTTTTTCGCGCGTTGCGCATAAAGCATAAATCTGATGAAAAGCGACTCTTCCCGTCAAAACGTCGGTTTAGAGCGGCGCTAGGAATGTTTGAGAAAGGCGAGCGGCAGAAGGCGCTTGTGCGCGCCTAGATTTGAGGGGGGGGGTGCGCAGAAAAAACGTAAAAAATCCGTGTTTTGCGCATTAAGGCTAACTCACCGGTCTGGTCGGTGAGTTTTGGGGGAGATACGGAGGGGGAAGACTCTGGCGCAGGGAGGTAACGATCAGCTATCTCTTTCAGTCTCTGGCAGGGTGAACCGAATCTTGTGCACCTTCACCTCCTGCAGGGTACGTACGTCTCGAATACCAGGGAGACTGCGCACGCGCTGCTGCAGCGCCCACAGGCTATCGTCGTCACTGCAGAGCACCTGCACACAGATATCCGCGGTACCCATGGTAGTCGACAGATAGCTGACTTGCGGCCAGCGGCCCAAGGTATCAACCGCCCGCTCATGATCCTGCGGCTCCACGTTGACGAAAAGCAACGCCAGCTTGGCATGCCCCAGCTTGGAAGGGTCGGTGAACGCCAGGATCTGCAGGATACCCTGGTCTTGCAAGCGCTTGACCCGCACACGGATGGTGGCTTCGGGCACCGAGAGGTTACGCGCGACTTCGCGGTAGGCGCGACGGCCATCTTCTTGAAGCTCACGGACGATTCCGAAGTCCAGCGGATCGAGAGTCGATATAGACATGTTCAAGGCTTCCATCGGTTGACGCAGGGGTGCGCGGCTCTGAACACGACGAACATCCCCCAGGTTGAAAACGGCTCAAAGGCTAGCAGATTAAGGTGCGGGTTATTAGGGGCCGGCCGCGAATCCCAGGGGATTCTTGCGCGAACCACACTCGTACAAAATCAATAGCGCGCACAAAAACAAGCAACAGATCACAGCATGAGCAAATTGTAGTGCATTATTTTGTTGATTGCGCAATAAATACCCGGTAGTTTTTACGCAAACAACAATCAAGCATTACCACGCAGGATACACTGCGCGTTAAAAAGCACCAATGAGGCTCACCATGCAATTCGCCCACGAAACTGAAGCCCAGGCATTTCTGGCAAACAACCCCGATATCGAGCTTTTCGAACTGTTCATCCTCGATGCCAATGGCGTACCTCGCGGAAAGCTGTTGCATCGCGAAGAACTGCTGGCCGTGTACCGCAGCGGTCGACCGCTGCCCAGCACCATCCTGGGTCTGACCTTGGGCGGCGACGATGTAGAGAACAGCGGATTGGTCTGGGATGTGGGCGATATCGACTGCC
Source organism: Pseudomonas sp. NPDC087336 (assembly GCF_044744285.1). Classification (NCBI taxonomy): domain Bacteria; kingdom Pseudomonadati; phylum Pseudomonadota; class Gammaproteobacteria; order Pseudomonadales; family Pseudomonadaceae; genus Pseudomonas; species Pseudomonas sp. NPDC087336. Next base: position 47,962 of record NZ_JBIUYA010000002.1, on the reverse strand, counting down.
GCGCTTACCCGCTGATTGGCAGCCTGGTGCGCTTGCCGTGGCGCAAGGTGCCAACCGCCGCCGTGCAGGTCAGCATGCACCCGCAAGAAGGCCTGCCGGCCACGGTAGCGGATCCTCGGCATTTGCTGATGCGAATTATCGATGCACTGGAGGCTGACGGTTTGCACCCGGTAATGGCGTGCGAACTGGAGTTCTACCTGCTCGACGCCCGCAACGACACCAACGGTCGCCCGCAACCTGCCCTGGACGCCGATGGTGGTCGACCTCGGCAAACGCAGGTCTATGGACTGCGCGAACTGGAACAAATCGAACCGTTCCTCGGTGATCTCTATACGGCCTGCAAGGCCCAGGGTATTCCGGTGCGCACGGCGATTTCCGAATATGCCCCCGGCCAAGTGGAGATCACCCTGGAGCACGGCCCTGCTCTGGAAGCCATGGATCAGGCTGTGCGGTATAAGCGTCTGGTCAAGGGCATTGCCCATGCCCATGGTATGCGCGCCTGCTTTATGGCCAAGCCCTTTGATGACCTTGCCGGAACCGGAATGCACATGCATGTCAGCCTGGCCGATGCCGCAGGCAACAACTTGTTCGCCAGCGAAGACAAGGCCGGCACGCCCCTTCTGCGCCAAGCGGTGGGTGGCATGCTCGAATCACTGCTCGATTCGCTCTTACTGTTTTGCCCCAATGCCAACTCCTATCGCCGCTTCCAGGCTAATAGCTACGCACCGCTGGCGCCTACCTGGGGTGTAGACAACCGCACCGTCTCGCTGCGCGTGCCAGGTGGCCCGGCATACACCCGCCATGTGGAACACCGCATCTGTGGCGCCGATGCCAACCCATATCTGGCGGCGGCGGCCATCCTTGCCGGCTGCCATCGCGGTATCCAGCAACGCCTCGACCCCGGCGCACCGGTAGAAGGCAATGGCTACGCCCAGGCCACCACTCTGCTGCCCACCGACTGGCTCAGCTCGCTCAGCGCCCTCGAACGCTCCAGCTGGGCGCACGATGCCTTGGGTCAGGATTTCCTCAAGGTGTACCTGGCGGTCAAGCAGGCGGAATACCGTCAATTCATGGCTGAGGTCGGCGAGCAAGACTGGCGCTGGTACCTAGCCCAAGTCTGAGCCTGTATTGACCGTTCACACAGATAAAGCGCCGCGGCTCATGTCGCGGCGCAACATAGGAGCGAAGCCATGACCGCCAGAAATAATGCCGTCATCCCTGCCGCTGAGCGGACGCAGACGTACTACAGCGCGACCCTCAAGCATGAGACCAATTACCCCACATTGCAGGGTGAAGTAAGTGTTGACATTGTCATCATCGGCGGCGGTTTTACAGGCGTCGCCAGTGCGATTGAACTGGCCGAGCGTGGCCTCAAAGTTGCCCTAATCGAGACCCACAAGATCGGTTGGGGGGCCAGCGGCCGCAATGGCGGTCAAGTCACCAGCAGCCTGTCCGGCGACGAGGCGATGCGCAAGCAGATGCGCAAGTCGCTCGGCACGGAAGTGGACAATTTTATCTGGCGTCTGCGCTGGCGCGGCCAGGAAATTATCGAGTCCAGGGTCGCCAAGTACGGCATCGACTGCGACCTCAAGCACGGCCATCTGCACGCGGCAATGAAACCCGCCCACATGGACGAGCTACGTAGCTTCCATGACGAGGCCCAACGCCGCGGCCTGGGCGACAGCGTGACCCTGCTAGACCGCTCCGGAGTGCGCAACCACCTAGCCAGCGATCAGTATCTGGGCGCGCTAAAGAACAATCGCAACCTGCACCTGCACCCGCTCAACCTATGTATCGGCGAGGCACGAGCCGCAGAGAGCCTCGGTGTGCAGATCTTTGAGCACTCCGAAGTGCTGGAGATTGTCCACGGTGACCGCCCAGCCGTCATCACAGCACAGGGTCGAGTCAATGCCAAACAGGTGATGCTGGCCGGTGATGTCTACCACACGCTGGAACCCAAACAGCTCAAGGGCAAGATCTTCCCGGCGATGGGCGGCATCGTGACCACCGCGCCTTTGGGAGACTTGGCCCGACAACTTAACCCTCAAGATTTGGCAGTCTACGACTGTCGCTTTGTCCTCGATTACTACCGAATGACCGCCGACGGCCGCCTGCTGTTCGGTGGCGGCGCCAACTACTCCGGACGCGACTCACGAGACATTGCCGGCGAACTGCGCCCCTGTATCGAACGTACTTTCCCACAGCTCAAGGGCGTGGAAATCGAGTACCAGTGGAGCTGCGCCATGGGCATCGTGGTCAATCGCATCCCCCAGCTCGGCAAGCTGTCAGACAACGTCTGGTACTGCCAGGGCTATTCGGGGCACGGCATTGCCACCAGCCATATCATGGGCGAGATCATGGCCGAAGCGATCACCGGTAGCCTTGGTCGCTTCGATACCTTCGCCAGCTGCAAACACATCAAGGTGCCGCTCGGCGACATCTTCGGCAACCCGATGCTGGCGGCAGGCATGTGGTACTACCAGATGCTGGAAAAACTCCGCTGAAGCCCCCTGCTCCGTGCGACCCGCCGGCCTCAAATGGCCTGGTACGGTTCCGCCATCCGATTCAAGAGGTCAACGATGTCCCGCATTCCCCTGGTCGCTGTCAGCGCATGCACTAAACAATTGGGTCTGCACTCCTTCCATATCGTCGGCGACAAGTATGTCAGGGCGGTAGTCCAGGGCGCAGGCGCCCTGCCGTTGGTAATACCGGCTCTGGCCGAGCTAATCGACATTCCGACGCTACTCGCGAGCATCGACGGCCTCCTGCTCACAGGTTCTCCGTCTAACGTCGAACCACAGCATTACCAAGGCCAGCCCAGTGCGACTGGCACCCTGCACGACCCGGCCCGTGATGCCAGCAACTTGCCGCTGATCCACGCGGCACTGCATGCCGGCGTACCGCTGTTGGCGATCTGTCGTGGTTTTCAGGAACTCAATGTAGCACTGGGCGGCACCCTGCATCAGTGCGTACACGAAGACGGCCGCTACGTCGATCATCGCGAGCCCACCGACCAACCGGTGGAGGTGCAATACGCCGCGCGTCAGGCGCTGCGGGTACAGCCCGGCGGGCTACTTGAAGCCATGGGCCTGGCGGCCCGGATACAGGTCAACTCGATCCACGGCCAGGGCATCGACCGCTTGGCCAAGCGACTGCGCGTCGAGGCCTTGGCGCCGGACGGACTGATCGAGGCAGTGTCGGTGATCGATGCCCAAGCCTTTGCCCTCGGCGTGCAATTTCATCCCGAATGGCAGGTGCGCAGCCACCCCAACTACCTGGCGATCTTCCAGGCCTTCGGCGCCGCCTGCCGCCAGCGCGCCGCGCAGCGTTAAAGCCAATCCAGCCCATTTTCAGGAGTACGCAACATGACCCTTTCCCTTGCCGTTTGGGAACAACGCGCCAAGACCATGCAGATCGAAACCCGTGCCTTCATCAACGGTCAGTACACCGCTGCTGTGTCCGGTGAAAACTTCGATTGCATCAGCCCGATCGATGGCCGCCTTCTGGGCAAGGTGGCCAGTTGTGACTTGGCCGACGCCGAATTGGCAGTGAAGAATGCTCGCGCCACCTTCGAATCCGGCGTGTGGTCGCGCTTGGCGCCGGTCAAGCGTAAGGAAGTGATGATCCGTTTCGCTGACCTGATCGAAGCCCACAGTGAAGAACTCGCCTTGCTGGAAACTCTGGACATGGGCAAGCCCATCGGCGACTCGCTGAGCGTCGATGTTCCGGGCGCTTCGCGGGCGATCCGTTGGAACGGGGAAGCCATCGACAAGATTTACGACGAAGTGGCCGCCACCAGCCACGACCAATTGGGCTTGATTACCCGCGAACCGATCGGCGTGGTCGCGGCCATCGTGCCGTGGAACTTCCCGCTGCTGATGTCCTGTTGGAAGCTGGGCCCGGCGCTGGCCACCGGTAACTCGGTGATCCTCAAGCCGTCTGAAAAGTCGCCACTGACTGCACTGCGTCTGGCTCAATTGGCTATCGAGGCCGGCATTCCGGCCGGCGTGTTCAATGTGCTGCCGGGCTTCGGTCATACCGTCGGCAAGGCCTTGGCCCTGCACATGGACGTCGACACTTTGGTATTTACTGGCTCCACCCGGATCGCCAAGCAGCTGATGATCTACGCCGGCGAATCGAATATGAAACGCGTCTGGCTGGAGGCCGGTGGCAAGAGCCCGAACATCGTCTTCGCCGACTCGCCTGACCTGCTGGCTGCCGCCGAGGCTGCAGCCAGCGCCATTGCCTTCAACCAGGGCGAGGTCTGCACCGCCGGTTCTCGCCTGCTCGTGGAGCGTTCGATCAAGGATAAGTTCGTACCCATGGTGGTCGAGGCGATCAAGGCATGGAAACCGGGCAATCCTCTGGATCCTGCAACCAACGTCGGCGCCTTGGTGGATACCTCGCATCTGAACTCCGTGTTGGACTACATACATGCTGGCCAATCCGAGGGTGCCAAATTAGTGGCAGGCGGCAAGCGCATTCTGGAAGAGACGGGCGGCGTTTATGTCGAGCCGACCATCTTCGACGGAGTTAACAATACGATGAAGATCGCGCGGGAAGAGATCTTCGGCCCGGTGCTTTCGGTCATCGCCTTCGACGACGTCGAAGAGGCCGTGCACATCGCCAACGACACTGTCTACGGACTTGCAGCTGCGGTTTGGACTAGCAACTTGTCAAGGGCCCACCGGGTCGCTAAGGCTTTGCGTTCGGGCAGTGTATGGATAAACCAGTACGACGGCGGCGACATGACCGCACCTTTTGGGGGCTTCAAGCAGTCAGGCAACGGTCGCGACAAGTCGCTCCACGCCTTCGACAAGTACACCGAGATCAAAGCAACGTGGATCAAGCTCTGACGCGAACACGCCTCAACCTCGCATTTCAGTAATAACTCAAACCGACTTTAAGTGGGCGTGCCTGCCGATGGAACTTCAGCAGGTCTACGCATAAAAACACAACTTTAGGTGTTAACAGCCTAAGTCCATCTTTTCCTATAAAAAAGAGCCCTCAATGGGCCCTTTTGTACTCAAACCAAAATCACTTGGTCAGCCAGGACTCAACGGTCGCGGAGCCGTGCTTTAGGAATTGGGCGCCGATTGTCGCACGACGCGGCAAACGATGCCCGCGCCTCTCAAATTCAGCTCACCGAACCTGGTCGTAACGTGCTGGCGTCGCTTGAGCAAGCCGCTCGTGAGGAAGTCGTGGCTATGCTTGAAGTCCTGCCCGAGCCGCAGCAAAAGCAACTGACGCACGCCATGAAGCGGATACAGGCGCTACTGGGCGACAGAGATCCCTCCTACCTCCTGCGCGATCCCAAAGCGGGTGATATGGGGATTGTCGTTCAGCAGCAAGCTCAACTCTATGCCCGCGAATACGGCTGGAATTCGGAGTTCGAAGCGCTGGTGGCAGAAATAGTCGCCAAATACCTTCGTGAATTCGATCAGTCGTGCGAGCGATGCTGGATCGCGGAAAAAGATGCCAAGGTCATCGGTTCGGTCTTTGTCGTCAGGCATGACGAGACAACCGCCAAATTGCGGATGCTCTACGTAGATGCAAGTGCCCGGGGCATGGGCATCGGTAATCGGTTGCTCGAAGAGAGCCTCCGATTTGCAGGACACGCTGGATACAAGAGCATGATCCTTTGGACAACCAGCGTCCTTTCTGAAGCCCGAAAGCTTTATCAGAAGGCAGGTTTTCAGTTGGTCGAAGAGGAACAGGTGCACAGTTTCGGAAAAGACCTCGTCAGCCAGACTTGGGCTAGGGATCTGTAGAGGCGTTGCCGAGACAGGAAAAAAGGCGCCACATTGGCGCCTTAACTGTTTCAGGCGATTTTGATTACAACCTTTCCAAACGCACCTTTCGCAAGATGCTCATAAGCTTCTCGAGCTTTTCGAACGGGAACACCTGATCGACCACAGGGCGGATCTTGTGTTGGTTGAGGAACGCATTCATCCGGTCGAACGAGGAGCGCGGCGCCACGGCGATACCGCGAATGGTGGTCTGGCGAAAAATGAGTGGCATCAAGTTGAGTTCAACGGTTTGCCCCGTCAAAAAGCCGATCTGCGCTATACGCCCGGATGCCTTGGTCGCTGCGACCGATTGATTGACTCCGTTGCCACCGGCTACGTCGAGCAGCAGATCCACGCCTTTGCCTTCGGTCAGCCTCAACACCTCATCTGCCCAGTTCGGGGTCGTCCTGTAGTTGATGCCCGCCACGGCCCCCAGCCCCTTCACGGTTTGCAGATTCTGGTCGCTACTCGACGTTGCGATTACCTTCGCGCCAAGCGCAGTCGCGATCTGCACGGCAAATATCGACACACCTCCGGTGCCTTGAACCAATACGGTCTGTCCCGGCTGGATCTGTCCAAAGTCCACCAGCGAATACCAAGCCGTGAGCGCAGCAATAGGGAGTGTTGCCGCCTCTTCGTCGCTCATGTTGTCGGGTGCACCGACGGCGCTGTCTTCATGGATGATCATGTATTCGGCCAAACCGCCGGGCAACGGCGAACCGAAGCAGTAATCGGGTTCGTTCGGCCCTGGCTCGCCATCCAGCCAACGTGAGTAAAGATGCGAGTTGACGCGATCACCCACTTTGAAACGCGTGACGTTGTCACCGACCGCGACCACTGTGCCGGCGGCATCGCTTACCGGGATCAGTGGCTTGGGCACCATGTGCGGCTCGTAGATGCCGTCGACGATGGCCTTGTCGCGAAAGTTGAGCGAGACCGCACCGACCTTGACCAGCAACTCGCCAGCCTTGGGTTGCGGGGTCGCTATCTCTCCCAATTGCAGGTTGTCGAGTCCAAAATCTTTCAATAACCAGGCTTTCATTACGAATCTCCAAATACACGTCAATGGCCTCGAACCAGAGCCGGTTCTGCCTTGGGTGCATTTTTCACTTTTGATGGTGTGCAATAAATGCGTGGAAAAAGACATGATTGTTCTATCCTCAGACAACAATCATGCTCAACTTCGTGAGTCAGGCGGGGTTCATAGGAAAGCGTCATGGAATTGCTTCAATCAATGCGACTGTTCGCCAGGCTTGCCGAACTCGGCAGCTTTACCAAAGCCGCCGAATCGCTGGACATCGGGCGACCTCAGGTCACTCGGTATATCCAGGAGTTGGAGGCGTCATTGGGCGTGCGCCTGTTCCAGCGCACCACGAGAAAGGTGGCACTCACCGCCGAGGGCGAGAGGTTCTATCAACGAGTACAGGAAATCCTGGCGGATATTTCTGCTGCTACCTCGATGTTCGACCGATCCGGAGCAACGCTCACAGGCCGACTTCGCGTCGATATCCCGACCGCTTTCGCGCAAATGGAATTCATCAAAAGCCTTAAGGAATTCACCACCTCCTACCCTGGTATCAACATGACGCTGGGCGTGACTGACCGGGCCGTAGATCTGATTGGTGAAGGCATCGATTGCGCGTTGCGTATCGGCGATCTACCGGATTCGACCTTGATCGCTCGTCCTATCGCGATGGCAATCATGGTGACGTGTGCAGCGCCCGAGTATCTGCACAAGCATGGCGAACCCGAGACACTCGACGACTTGGCCTCCCATCGAGGCGTCAACTTCTTGTCCGGCCAGAGCAACAGAACATTGCCTTGGCATTTCTCGGTAAAAGGTCAGGATCGAGCGTTTGTGAGTAACGCCGGCATCACCGTCACCGAATCGAATGCATACGTTCAGTGCGGCGTGTCGGGCTTCGGAATAATCCAGGCGCCAGGGATTACCGTGGCCGAGCATTTAGACAGTCGCGGTTTGGTTGAAATTCTAAAACCCTATCGGCCAGCCCCTCGCCCTGTGTCGTTGCTGTACCCCAGCCGGACGCATCTGGCGCCACAAGTTCAAGTTTTTATTGAGTGGCTGCAAGAGAGTTTTCCGCAGCTTCATACTGACTGGTTGGAACCATAGCGATCATTGAACCGGTTCACGCCACTTCATACCGCAGCTTAGCTATGGGCAGGCGATGACTCGAGCTGGCGCAAGTAGACGACATCATCAGCGTGAAGAATGCTCAGCTGTCGGCGCTGATTGAAAACTGACTCAACAGCCTTTACTGGGTCAGTTTTCGGTCAGCGGCAACAACCCCCGGTACAAAAATAGTCCTACCCCCGGTACAGGTCCAAAATGGCTCACATGAGCACAGATAAGGCGTACTTCTCCATTTTCGTGGCATTTGAATGGCATTTAAATACCATAGAAATAGGGCCCATCTTTTGTGCCACCTGAAATATTTGGCCTTGGCATTTTTGTGCCACTGAAAAGCCAAACTTTGGCATTTTTGTGCCCCTAAAATAGCCAGATATTGGCATTCTTATGCCAGCAAAATGGTAGGTGCGCTATTTATGTACCACAGGTAAAGAAATGCGGGGCACCGCGTCTGGGATCAGGTGGTAACTTTGAGTGCGGGGTTCATGGAGCGCTTACAATTGATCAAGCCAAAGACGAATGGCGAAACAATCGCGAACGCGTCGAATGCTGCAGTAATAGCTTTTCGTCGGGCGTATTGGATAGCGCTGTTCAACTGGTTTCACGGAACAACCGTGGAGTCATTCCAAACGAGGCCTTGAACGCTCGACTGAAATGAGAGCTGCTGACAAATCCCCATGACAATGCCACATCAGTAATCGACTGATCAGACCGGTCAGGATTGCGAAGATCCTCCGCGCAGCGCGTGAGCCTTCGTTGCCAGATGTATTCGCTCAGACTGCAACCCAGCTCATCTTCAAAAAGGCGATGGAGCGTGCGCGTCGAGCATCCTTCAGATGCGGCTATTTGCTCGAGAGTCAATTCCGGCTCAGCCAAACGGTCTTCGATGAAGCTTTTGATCCGATGCTTCTTGAAGTATCGGAAGTCATGTTCGAGCTTCGGGGCCGCGACGCTTTTTTCTATCAGATTTTCGACCAGTGCCGTAATACTTTGCCCTATAGAATGGGATGAACGGGCGTTGAGTAATGCGTAATGGTTATAAGCATCCGTGATCAGATGATGCAACATTTTTCCAAGACCTGCCCGATTGTTCAGGTGAAGATCAGACGGCATCGCAATATTCCCTACTAGGCCATTACACAACAGCATTAGGTATTCACAGCCATTGGGACTTGTCACCTCAAACGGCTTGCCGCTGTCAATCAGCATGAGCTCGTCTGCAGACACACTATGGGAGCGAGTTCCCTGGCTGAAATGGCTGATGCCTCGTGTCTGAAGTATGAGTAGCCAGGGAGCTTCACTGGGTGTTACTGCTGCGTTGAGGCGACGGGAAAATCGATGAGGTGTACTCACCATTCGGCAGAAGTGCAAATCGCCCAGATCGCCGTACTCCAAACGTCCGGCAAAGGGAGCACCATCCAAGGGCTGAAAGCTGGTTGACTCAAGGCGGCGTACGGACTCCGGCGTTCGTCCTACATGAACACTCATGAACTCCTGCCACTTCGTCAGTCGATCTGATCTTCCAAACTGATCGGTACTTACACAGGACAATGCACTCATCACGCGACCTTCTCTTCTTGTAGGGAAGCCGAGGGCTTCCTACCCCCAAGCCTACCACTGTTACAACGGGTATTGCTGCCCTCCCATCCTCTACGTTACACATTGCACGTGTCTGTACTAGCCCATGGCGTAATGGCCATAGAGAAAGACCCTGAGTCGAGTTTTTTCGCCCTGCGCGTTGGGCTGTCGTCAAAACTGGCGTCACTCAAGTAGTGGAAGCCCGCTGAATGGATCGCGGTTGTCCAGTCGGAGACTGGACCGCCCCGTCTGCCACTTGTCATTAATGTATGGGTGGCCGTTTATACCGGAAAAAATTGGTTATTCCCTCATCTTAACCTCAGTGAAATGTAGGACTCCAAAACGAACTGCCCACCCTATCCACAGTACCTGTGCAGCGGTAGTTGATTGGCCTTACTACCGTGTCGCGGACCAGCAGCCATGCAAGGACATGCGCATGCGCAGCGGGAGCTTGATCCGTGCGACGGGCCCATCTGCAATGTTCAAGCTGTCGAGTACTACCAGCTCCGTAGACTGCTCCGCAATGTGGTTTAACAACGCCATAACATAGCCATCGCCTTCGGGCGCATCGGTAGAACGTGGCACGAAAATGGGCTCTTGGAAGCACTCGCTGTCTCCAGCAAACCAGCTCTCGCTCTCTCCGGTACGGACGTTGATATGAGTCAGCAGGTTAAAGAACTGAAAGGGCATCGGGCCACTTGCTTCGTTGTAAGGCCTTTGCGGATCGAAGGCAATCACAAAGCCATGCTCATAGGGACGACCGACATAACGGTCATCGCAACGGGGGAATTCGCATCGAAATTCACTCAGCGCATAGGGCTCTACCTCTTCAGAGCGCGAGCTCAGGTCGAAGCTCCACCGCATCATCTGCGAGTTCAGTGTTTCCGGTGACGGAACGAACCCGTCTGCTTGGGGGAAAAAATAGAAGATATTGCCGCTGGTAACCGGCATATCGACTTGAATCAACCCGTTCTCTTCAAAGGCATTGAGGGTATGGCCCTGGAAACCATTGGCCGGCCCCTTGAACCAGCGAACCTCACTGCTGGCCCCCCCGCGCGGAACGATCGCGAAAAGTTGAGGAAGATCGGGTTGCCATTCAAAGTGCTGCCCACCGCGCTTCATCCGCTCAACGTCAACTGTCAGCGGGATAAGGGGAAACACCACATAGTGCTCGGTCACGGCAAAGTCATGAACCATGGCGGCGTAAGGTGCCTGGAACCATATTTCGTGTAGCAACGTGCCGTCTGGGGCGAGTTCAAAGTAAGCCAGATCGGGCGAGCCATCGCCCTTGGCTTCATAGCTGAATGCCAACAGGTTGCCAGTCACCGGGTCTAACTTAGGGTGTGCCGTGAATGTCTGCGCTTTGATTTGTCCATCAAAGTCATGAACACCGAGAGTCTCCAGTGTTGTCGGGTCCATGGCGTAGGGAAGCGCGTCCTCCTTCATGGCCAAAAGCACGCCGTTGTACATGAGCACAGTGGTATTGGCTGTAGTGTTGTTCTTCGCCGCTTTAGGATCATTGGTGTGCACGTTGCGATAGATACCGTTGAGCGAACGCCCTTCGCGCCGCTGCGCCATTAAACGGTCGGTTTTTACATATCGGCGGCGCAGCGAAACACGTCCGTTTTCAAAGAAGAACGCACTGACCACGCCATCGCCATTGAAAAAAATATCCTCACCAAGCATTGGTGGATATTGCGGGTCCGGGGAAACTTGATAAAACGCCCCATTAATGACCGCGGGCAGCGTGCCCTCGATTTCCAGATCGAAAATGTCTACTTCGACGCGACTCGGGTAATAAAGCGAACCAGAGAATTCAGGAGTTTGCGGAAATTGAGTGGTCATCACATACCTCTAATTATGTACTTCGCGGTCCAGATAAAGCGTGCAGGCTGAACCAGATAAAAAATGAATTTGCTTTTCGATTCGGTTTTTGACGTAAGGCGTCCACTTGAAAGTGCTCAAGTGCAGCCACACGGGTGATTGCTACGCGCAGTCACCTTCCGGCACCGCGGGTGTCAGGTGCCTTTGTCCTCGATTGAAGGACGCCACCACAGTGATTGCCGTGATCAGCGCAACTACATACGCTCCCGCCGCCAGCCACCCCACAGCACGAAAATCCCCAGTGCCCACCACCAAAGCCGCAGCGAACGGCCCCAATCCCTGTCCGACGAAAATTGCAGCATTGCCTAGGCCGGCCAATCGGCCACTCGGGTCTAGTTCGGCGGCCATCGACAACAGATAAGGCAGGCAAAAGAACCAGACCAGGTGGATCAGCCCTGCAGTCAAGGCGAAAGACAAGGCGCTCGTACCGTAGACCATCATCAGCGTCGCGATGAGTGCAGTACCAAATCCAAACAGCTGAGGAAACAACAGGCCTAGTCGCCGCTTGATCAGCCCCGCCAACCCGGCGCCCACGGCGCCTGCCAGCACGCTGGCACCCAAAATTGCGCCGATTTGTTCCTGTACCAGCCCGATACTTTTCCCAATGCGTTCCTGATAGACCCACAGCGCAGAGTGACCAAAGAACAGCAGCGCGAACAGGCTGATAAGCAGTATGGAAGTCAGCCCTAAGCGGGCTACCTGCTGCTGGTTACATTCCACTGACCCGACGAACCTCGCAGGGATTCGACGAATACCAAAAGCAGCAATGACACTTGCGACACCCAACAACAGAAAGCATGAAGAAACCCCGCCATGCCCCAAGACTAGCGGCATGCTGGACACCAGCATCACACCCCAAATCAGATTACCGATATTAATGACCGCGAAGGTTGCATCCTTAGATGACCTGAGTGCCGCACTGGCATATACCACAGCCATCGCCGCACCTCCGCCGAGGCCCGCGCAAAGGCGCAGCGCCACCAGTTCAGCAAAGCGGTTGGCATAGCAACTCGCGATATTACTAATGATTAGAAGCGCAAGTGCTATGAGGGCGTAACGCTGTCGATTGATGCGGGGCATCAGCATAGCGCTTGCGCCACAGGCGAATGCCATAGCGATTAACTCGGCGGCAAAGACAGGCCCGATTTCATTCAAAGAGAGGCCGAGTTGATCAACAAAGGCCCCCCCAAGCATCGGCTGAACCTGCAATGTACCCAGTGAAACCACCATAATCAGACACAGCGAGAATAATGTGCCCTTGCTGTCCACTTGTTCGATTGCTTGCATGGTCGCGATACCTCAGACACTTCAAAGGGCGTGAGCAAAACGTGCTTGCACGGAGAACTCGTTCTTGGCTCGATTTTCAACATCGGATTCGTGATAAATGTTGAACCAAAAACCCTGCCCTTCGCTGATCTTCCAGAATACGCCTGGGCCGAGGCCAAGAACCCGTTCACGCGAGTCTTCCAGGCGGTGACCATTCACACGGTCATCAGAGATTTGTTTGAAGTAATAGCCATTAAGTCCCACAGAGACTTTGGGGAATACTTCGTAGGATGCGGTAAAATTCGCCCACGCCGCTTGCCCCGCTTGGGTGTCATCTACTGACTGCCCTAGGTAATCGAGAGGTGCACTGCTGGCAGGCTTGTCGTTTCGGAAGTTGTAGAGATAGTGAAGGCGCCAGCTCACCTCCCAACGGGGTGCGGGCATTAACGTGGCAGCCCAGTAGGGATTGATGGAGTAAAAATTGGAGCCCGGGTTGAAATCTTTATGTTCGTCGTATTTCCCGGTAGGCAAGATCATGTCCATGGCAAATCTTTGGACATACACCGGGCGGCCGTGCTGATCGACTATCGGGTCAAATTGAACCTGAGGCCCGGCAACGACATCCCCCACCCCGGAACTATTATCCTTGAGCTGCGCACCTGCCGGCCCCAGGTCAGCATCAAGCGAAACAATGGGGACAATCAGACTCCAGCCCAGATGAGCGCCCATTCCGATAGTGTTCGGTGAGTAATAGCTGAGCTGGTTTAGCAGAGTAGTAACCGTCAGTTTCGGATCGTCAAGGGCAGGGTTTTGATTGCCGTTGGCCCCGATGAATGACTGGGCGGAATCGTACTTCAGATATACCAGATGGCTTAAACCAGGTGGGCCGGCAAAGCCATCGTAAAAGCTGGTTCCACCCAGGTTGATACCTGCTGGCTCGTTGACTGACGGCGTCACAGCGAAAACCGACGGGGTTGAAGCGGCGAGTAGCGCTAGCGCAATGCACTTGGTTGCAAAGGGTGTTTTCATGATGAGCTCTATTGTTTGAATTATGAGCGATGGAGCGGGCAGCTCCGATGCCATTCAACTGTATGCATTTGGTTGGTACGGATCTTTCACCAGCGAGACAACCTTGCCTGAAAGCGACAACTTTGCGGAACTATCACTACAGACGTTTCACTGACCACTTTAAAGCTGTGGTGCGGAGCAGAGATCGAACTGACTGGGCCTGAAAAATGGCGTGAAACCTCTCTGCCTAATGCCGATGGCGGACGAAGGTTTAGCATTGACAACGCACTATTGGAAACTGGTCGGGATCTCACCCGAGATAGCGTTCCGGATAAGGCAAATGGAGCGCTTCGCGGATTGGTCGCTTACGATTTTGGAGTGACTGTCTTATCCGACATGGAGCTGGGACTGATGTGGGATGACCAAGCTATGACGTTGATATCAATTCAAGACCTACGCCAGTTCTTTTTGTAGGCCTGGCATAGGTATTGAATCAGGCGGCTGATCGTTAAACATCAGTCCATGGTCGCTGCCTGCACTATGTGCTCGCCAGCATTCCTCTCATAAGGTCCAGGAGCGTCTTCCCGCCATCATTGGTTAATCAAAAAATTCCCCGAAAACTCAGGGCATTTATCACAAAAGGATTCTGCTGCCGAAGTTAGAACGGATAAGTTCGACGCTTGTGCTGCGTCGAAACCCAGTGATCACTGGTCAACTCAGCAATGATCCAATCACTGTTGAATCGTCCGATACCACTGTTCTTCTCGCCGCCAAACATATTGTTCGGGTCATCGTTCACCGAGATGTCATTGATGTGCGTCATGCCGGCCTCGATTTGCTGAGCAAAGCGTAAGCCTCGACCTTCATCTTGGGTGAATACCGCAGACGAGAGCCCAAACTCAGTCTGGTTCGCCAACTCCAGTGCGTGAGCTTCGTCGCGGGCAGTGATGATCGGTGCCACCGGGCAAAACTGCTCGGCTTGAGCCAGATCGCTCATGTTGTCCACGTTTACGAAGACGTGCGGTGGCAACACCTGTCCGTTTGCCGCGCCACCCAACAGCATCTCGATGCCCTCAGCTTTAGCCGCTTCGATCCGTGCAACTGCGCCCTCCAACTGGCGACGGTTGATCAACGGACCAATGACTGTATCCGCAAGGTCAGGGTCGCCGACTTTCAGCTGACGGACGCGTTCAACAAATGCTTCGACAAAGTCTTTTTGCAGTGAGGCGTCGACGATAATTCGGTTACTGCTCATGCAGATTTGCCCTTGGTGCAGGAAGCGCCCCACTACAGCAGCGTGCACCGCCAGATCCAGATCCGCGTCATCGAGCACTACGCAGGGAGCATTTCCACCCAACTCCAATCCGACTCGCTTGAGTGTCGGCCCCGTCACTGCCAACGCGCCAATGTGCCGCCCGACCCGAGTCGATCCCGTGAACGAGATGAATTTGGGAATCGGATGCAGGGTAAAGGCATCTCCCAAATCGGACACATCGCCCACGACAACATTCAAAACTCCCGGCGGAAAGCCGGCCTCCTCGTATATTTTCGCCAACAGCAAGCCGCCGGTCACCGGCGTATCGTCAGCAGGCTTCACGACGACGGCGTTACCAAGTGCAAGTGCTGGTGCGATAGACCGATTTGAAAGATGCATCGGCCAGTTCCAGGGGCTGATAACCCCAACCACACCCAGGGGTTTGCGGTAAACGCGGCTTTCTTTATCAGGGGTGTCAATCGGCAGAATGCGGCCAACAACTCTCGAAGGCATGGACGCAGCAGTGATCATGGTCGAACGTACCGCCGACCACTCAATCTCGGCTTTAGTACGGGTACTGCCTGACTCACGAATCAACCAGTCGACAATTTCTTCGTGCCTGGCTTCCAGCACGTTAACGGCTCGCATGAACAACGCAGCACGCTCATTCGGTAACGTCTGTGCCCATCCTTTCTGCGCGGTCGCTGCCGCTTGGTAGGCGTCGTCGAGGTCGCCGGCATTACCCAGCGATACCTCGGTGAGCAACGCGTTGTCATACGGGTTGCGGTTCTCAAGGACCTTACGTGTACTTCCGTCACGCCAGGCGCCGGCGATGTATTGGCCAGTAAAATTTTGCCACGGTAATGGGCGGTCAAACATACGTATTCTCCGGTTGATTCAAAGTAGGTCAGCGCCAGTTTTCGTCTCGCCTGCCAGTCTGGAAGTCGCGAGTCTCGCCAAAGGGTGGTGCAGTCCAAGGGTGGATGCTGGACGGTACGGAGGTTGGCTAGGAGCTGGGCAACCGGCCGCGCATTCGAACGAGGCAAAGCTTCAGCAATGCTCCGATCTAAACAAAAGGAGCGATAACCAGGACTAGTTCCCACAATCTTCCCACCCCAAATAGCTCGACGATCGCTCAGGGATCGCCCGCAGCACCAACCCGTAGCGGCGAGTCACCGACCGCATCATTCAGTGATCCACTTATTCATTTGATGAGCTGGCATCCGCAGTCTGCTGAGGGAAAACGCTCTAGAGCAGTCGCCGCCCTGCTCTACATCCCGAAAATCGCATCTGCCTGCTCACGGTTTTACAGGGTGACTCCCCTGATATCTCACCTATGACACCTAGGACCAGATGAGTCAGACAAATGCAAAATAGCATATTTCCTGCATTTTGGGATTTTGGTTATTTTTCTCTTTACAGGATTTTTTATCCATAATAGATTTGGCCTCAGTCAAGGGCACGTGCGTGCCCAGACAATAAAAACAATAAGAGGTACGTTCATGCACACGCCTACACCTAGCAATATCCTCTGCGACATCGTGGACACCCGCCCTGTCAGTCGGTTGCAATGGGAGGTGCTCGCCCTCTGCACATTGGTTGCAGTGCTTGACGGATTCGACACCCAGATCGTCGGGTTTCTGGTGACTGCCATGTCGTCAACCTTGAACGTGGCGCCACAAGCCTTGGCCCCGGTGTTTGCGGCAGGTCTATTTGGTTTGATGCTCGGCGCGCTACTGCTGGCCCCTATGGCGGACCGATTGGGGCGTAAGAAAATCCTGGTGTTGTCGATCTTGCTGTTCGGCACATTCGCTTTACTGACCGCTTTTGTTAACAGCGTTTCGCAATTGCTCGTCGTGCGCTTCCTGACCGGTATAGGTCTCGGCGGAGCGATCCCAAACCTGGTGGCGCTGATCTCTGAATACAGCCCTCGGCGTTATTCGCGCAGTGCAGTCACCCTGTTGTTCTGTGGCATGCCACTGGGTGCGATGCTGGCAGGCTTGACGGCTGACCAATTCCTCGCCACCTGGGGATGGGAAAACCTATTCCTGATCGGTGGCGCACTCCCCTTGTTGGTCGCCGGCGTCGTGGTATGGCGCCTTCCAGAGTCGGTTGAGTTTCTCAGTCGCAAGCCCGGTAGTCGCCCTGCCCTGAGCGCTATCATCAAGCGGCTCGCACCCGACCTCGCAGAACTGCCCGCCAACGTTGGCCACCTACGCCAACAGGCAACCGCCTCTACTTCCCTGAGCCGTCTTTTCACAGCCGGCATGTGGCGCCGTACGCTGCTGCTTTGGCTGCCGTATGCCATGAACTTGCTGATTTTGTACTTCATCATGAGCTGGATCCCGACGCTGCTGGTGGCTGCCCAGGCACCGCTAAGCATGGGAATTCGCGCCATCGTTCTGTTCAGCCTGGGAGGTGTGATCGGCTCTGTCATACAAGGCTGGCTGATGAACCGTTGGGGTTCGATCAACGTGCTGACCATCGAGTTTATGGGCTACCTGGCGATCGTGCTGGCGCTCAGCCAATTACCTGTTTCGCTTTATTCGCTTTTCCCCGCAATGTTGGTACTGGGCATTTTGGTGCAGGGTGCACAGGCAGGTCTCAACGCTTTGGCCGCCGAGTTGTACCCGCAGGAAATACGCTCCACCGGCATTGGTTGGGCACTAGGCGTCGGGCGAGTGGGTTCAATTACAGGCCCCGTCTGCGGCGGCATGATGCTGGCAGCCGGCTGGGTTTTAACCGAAATCCTCAGCGCAGCGTTGATCCCGGGACTCATCGCGCTGGCGGCGATTACCTTGTTACGACTTGACCACGCAAGCAAGCAACAACCTACGACATCACAGTCTGTTCCTCATCATTGATGCAACAAAAGGCATACCCATGAAAATCGCAAGCTTCGTTTACCAGAATCGTTACACGTACGGCGTTGTTGAAGGTGACTACGTCATTGACTTGGAATCGCTGAAGTCTCACCTGGGCGCAGACCTCAAAGAAGCTATCGCGCGCAATCGACTGAGCGAGCTGGATGCTGATGCGCTGAAATACCTGCCCCGACTGGCATTGAGTGAAATCACCTTTCTGCCGGTTATTGCCAACCCTGGCAAAGTGCTCTGCATCGGGATCAACTATGCCACCCACGTGCGCGAGACTGGCCGGGACATGCCTACCTACCCGATGATTTTCACCCGCTTTGCCGACAGCCAGACCGCACATCTGCAGCCCATCGTTCGCCCAACCGTTTCCCACAAGCTCGACTTCGAAGGTGAGCTGGCCGTGGTGATTGGCAAGACCGCTCGCCACGTCAAACCGGAAGATGCCCTCGACTATGTTGCCGGCTACGCCTGCTACAACGACGGCAGCGTACGTGATTGGCAGAAGCACACCATCCAGTTTGTTCCAGGGAAGAACTTCCCGGCCACCGGGGGGTTCGGCCCATGGATGGTCACGAGCGATGAAATCGTCGATCCGCAGGACCTGGAGCTGACTACTCGATTGAACGGCGAAGTGATGCAACACACGCGCACCAGCGACATGATTTTCGATGTGCGCAAGTTGATCGAGTACTGCTCCGCGTTCACTGAGCTGGCCCCTGGAGACGTCATCGTCAGCGGCACTACAGGAGGTGTTGGCGCATTCCGTGAGCCACCGGTCTGGATGAAGCCGGGCGATATCGTCGAAATCGAAATCGAGCGCATCGGCATCCTGCGCAACAGTATTGTAGACGAGCGCTGACATGCAAAGACCGTTTGATTCCGAAGACACCTCCGACCAATTGACGGACAGCAAAAGTTCCAGTCTGGAGCGGATGCTGCGAATCCTCGACCTGTTCACCGAGCACCATCCCATCTGGACGGTCGATGGGATGGGAAATGCGCTGGGGTTCACACGCTCCACTGCCTACCGTTATGTACGCGAACTGGCCGAGGCCAACTTGCTGTTTCAGGTAGAGGCCGGACGCTATGCACTTGGCGCCAGAATCATCACCTGGGATCGCCAACTGCGCGTCAGTGATCCGCTGGTTCGTGCCGCACACTCACTTGAGTCGACCTTTCCGCAATGGAGTGCCGAGCAAGCCTGGTTGGTTTGTCGGCTGTTCAAGGATCAAGTGGTCTGCGTCCATCAAACCGGCAATCTGTCCAATCAGGTGAGCTATTCGCGAGGCTCCCCAAGACCGTTATTCATGGGGGCCACCTCAAAAGCGATCCTGGCCAATATGGGCTCGCGACACCAGAGCCAACTGTTTCTGGAAAACCCGAGTGACGTCGAGTCCAGCAACCTTGGAAAGACTTGGGAGCAGTTCCGACGCTCGCTCCAGCGCTTACGCCGCCAGGGATATGTACTGAGCTCGAGCGAAGTGGATGCTGACGTCTTCGGCTTAGCGGCCCCCATATTCGATGGCGACGGCAAAGTGGTGGGAAGCATTAGCTGCGTGCGCCCCATTTCACAACGCGAAAGCGAACAGGATGAAGCGCAGGGCCAGCAGATTCTCACCCTTGCCGATAACCTTTCACAACTCATGACTGCGCTGGCGCATAGGCCAGAACTACTGGACTGATCCGCGTTGCGGTCAACGAGGGAACAAAAATGACAACCCTTACAGTGAATACTGACGTACTGATTATCGGTGCCGGCCCGACAGGGCTCACGTTGGCCAACCTCCTCGGGCAGGCTGGCGTGCACACCACCATCATTGATCGCAAAGCCGGCACTGTGACTGAACCGCGCGCCGTCTCGATCGACGATGAGTCACTACGAACCATGCAGGCAGCGGGACTGGATGAAGCTGTATTAGCGGATGTTGTCAAAGGCTATGGCGTCCACTATTTCGACAAACCCGGTGGACGATGCTTTGGCAAGGTCGAGCCCGTCGGCAAGCAGTACGGCTATCCCAAACGCAACGCGTTCCGCCAACCACTGTTTGAACGTACCCTGATGCATGGGATGGAGCGCTTCCCAAGCCTGACTCAGCTTTTCTGCCATGAACTGATCGACTTTACCCAAGACGCCTCGGGCGTTCTCGCTCGAGTACAAAACAAGGCCGGTGAAACGGTTGAGGTGCACGCCCAGTACATGGTTGCCTGTGATGGCGGCAGAAGCCCGGTTCGCAAACAACTGGGTATCGATATGGTGGGCTCCAGCTTCAAGTCCCGCTGGCTGGTCGTGGATCTGGATCAGGACGATGACCCGTTCTGGCAGACTCGTGTGTATTGCGATGCTCAACGCCCCGTCGTCGAAGTGCCCGGCCCTCATCAGACACGTCGCTTCGAATTCATGCTCAAGAATGACGAGACTGATGAGCACATGCTCAGCGACGCCAGCCTCAGCAACTTGTTGCGGCCGTTCCGGGGTGAAAAAGCTTATTCGCTGGTACGGAAAGTGGTCTACACCTTTCATGCCAGGGTCGCCTCACGCTGGCAGGCCGGTCGCGTATTTCTCGCCGGTGACGCTGCACACCTGACCCCACCCTATGCGGGTCAAGGCATGAACAGCGGCGTGCGCGATGCGCATAACATCGCATGGAAGCTCGTGGCGGTGCTGCGCGGGCAAATGGCGCCAAGTGCCCTCGACAGCTATGAAAGCGAGCGCCGCGACCATGCCTGGGCACTGATCAAGCTGGCATTGAATCTAGGGTTCGTCATGGCGCCTGCTTCGACCTTGCGTGCCAAACTCATTACCAGCACTTTCCGCGTGATCGGGTTGATCCCGCCACTGCGCGATTACTTTTTGCAGATGAAGTTTAAACCCAAGCCTCGTTTTACCCAGGGTTTGGTGTTATCCGAAGGTAAGGCCGGCAACCTGCGCGCCGGCATAATGTTGCCGCAGCCGACACTCTTCGACTCACAAGGCGGCGGACAACTGCTGGATGAGTACGTCGGCCCGGGTTTTGCCTTGATTCAATTTGGCGACCTTCACAGCCAACGCATGGATCAATTGCAGCACCCGCTCTGGGACCATCTGGATGTCAAGCGCATCGTGATCATTCCCAAGCATTCTGTGATGCCGCCGCCCTTGCCGGGGTTAACGATCGTGCACGATCGCAACGGTGAGTTAAGTGCAGTGTTTGCAGAGGCCAGCACCTTTCTGCTGCTACGTCCCGACCGATATGTTGCCGCCATATTCAACCAGGCTCAGGAATCAGAAACAGCTCAGGCCCTTCAGTCCGTGTTGGGCATTGCAGAGACTGCAACGGTCGCCGTCGCTGCTGCCAATACCCCTCATTCCCTAGTTACTCTTTGATCGCGGAGTTCTCCATGATGACCCTTCAGACTTCGACCCCTGCCCAACTTTGCTATCTGCATCTGGCAAGTAAAGAACCTCAACGCCAGGTAGATTTCTATACGCGAATGATGGACATGAGCGCCTTGCCACAGGCAGACGGCAGCCAGGTGATGCGCGGACCTAAACGCGCGGTAATCATTTCTCCAGCCGATCACAGCGGCTTGCTGGCCGCTGCCTACAATCTTCACTCCAGCGCCAAACTGGACACGCTGCGTCAGAGCCTCGCTGAGCGTGGCTGTCAGGTCGACCCCGTGACCTCACCGTTGCTTGAGTCGGGCGCGTTTGCCATTCGGGATCCACAGGGTCGCCAGACAATATTTGGCGTAGCACTTCCCGATAAACGTGCTGAACCGCAGGGCATGCCGTCGAGATTGCAGCACGTTGTATTCCAGACAACCGAGCTTGAGGCGATCGTCGACTTTTACGTCAACACCGTTGGTTTCACCATTTCCGACAACGTGGTCGACCAAGAGACCGGTCAGCTCATGGTGTGCTTCTTACGCTCCGACGACGAGCATCACTCCCTCGCCTTTTTCCGCGGCTCGAAGAATGAATGGGACCATCATTGCTACGAAACCAATGAGTGGAATGACATTCGTGATTGGGGCGACCGGTTTGCCAAGGAACGCATCAGCATTTTCTTCGGCCCCGGCCGCCATGGCCCGGGTAACAATCTGTTTTTCATGGTGGTCGATGCCGATCGAAACCGACTGGAATTCTCGGCCGAACTTGAACTGGCGCCGGCAGATCGAGAAGCCGGCGAATGGCCGCAAAGTGAACATACACTGAACTCCTGGGGCCGCGCCTGGATGCGAACCTGACATTGCACTGCATTCACCACCATTCAATTTATCGAGTTGCCTAAATGAATAACCAGACCGCACCCGCCCCATTTGCCATTCAAGGCCACCAATACATTAACGGCCGCTGGCAACCAGGGCGTTCAATGAAACGCTTGGACAATCGTAATCCCTTTAACGACGAACTCCTGTTGGAAATGCCGCTCGCCTCAGTCGGCGATCTGGATGAAGCCTACCTGGCGGCCGAAAAGGCGCAGCTTGAGTGGGCTGCTCTACACGCAGGCCAGAGGGTTTTGTTGCTGGAAAAGCTTGCAGTTATCGTTGCGCAGCGCAGTGAAGAAATCATCGACTGGCTCATCAAGGAGTCAGGTAGTACTCGAATCAAGGCTGGTATCGAGTGGCAAAGCACGCTGAATCTGGTCCGAGAATGCGCGAGCATGCCAATGCAAGTAGAGGGTCGAATCTTGACTAGCTACAAGCCAGGCGAACAAAGCTTTGTGTTCCGTGACCCACTTGGCGTAGTGGGGGTGATCAGCCCATGGAATTTTCCGCTTTACCTGAGCATGCGCTCTATTGTTCCGGCCTTGGCATTAGGCAACACCGTAGTGCTAAAACCTGCGAGTGATACCGCTGTCAGCGGCGGATTGTTGATCGCCTACCTACTCGAGGCGGCGGGTTTCCCCGCGGGTACCATTAACGTTGTAGTGGGCGCCGGATCGGAGATTGGTGACGCCTTCGTGGAGCATCGAGTGCCGAGGTTGATCTCGTTCACCGGTTCTACGGATGTGGGGCGTAACGTCGGGCGAATCGCCACGGGCGGCAAGTACATCAAACGCGTTGCCCTTGAACTCGGTGGCAACGCCCCACTGGTGGTGTTGAATGATGCCGACTTTGAAGTGGCGGCCCACGCAGCCGTGGTCGGCCGTTTCTTGCACCAAGGACAGATATGCATGAGTGTCAACCGGGTGATTGTTGATCGCTCACTGTACCCAGCCTTTGCAGAACTTGTGGTGGAGAGGGTCAGCAAACTGAAGGTGGGTAATCCCAACGATCCGGATACCGTGATTGGGCCTGTAGTCAATCAGTCGCAGCTGAATGGCCTATTACGCAAGATTGATCAGGCGCACAGTGCAGGTCTGACTCAACTGTACGGCGCTTCAGCCAACGGCCTGTTACTCCCCCCGCATGTTTTTGGGAACGTCAAAGCCTATGACGCCTTGGCAGTAGACGAAACATTTGGCCCGCTGTTACCAATGCTCGTAGCCGACGATGAGGCGCACGCCTTGATACTTGCGAATGCCAGCGAGTATGGGTTGTCCAGTGCGGTTTTCACCAAGGACATGGCACGCGGGTTACAGTTCGCTCGTGGCATCGTCGCCGGTATGACTCACATCAACGATATCACCGTCGATGACCAGCCAAACGCGCCCTTCGGAGGCGAAAAGAACTCCGGGCTAGGACGTTTTAATGGTCACTATGCCGTTGATGAATTTACACGAGCGCATTGGGTTACCTGGCAGCCAGGTGGTCAACGATACCCTTTTTAATGCACAACGCGATCAGCCCCTGCAGGGCTGATTGTTATGTAAGCCGACAAGCCGAGTTGGCATTGTTCGTCATCTCCGCCCAAGGCAGCTACCTGAGCCTCTATAGACATGATGCTTTGTTTATCGACAGTATTTGGGGGGGAGTAACATCATCTCCCAACGCCGCCTGGAAAGGGCAACCAACATTATTCTTGTACGTTTCGATGTAGTGCCCCGGAAATTGCTCGTCCAGCTCCTGAATGCCCTTGGGCACTTCGTCTTTCTCTTCACTGGTCATATTCATATGCCCTCGATATAGGCTTCAGTCGGATTGTAAGAATTAACTTCCTCATGCCAAAAATGTAGACAAACGCTGGACAGCGGCCGGGGCAGGACGGCCAACCTGAATGGTGTCGAGTGTGGTGGGCAAATGACATGGCGCGCAGTAACTGATGGCCGAACCAGTGCAAATCTTCGGGAAGACGTGGAAGAAAAACTTTTCATGGTTCGCCGTAATAATGAGGTTGCGACGTTCAAGCTTGGGTTTTGGAGCGCTCTCGAAGCCTTCGCAAACTTCGACAAGTGAATCAAAGCTACCCGGGTAGCAAGTGATCGGCTGATCGTTTTCAGCACGAAGCAGTTTACACATCACGGCAGAACAGGTGCGCGGCAATTTCTCATACTCAGAAAGGCCCAGGGCACGTCTCGCCAGTTTTCTCACCGACTCCGCAATACCGGGAGTTCCATCAGGATGAGATTGACACAACATAATTTTGTTTCTGATGAAAATGCCCCTTCAATAAAAAGAGAATAACGATGAAGAATTCGCTCGTAGGCAAAATGATGGTGACGCTCACATTGGTCATGCTTTGCATTTCATTCGTTGTTGCAACGCTCAATTATCAATTCACCTCTGGTGAGTTGAGCAGGCAACAGCTGAAGCAAACCACTGCATTACTTGAGCTCGCGGCCCAGTCACTCAGCGAGCCACTCGCGACGGGAAATCAGGCTCAGATAGATAATCTGCTCAATGAACTGTTACGAGCACCCGACGTTACTCGACTGACGGTACGTGATTCCCGTACGCAACTTTCAACCTCTGCCCACCAAGAACACTCAGCAAATATCGTATTAACGCTCAACACACAGGTAATGCATCAAGGGCATTCTCTAGCTACTTTGGAGGTCGAATTCAACAACCAGGCACTCAAAGCAACCTTGAAAACAGTATTGCTGCAAAACCTGGTAGTCACCGGAATATTGTTATTCGCTACGTTAGTGACGGTATGGCTACTGACGCGGCATCACATTCTGCGACCGGTCAAAGAGGTCAGCCAGAGTCTGGCGCAGATCGCACGCGGTGAAGCTGACCTCAGCAAACGCCTGGATGCCAGTCGCCATGATGAAATTGGTGAGTTGGCTGGCAACTTCAACCGGGTGCTTGAACCGCTGGCGAACCTGATCGCCGATGTCGGTCGCGTCTCCACGGCGCTCGATCGACATGTCAGCGAAATGGACAAAACCACTGCTCAGACCTCGCACGCTACAGCCCAGCAGGTTCAACAGGTCGAATCCGTAGCCGCTTCCGTACTGCAACTCGCTCGAGCCGCCAGCCAAGTTGCCAAACACGCCTCGAGCACTAGTGCACAAACAGGTGAGTCGGCCGCCCATGTCTGCGAAGGAAACTTTCTGATGGACTCCAACCAGCAAATGGTCGGACGCTTGGAGACGCAGATCGCCCATACAGCTCTGAAACTGGGTGAGTTGATGCGAGACAGCGAGGGGATCGGTACGATGGTTGTCAGTATTCGTGGGATCGCCGAGCAGACCAACCTCCTGGCCCTGAACGCTGCCATCGAAGCCGCACGAGCCGGCGAGCAAGGACGAGGGTTTGCCGTGGTCGCTGACGAAGTCCGGGCGTTGGCGCTGAAGACTCGTCATTCGACCGAAGTCATTGAAAATATCGTCACCCAGTTACAGAGCACAGCGCGTGAGGCGCGAGATGCCATGGATAGTTGTCAGAATGCACTGCAAGATGCGGTGGGTGCTTCGCGTCAAGTCGGCGAGTTCCTGACGCAAATCAGCCAAAGCATCCAGGGCATCAATGATATGAACCATAAAATTGCTATGGCAGCTCAAGAGCAAAGCACTGTCGCAGAAACGGTAAACGAAAACATCATCACCATTCACCGCCTGAGTGATGGCATCTCCCTTTATGTCAATGACCTGACTAATGGCGCACGACTCCTCAATGAGCAACGTCAGTTGCTGCGCCACAGAGTGGGATCTTTCAAGATGTAAAGTGTCGTGTATGGCCCGAACGATCACTAAATCCTTCACCTTTGACTAGGCCTGCGTCCATACAGCGACGCAGCACTTCATTGAACAACCAGCGAAACAGATCGCTGTCCCGGAAACGGCCGTGTCGACTCATGAAAAAAGTCGAGTGATTAGGGCTTTCATCTTCAAGATTCAACCGGCAGTACCAGCGATACGCCAGGTTCAAATGCGCCTCCTTGTACCGCCGCCGCTCGGATCTAATACGGTAGCCACAGCCCATGATTAGCATACGGATCATCAGTTCAGGAAGATTCGAAAAATGCCTAACTGGGCTGTAGAAATCTGTGAGGTAATGCCGCAAATCGCTCAGATGGGTAATTACACGGCCTTGCCCACCCATTTGCATTCGGCTTGACCAATCATTTGCATCGGACTTCACCAGCACTATTCGGGGATATGACCGGCAGAGAATGATCATAGCGGTACAAGCGGTCATCGAGTGGCTACAGATCAAGGTCAATTCATCTCGTCGAAGTGCCCGCCCTGGCCGTTTGAGCGCTAGCCGCGCTAACCGGTTTGTATGGCTTGCCCCTTTTGCCTTGTGGAGCGAGCCTGCTCGCGATGATCGCCAACGATGACGCGGGCTGTCTGAATCCCGGCGTGTCCGGGCGTTTTTCGCGAGCATGCTCGGTCCTACAACAAGGGTGCAAACGACAGCGCAGGGCTCAGCCTGAGCCCTGCGCCGCCGGCGTTTTGCGTACACGCGCCTTTCGCTTGGCGGGTGGTGCTTCGCGCATCTGGATCAGTTGCTGCTCCAGGGTATCGGCACGGGCCTGCTGCGCTGCGGCGCGTTGCTGGATTTGACTGGACTCGGTCTGGACCGACTCGATTCTGCGTTGCAACTGCTCGACTTGCCGGCCGGCGGCCTTGAGTTGGATCGCCATCGCCTTGCCCTCCTCCCGCGCACGGTCGACCTCGCGGTGTGCACGATCCTCGACCCCGCGCACGTAGCGCTCTTGTGCGACGCGCTCCTGCTCGGCCTTTACCCGCAGCGCTTGTAGATCCTGCTGTAATGCCTGGTTGTGCTGCTGAGTTTCACGGCGCTCGTGCAGCAAACCTTCACGCTGCTGTTGCAGATCCTCGATCTGCGTTTGGCGCTGGGACAACAGCAGCTCCAGATCTGCCAGACGCAACTCCGCTGCCTGGCGCCCGGCCAACGCCTCCGCCGCCTGCTGGCGAAACTGTGCCGCGTCCTGGCGCGCCTGATCCTCGATTTCGGCGACCCGCTCGCGTTCTGCGATCAATATTTTGCGTTGTTCCACCAACCCCTGTTCGGCGACGCCCTGCGCCAGGTGAATCGCCTGCTGCCACACCGCGACAAACGCTTGTGAGACCTCGCCGGGCAGCGCCGGCAGGCGGGTCTCGCCGCTCAGTCGCTCGGCCAGGCGCGCCCACCATTGATCGAGCAAACCACCGACCCGCGCCGGGCTGCCGCGCCCCAGTTCCAGGCGTACGCGCTCGACGGTCGGGCGTTCGCCGCGGGCCAGCACCGCATCCGCCGCCGCAAACACGTCGTTTTCCGGTACCCCTACTGCCATGGCCCACCTCCGGTTATATTAGGTCTGATAATGATAGATTATCCGACGTTATTTTTTTAATAATGGAATTATCATACGTTGAACGTATTAAATATTACAGATCAATTGCCGTTGGTAGACGAAACCCCGCTAAACCCGCATTCCCTGGCGATCAACGCCCAGGAAGCGGCGGCGGCCTTTCTCGCTGCCGGCACCGCGGCCAATACCGTGCGCAGCTACCGCAGCGCCTTGACCTACTGGTCGGCGTGGCTGCAATTGCGTTACGGCCAGGCATTGGGTGACGCGCCGCTGCCGACCACAGTGGCGGTGCAGTTTGTCGTTGATCATTTGGCCCGCCCCCTGGTCGACGGCGGCTGGACTCACCTGTTACCGCCCGGCATCGACGCGGCGCTGGTCAAGGCACGCGTCAAAAGCAAACCCGGCGCCCTGGCGTACAACACGGTCAGTCACCGCCTGGCCGTGCTGGGCAAATGGCACCGGATCAATGGCTGGGACAGCCCCACCGAAGCAGCGGCGTTGAAGACCCTGTTGCGCGAAGCACGCAAGGCCCAGTCACGCCAGGGCATCTCGGTGCGCAAGAAAAACGCGATCGTGCTGGAACCGTTGCAGGCCCTGCTCGCCACCTGCACCGATGGCGTGCGCGGCATTCGCGACCGCGCCCTGCTCCTGCTGGCCTGGAGCGGCGGCGGGCGGCGCCGCTCGGAAGTGGTGGGCCTGCAAGTGGGTGATGTGCGCCAACTGGATGCCGACACCTGGCTGTACGCCCTGGGCGCGACCAAGACCGACACCGGCGGCGTACGCCGTGACAAGCCACTGCGCGGACCTGCGGCGCAGGCGCTGGCGGCCTGGCTGAAGGCGGCGCCGGCGCAGGAGGGCCCGCTGTTTCGGCGGATGTATAAAGGCGGCAAGGTCGGGACCGCAGGCTTGTCGGCTGACCAGGTGGCCCGCATTGTCCAGCGCCGGGCCAAGTTGGCGGGTCTTGAGGGTGATTGGGCGGCGCACAGCCTGCGCTCGGGGTTTGTCACCGAGGCCGGTCGCCAGGGGGTACCGCTCGGCGAAGTCATGGCCATGACCGAACACCGCAGCGTGACCACCGTGATGGGTTACTTCCAGGCGGGCTCACTGCTGAACAGCCGAGCCACATCGCTGCTCGGGGATGAGGAGTCGTGAACACCAGGCCATCAGCACCCCGTGTAGCTTGGGACTCTTCAAAATGATGCCGTAACAGTGGCATCTCTCGCTAATCCTCAACGTAGACGCCTATTCGCCTCTTGAATCCCGCCTGGAAAGCGGGATAAGTAGCCAGCTATTTGTTGATGAAAGTATGAAGTATCGATTTGATTTTTCCGATTCTTTGACGCCGTCGCCTATGCCTAACATCGGCTCCAGAGCGAACGAGCCGAGGATCACCGATGAAGCTGGGAATTTTCCGCACGCTGTGGGGCTACACCGCCAGCAAGGCCCAGGCGCTTGATGAGTTGCTGCGGGCGGGCTTTGATGGCATGGAAGCGCGCCTGCCACTGGATGCCGGTGAACGAGCCGAGTTTGGCGCGTTTCTCCAGGCCAATCGCCTGAGCTATATCAGCACGGTCTTCACCGCCTACGACGTACTGCCGGACCAGTCGGCGTCCCCTGCCGTTCATCTGCATGACCTCGACCGGAAACTGGCCTGGGCCGCCGAACTCGGCCCACGGTTTGTCAACGTGCTGGCGGGCAATGATCGCTGGACCTTGGCGCAACAAGTGGAGTTCTTCGGCCAGGCACTGGAACTGGCGCGCAAGCACGGCCAGGTCTGCAGTTTTGAAACCCACCGCTCGCGCTCGCTGTTCAACCCCTGGGTGACCCTGGAGTTGATCCGGCAACTGCCCGATCTTTTATTCACCAGCGACATCAGCCATTGGGTCGTGACCTGCGAGCGCCTGTTGAATGACCCGGCCGATGACCTCAGCGCCTTCGTCGAGCGGGTCCACCATATCCAGGCGCGGGTCGGCTATGACCAGGGCCCACAGGTTCCGCACCCGGCGGCCCCCGAATATGCCAAGGAACTGGCTTTCCATCAGCAGCACTGGGAAAGCATCTGGCGCTCGCAGCAAGCCCGCGGTTACCAGGTCAGCACCCTGACCCCGGAATTCGGCGCCGACGGCTACCTGCATCATCTGCCCTTCACCAATGTCCCGGTGGCCGACCTGTGGTCATTGAACGTGTGGATGGGCCAGACCGAGCGCGAACACTTCGAGCGTTTCCACCTCTCAAACCATCCTTAGGGAGCCCACGCGTCATGCCTGACAATAAAAATAAAAGCATCAGCACTGACACACACAAAGCCAACTTCAACAGCATCCCGGTGGTCAACATCGCCGGCCTGTTCAGTTTTGAATTGGAACACCGCCTGGCCGTGGCCGAACAATTGGGGCGTGCCGCCAGTGAGGTCGGGTTCCTCTATATCACCGATCACGGTATCGATCCGCAGTTGATCGCCAATCTTCGCAAGGCAGCCAAGGACTATTTCGACCAGCCCCTGGACGCCAAGATGCGGCACTACATCGGCACCTCACAATCCCATAAGGGCTTTGTACCCGAAGGCGAAGAGGTGTATTCCAAGGGCAAGCCGGACCACAAGGAGGCCTTCGACGTCGGCTTCGAAGTCCCGGCCGATGACCCGCTGGTGTTGGCCAACACCCCGCTGCTGGGGCCCAACGACTGGCCGCCGCTGGCAGGTTTCAAGGCTGCGGTTTCGGCCTACTATGAAGCGATCTTCGCCTTGGGTCGGCGCCTGTTCGCAGGCTTTGCCCTGACCCTGGGCCTGGAAGAAAACTACTTCGACAGCCTGGTCACCCGTCCGCCGTCAAAACTGCGCCTGATCCACTACCCCTTCGACGGTGCCGCCCATGACGCACCGGGACTTGGCGCCCATACTGATTACGAGTGCTTCACCATCCTCCTGGCCGACAAACCGGGCCTTGAGGTGATGAACAACCTCGGACAGTGGATCGATGCACCACCGATCGCCGATGCCTTCGTGGTCAACATCGGCGACATGCTGGAAGTGATGACCGCAGGCGCCTTCGTTGCCACCGCGCACCGGGTGCGCAGCGTGAAGGAGGAGCGTTACTCCTTCCCGCTGTTTTATGCCTGCGACTATCACACCCAGATCAAGCCGCTGCCCGGATTCGCCCAGGCAGGCAATGACTACGAAGAGATCACGATCGGCGAACACATGTATGGCCAGGCCCTGCAGACCTATCAATATCTGCGCCAGCGAGTGGCCAACGGGGACGTTCAACTGCCAGGCAAGGCACGCAAGCCCGCCAGTTTCGGACACCTGAAAAATCAGGCGCAAGCGTCCTGATTGAAGTTTTCAGCTACACCCCTACCTACGCCGGAGTCAGTAAAAAATGAAAAACAATAAGAAAAACCTGTTGGGCCTGGCTGTATTGGCCGCCGGTATGCTCGCTGCCTCAGTGAGCATGGCCGCGTCAGATACCTTCAAGGTCGGCATGGAAATCACCTACCCGCCTTTCGAGTCCTATGACAAGGACAAGAACGTGGTGGGTTCGGACCCTGAAGTGGCAACGGCGCTGGCCAAGCACATGAGCGCCAAGGTGGAGTTCATCGACACCAAGTTCCCGAGCCTGATTCTCGGCCTGAACTCCGGCAAGTACGACGCAATCATTTCCGGCATGTACATCACGCCGGAGCGCCAGACCCAGGCCCAGACCATCGCCTATGCCAACACCGGTGCCGCGGTCATGGTGCCCAAGGGCAGCGAGATCAACGCGAAAAAGCCTGAAGACCTGTGCGGCTTGAAGCTGGGCCTGGAACAGGGCACTACCTGGGTCAAGGAATTCAGGAAGCTGTCCGATGAATACTGCGTGCCCAACAACAAGGGCGCCATCACCGTCAGCGAATACCCCTCGGCGCCCGAAGTGACCCAGGCCCTGTTGTCCAAAAACATCCAGGCCCAGGTTGAAATCGCCGGTGCCGCAAAAATGATCGCGGAAAAGACCAATGGCCGGGTAGTGATCACCACCGAGCACCCGATTTACCAACAAACCCTGGGCATCTTCGTCAAGAAAGGCAACGACGAGACGTTCCAGGCCGTGCAAAAGGCCTTCGAGGAAATCAAGAAGAGCGGTGAGTACGCAGCCATCCTCAGCAAATATGGCCTGGAAGAACCGACCGCAAACTAAGAACCTGTCCTTGTAGTCTGGTCATCTGCCTCCCCTGCACGGGGGCGGCAGATCGAGGTGCCCCATGCAATTCGATTGGTCGTATTTCTTATCCCTGTTTTCCCTGCCGGACTTCTGGAAGGCCTGCGTCACGGTGGTCCAGCTCAGTGCCCTGGCCTGGTTCATCGGCATGCTGCTGGGCTTTGTCCTGGCCACCGCCAAGCTGTCCCACTCGCCTTTGCTGCGCATTCCTGCAGCGGTCTATATCTGGTTCTTCCGCAGCATCCCGCTGCTGGTGCTGGTGGTCTTCGTCTACAACTTGCCGCAGCTGTTTCCCGGTAGCGGGCCGATCCTGTCCAACCCCTTCTACTCGGGCTTGCTGGCCCTGGTGGTCACGGAAGCGGCGTACATGGCGGAAATCCACCGTGGTGGCCTGATCTCCGTGGCCAAGGGGCAAAAGGAGGCCGGACGCGCCCTGGGTGTCGGCCTGTTCGGCATGCAGCGCCTGATCGTGATCCCCCAGGCGTTCCGTATCTCGCTGCCGACCCTGATCAATGAATACATCACGGTGGTCAAGCTGACGTCGCTGGTCTCGGTCATCTCCCTGACCGAAATCCTCACGGTCGGGCAACGCCTCTACGCCACCAACTTCCTGGTCATGGAAACCCTGGCGGCGGTTGGCGTCTACTACGTGTTGATCGTCACCGTGTTCGGCTTTTTCCTGCAGCGCCTGGAGCGCTACCTGGACCTGAACTTCCGCAAGCCGCACACCCTCGATGACGCCGCCGTGGCCAGGTTCAGGGCCTGCGCCGAAGCCTTGCCCGACAGTGCGCGCAAAGCGGCCGGCAACAATACGACGCCCATCCTGCAATTGAAGAACATCCAGAAAAGCTACGGCACGCACAAAGTGCTGCTGGGCATCGACCTGAATGTCGACTACGGCCAGGTGGTCTCGATCATCGGGCCATCGGGTTCCGGCAAGACGTCGCTGATCCGCACGGTCAATGGCCTTGAAAGCATCGATACCGGCGACATTTCGTTGTTCGGCGAAAAATTCATCGAAGCCTCGGACAAACCCAACAGCGCCCGCCTGCGCAAAGGCGTGCGGCACATCGGCATGGTGTTCCAGAACTTTAACCTGTTCCCGCACCGCACCATCCTCGACAACGTCACCCTGGCACCGCGTTACCACGGCCAGCCGGGCGAGCTCAGTGAACATCGTGCGTATGCGCTGCTGGACAAGGTCGGCCTGCTGGCCCACGCCCACAAGTACCCGCACCAGCTCTCCGGTGGGCAGCAACAGCGCGTGGCGATCGCTCGGGCGCTGGCCATGGAGCCGCAGATCATGCTGTTCGACGAACCGACCTCGGCCCTCGACCCGGAACTGGTCAACGACGTACTCAACGTGATCCGCGACCTGGCCAGGGAAGGCATGACCATGCTGATCGTGACCCACGAAATGGACTTCGCCATGTCGATCTCCGATCGGGTGATCTTCATGGAGAACGGCAATATTCAACTCGATGCCGCACCTGACACCATCCTGTGCGATGCCGAAGGAGAGAGAGTGCGGCGCTTTATGGGGATCGCTGCCCGATCGCCAAACCTGTCTACAACGGTGGATCACGCGTGAACAGCCAACCATTTGCCTTGAGCTTCTTACTGTCAGGAAAACACCCATGAACCTTGGAATAGCAGGACGCTGGGCGCTGGTGTGCGCTGCCAGCAAAGGCCTGGGTAAAGCCTGCGCCCAGGCGCTCGTCAGCGAAGGCGTGAACGTGGTGATCACCGCCCGCGGCGAACAGGTGCTCATTGAAACAACACGTCAGCTCAGGGCGATGAATCCTGAAGTGACTGTCATCGCCGTCGCCGGAGACATTTCAACGCCTGAGGGTCGTGCAGCAGCCCTCGCGGCCCATGAGCATTTCGATATCCTGATCAACAACGCTGGCGGCCCTCCTCCCGGGGATTTCCGCGAATGGAACCGCGACGCCTGGCTCAAGGCGCTGGATGCCAACATGCTCACCCCGATCGAGTTGATCAAGGCAACGGTCGACGCCATGGCGACACACGGATTTGGCCGAATCATCAACATCACCTCGAGTGCCGTGAAGTCGCCTATCGAAAGCCTGGGCCTGTCCAACGGCGCCCGCAGTGGCCTGACGGGGTTTATCGCAGGGCTTGCCCGGCAAGAAAACATTGCCAGTCGCAATGTGACGATCAACAACCTGCAACCGGGCTCATTCGACACCGATCGACTGCGTGACAACCTGGTCGCCGCAGCCGAAGAGTTGGGGCAAGACAGCGAGGCATTCCTCGGCGAATGCCGCAGCGAAATTCCTGCCAAACGCTTCGGCTCACCCGAGGAGTTCGGTGCACTTTGCGCCTTCGTCTGCAGCAGTCATGCGGGCTACCTGACCGGGCAGAACCTGTTGATTGACGGAGGGGCCGTTCGCTCCAGCCAGTAAACACGGCAGGCACAATGGGAGCGGATGGCATGGATGCTTTCGCTATTCGCCCCTGCCCCATCCGTTAAGGCTTAGCGCTCGGGTGCGGTTTGGAACGGACTCAAGCGACCGCCACTCGCTCGAGGGTGCTGCTCACCTCGAACTGCCCCACCAGCTTCTGCAGTTTATTGGCATTGAGCCTGACCGTTTCGGCACTGTTTTGCAGCACCGCCACGGTCTGACGCATTTGCGTGGAGCAGTGATCGACCTTGTTGATCGTCTTGCCATAGTCGAGGCTACGGGTGTTGAGCTGCTGGATGATCGCAAACATGCTTTCTACCGCTTGATGCAACTGCACGTTTTCCGAGGAGGCGTCTTCGGCCAGGCGCAGGCTGTTATCGACGTCCTTGACGCCCTCCTCCATGAAGCTGACGGCTTTTTGCGTTTCGTTCTGCAGGCCTTCGACCATCTGCCGAATGTCGTCGGCCGCGCGTGATGTGCGTGAGGCGAGGCTGCGTACCTCGTCGGCGACCACCGCAAAACCTCGACCATGTTCACCTGCGCGCGCAGCCTCGATGGCCGCATTGAGCGCCAGCAGGTTGGTCTGGTTGGTGATGTCGCTGATCAGGCCGGTGATCTTGCCGATCTGCGTCATCCTGCTGTCGAGCAACTGCACGCTCGAAGACGAACGCTCGACCACGTCCCGAATCGATTGCGTGCCTTGCTGCACAGCGAGAAATTGCTCGCGGGCGCGGGTGACCACTTCATCCATCGCCTGCTTCATTTGTTCGGCACTGGCAGAAGCCTGCTGGATCTCACCCAGTTGGTCCTCGACGATAATCATCATGCGATGCACCGCTTCGGCCACCTCGTGGGAGGTGATACTGGCTTGCTGGCTGCGCCCCAGCATCATCTGGTTGGTGGTGCCAACGTTGCTGCTGGCCTTCACCACTTGCCCGACAACCGAGTCCAGGTTGTCGATGAAACTGTTGATCCAGCGCCCCATGTCGCCGGTCTCATCGTTGGCCATGCGCTTGATGTCCAGGCGCTGACGCAGGTTGCCCTCACCTTCGGCGATGGTCCTGATCACACTCGTCATCTCGTTCAACCTTGCCGCAAGACGCTTGGGCCCGAGCCGGCTGAACAGGAATGCGGCACACAACATGCTCACAACCTCGACGCTATCAATCACGCCCTGGGCCAGGCCGCTGTAATGCTGGACCATGTAGTTGCAGGCAAAGAGACCGGTCATGGTCGCGATGTAAGGTTTCATCAAGCCATGGCTGAGCGAGCGCCGGCGGTAGACCTCCTCCAGATCAGCCTCACACATCATGCCCCAGCGGTCAGGTGACCCTGGCAACTGAAAGGTAACGCCCTTGCCGACCACTGGAATGTGCCGGTAGTCCGAGTAACCGGGATAGGTCACGAACAAGTTGGAGCCCTTTCGGATCGTCTCGCGTACCCCGGGGTGCAGTTGTTGCGTCGCCGGGTCGGTGAAGCGCAGCTCCAGCTCGGTGTGTCGCTGGATCTGCACGGTCTTCCAGGGTGTGTGTACACCGCTTTTGAGATTCTCACCGTGGGTGAAGGTGCCGTCTTCGAAACGTGAACGCGACAATGCGGTACCGGGCTCGATGGCCGGATCGAAACGTGATTGCGCCATGAACAGATAGTTATCGCCCGACTCGGCAAAAATGTGCCCGGCTTCACGCTGGATGAGATCGCCCAACACATCGTTGGGCACGCGACCGCAGAGGCATCCCAGGACTTTTCCATCGACGCTCAGGGGCTGATAGAACATCAGCGTGACTTCATCAAAGAAGCGCGAAGACGAGGGACCGATCTGCAAGGTCAGTGGATCGCTGTAAGGGCCATGGAGAAACGGCGCCTTCAATCCTTCTGCCAAAGCCCGGGTTTGCTCGAGCCGGGTTTTGCCGCGTCGACTCCAGGTCGACACGATGACGCTGCCGCTGGGGTCAACGACAAACAACTCCGAAAAATCTTCTGCCTGGTTGAGCTTGTCCAGCAACGAAGTGCTGTCGAGGCTGGCGAAATCGCGACCGAGGTTTTCCGCCAGTTCCGCCAGGTGCTCCCACTGCTCGCGCGTCCAGTTCTGCAGCAACTGCGCCCGGGTTTCAGCGATGGCTTCGAAGGTTTGTTCGATCACCGGATAAGCCGATTGGTTGAGCCAGCACGACCAACCCATCATGATTTTTCCAGTCTTGCCGAACCAGGGTAGCCAACGTTTTTCGCTGGTGGACAACGGCATGAAATTACTTGATAGCGACATCCATTTTACTCGCTGCGACATTCGGATGGCATTTCGATAGCAAATACCAGGCCAGCTCGTGAGCACGCTAACCATCCTGGCCGCATGTTGGTTGTCATGAAATGAAAACAAGATGTCGTCGAATGCGCGGTCGGCAAGCCCTGAAAGCGCGTAGAACACCTCGCGCATTGTTCTGATTTACATGCCCCAGACCATAATAATAATCCGTATAGGGATCGCATTTTATGCGTGTGAATTTGCCCGTAACCGACCACGAAAGATTGTTTCCCGCCGAACAACGCCTGATCTCCACAACCGATCTAGATAGTCGCATTACCTACTGCAACGACGCGTTTGTCGACATCAGCGGTTTCACCTACGACGAATTGGTCGGCCAGACCCATAACCTGGTCCGACACCCCGATATGCCGCCAGGGGTGTTCATTCATATGTGGCACACCATCAAGCAAGGCAAGCCCTGGATGGGCATTGTGAAAAATCGCGCGAAGAATGGGGATTTCTATTGGGTCAGCGCCTACGTCACGCCCATCTATGAAAACGGCCGCCTGAGCGGTTACGAGTCGGTTCGCTCGGTGCCCACTCGCGACCAGGTCCGCAGGGCAAGCGCGCTGTATGCAAGGATGCGCGCCGGCAAGCCGATCGTCGCGCTGAGTGCGCGGATTTTCCGGCCGCTGCAACAGGGCTGGCCCTTACTGATCGCAACCACGGTTTCACTGCTGGCGGATCAGTGGCTGACCAAAACGGCGGCCCAGGGAGTGCTGGTGGTGAGCCTGGGGGTTGCCTGGTTCCTGATCGTGTCCCATCAACGCAGCGCCATCCAGCGCACCCTGGCCGAACATCCGAAAGCCTTTGCCGACCGCTTGGTAGCCCTCACCTACAGCGACAACCATGGTCCCCAGGGGCAACTGGATATGGCCATGCTCAGTGAGGAAGCCCGCTTGCAGACAGCCTTGAGCCGGCTCGTGGATGCAGGAGTCAGTGTAAAGGCCAAGGCGGCACAGTCTTCCGAACTGTCCGGTTCCCAAGCGCAGTCGCTGGATCGCCAGCGCAGCGAAACGGATCAGTCCGCCGCCGCCATTTCGCAGATGGCGGCAACCAACCAGCAAGTGACTCAAAACGTCATCACTACAGCGCACGCAGCCTCTGAGGCTGACCAGTTGACGCGGGACGGCAGTGAGTTGGCCCGGCAAAGTCTGCGCGCCATGGAAGCCATGAACGCGGCCGTCAACGAAATCGGCCAGGCGGTCAACGCGTTGGCGAGCGAGATGCAATCGATCGGCAGTGTCGTGGATGTGATCACTTCAATTGCCGAACAAACCAACCTGCTGGCGCTCAATGCGGCGATCGAAGCGGCCAGGGCCGGTGAGCAAGGTCGTGGTTTTGCCGTGGTAGCCGACGAGGTGCGATCCCTGGCCCAACGCACCCGTACCTCTACCGAGCAGATCCACGGCATCATCGCTTCCCTGCACGTCGGTGCCGATCGCGCAGTGGCAACGGCGACCCGGGGTGAGCAGATTTCCCGTGACAGCATGCAGCGTGTCGAGGCGGTGCAGGCTGCCCTGGTCGGAATCAGCCAGGCCGTCAGCCGGATCACCGATATGAGCCAGCAGATGGCGTCGGCGTCAGAAGAGCAAAGCCACGTGGCTGAAGATATCAATCAACAGATCACGCGGATTGCCCAGCTGTGCGATCACAGTGCCGGGCAGGCCAAGCAAGGCGCGGCGATCAGCCAGGACCTTGAAGTCATGGCCGAGTATCTGCACAGCCTGGCCGAGCGTTTTAATCGATAACCCCAGGCACAAGCGACGGGCTGGCTCAGACCGTCGCTTGTGCCCGGCAGGAGGCTACGCAAATCCAAGGAACGACAGGACGACCGCGATAACCACCACCAGCCCGACGATGTAGATAATGCTGTTCATCAGTTCACCTCTCAATCTGAACAGGATTGAAAAACGCGGGTGCGACAACGACCCGCGCATGCACCATTGCTTGTCACTCCATTCGACAACACACGGGGCGCAATGTCCCAATCCGGCGCAGCAAGGCTAATGGTCTGCATGTCCTATGCTTTTACCCAGCCCATCACTTCGGACATCGCCATGCCCGCCGACGAATTCACTCTCCTGCAAAGCTGGCACCACAATGCCCAGTCCTGGATCGAGGCCGTGCGCAGCGGCGCCATCGAAAGCCGCCTCAAGGTCACCGACCAGGCCATCCTGCTGGCGGTACTGGGCCGCCAGCCGGAACGCGTGCTCGACCTCGGCTGTGGCGAGGGCTGGCTGTTGCGGGCACTGACGGATCGTGGCATCGAGGCCGCAGGCGTGGATGGCGACGCGACGCTGGTCGAGGCGGCGCGGGCGGCGGGCGCCTCATCGGTGTACCTGGCCAGCTATCAAGAGTTGGCAGAGGCCAAAGTGCAGATCGGCAATGACTACAACCTGATCTGCGCCAACTTCGCCTTGCTGCACCAGGACATCATCCCGTTGCTCGCGGCCATGAACGCCCTGCTCGCCCCCGGCGGCGCGCTGGTGATCCAGACCCTGCATCCGTGGACCGCGGCCGCGGGTGATTATCAGGACGGCTGGCGGGAAGAGACCTTCGCCGGTTTCGTGGGGCAGTGGCAACCCATGCCGTGGTACTTGCGAACCTTGTCCAGTTGGTTCAATGCGCTGGACATGGCCGGTTATCGGCTGGTTGGCCTGCAGGAGCCGCAGCACCCGCAAAGCCCTGTGCCGCAGTCGTTGCTGTTGGTGGCCGAGCGGCGGGATGGTTCGGTATAGAGCGCAATGGATATCCCCCCAATCCAGCTCTTGAATACAACCCCATGCTGCCCTCTCACCACCCTTGGGGACCATCCGAAATATGGCAACGCCCTGACGGACGCAGTCCGGGATTCGTCGATTCAGAAACACATCCCCTTGTGGTTTTTTCTTCATGAAATCTATTGACTTCCAAGAATGAGCTACCATAGCTAAACCGTTTTTTTATCGGGAGAAGATGATGCATCGATTGGTGAAACCGTCGGATTATGTTCTTCAGACTGCGCTGGACAAAATGGTCTACATGCTTCCCTGGGAACGACGACATTGCCCGGGAAACCCCACGGAAGAGCCCGAGCAAGGCGCTCTGCTCTATAACCAATACATCCTGAATTTCCTCCACGGTGTGGCCCCGCGAACGCCAAGTGAACGAATCGTTGAAATCGCCCAATGGTGCCTGGCGTTAGCCGGTGAGCCTGCGCGGGCGTTGGCCGATGATTTGTCTGCGGCGTACCTCAGCCGGTACAGCTTCGTGCTCGCTGATATTTCAAGATACGACGACGAGTCGAGAGAATTTCGCGGGCACCTGGCGCTCTGGCCTGAAGAAATCAAAAAAATGCCAGCCAATCTGGTGATGGCTTTGCGCGCCAGGGCTGCGGGCCTTTTATTGCGCTGACGCCTTGGGCAGCGAAAAAATCGGGGGCAGGCTACAAGCAAATCGGGTGTTGACCTGCTCACCCCGCATGCGTCGACCGGCAAATGCAAATTCCGCTGATCTCCAGGGTTTTCTTGGCCATGGACGTGTTCATCCTCGCTCACCAGCCAACGCGCGTTGGTGAAAATGCGGCAGCAGCTTCAATGAATGGTCTGCCGCCAACTGTTGCACCTGACAACGCGAACCGATGAATCGATGCTGTCGGCAGAACACACTCAGCCCCTGCCCGGTCTGGTAAGCCCAGGCAAAACAAACGGTGCCGGCGGGGATTCCGTCGACGTCCTCCGGGCCAAGGATGCCCGTGGTTGCCACGGCAACATTGGCGGTGCTGTCGTGCAACGCCCCCAACGCCATTTCCCGTGCGACTTCACAACTGGTCAGGTTGTAGGTGGCGATGGTGTCGGGACTGACGCTCAACAATCGCTGCTTCGCCTGCGGCGAATACACGACGTAACCGCTCTCGATCAGCTCGCCGCTGCCTTCGACCTCGGAAAGCAGGGTGATGATTTTTCCGGCTGTGCACGACTCCGCCGTGGTGAGCAGCAATGTGTGCTCGCGCAGATAGTGCACAGTGTCGTCGGCAATAGGCATGGCGCCTCCCAGGTTTTGCTCACGATTGACATACCGAGCGTTGCAGGTCCTCACTTTTACAGGGCGCTTGCGTGGTTTCCATCAGCAACTGATCCACCACTTGAGTCAGGGCGGCATGAACATCCTCAGAGCGGCGCAAGGCTTGTCGGTAGAGGTTGCGCTGACGGTCTGCACTGGCGCCGTCGCGCAAAATCTTGCGAGCCCGGAGAAAAACGCTGTCCACTCGCAGCTTGCTCGCCGTATCGCCAAGGATCTGTTGTGCCAGGAAAAGCCACTGCTCAGCCGAGAAGGGTCGGTCGTACCCTTCAACGATGAATGAGGCGTGTATTCCATAGCGTTCCGCTCGCCAACGATTCTCGTTGAGGATGCGGCGAGACGCTGGCGAATAGGCCAATCCTGGTCCGGCTTGGTCAATGGCGCAGGCCACCAGCAGGCGAAACAAGGATGCAATGCACAAGGCATCCTCCAGGCGCGGGCAGGCATCCGTCATGCGTAATTCCAGGGTCGGATACCGGGCCGCCGGGCGAACTCCCCACCAGCATTCGCTGGCCTGCCTGAGGGCGCCGGTTCGCATCAGCAATGCGAGGTAGGCCTCATAGTCGGGCTCATCCTCGAAATACTCGGGAATGCCCATCCTCGGCCATTCGTCACAGACCGTTTGCCGGTAGCTCATGAAGCCGCTGTCGGCACCGTCCCAAAACGGCGAGGAGCAGCTCAATGCCAACAACAGCGGCGTCCAGGGCAAGACCTCGTTCATCACCTGGACACGGTCGAGATGACCGGGTACTTCAACATGGACATGCAGCCCGGATAGCACGCTACGCCGAGCGACGCATTGATAGTCTTCAAACAGCTGGAGAAAATGATCTTGCCTGTTGGGCTGCTGGATCCGCCAATCGGCCAGCGGATGGCTCCCCGTGCAGAGCAGTCCCAGGCCAAAGGGCTCGAGCGTACGCCGCAAGTTTTCGCGAGCAGCCACGAAGTAGTCCTCTGCTTCTGCCATGCCGGTGAAGATGGGGGAAGCTACTTCGATCTGGCACTGGAACATCTCATAGGCGAAACAAGCGCCCATCAACGCCTTGCACGCCTCGATCGAAGCGTCGGGTGGCTGTGCGGCCATCCGCCGTGTGTCCAGCTCGGTGATGAAGTATTCCTCTTCAATGCCGAACTTCAGGTGACTGTTCATTGATGTGCTCTTGGCTTGCCCAGTGCCGTTGGGAGGCCAGCCTTTGACCTCCCGTTTTTCGTACGACGCCCTACGACGTTCCCAGTCCGCGAGACAGATCCGCCGGTTGACCGGCTGCAGGGGGACGGTCCCCATCTGGCTTTTCCACGTCCGAATGCTCGGTGGTTTTGGTCACCGTGTCGCGCACCGCTTCGAAGCCCTCCCGTGCCTGCTGTTTGACCTTGTCCGCCAGCCCTGCGCTGGTCTTGCCCATGTAGCGCTGTTCGGTCGTTGTCGTGGGTAATGCCGCCCCCAGCATGGCGCCCAGGGCGATGCCCGCGGCGGCAACGATCAGCGGCTGTTCCTTGAGCAAATGATTGACTTGATGACTCATCTGCTGGGTACTGCGCACCAGGCGGTCGCTGGCGTCATGCATGGCATGGCTGATGTTTTCACTGGTCGCGCCCAGGTTGTCGCCCAGGTGCGCCGCCTTGCCTTTGACCGTCTGGTAACCCTCCTTCAGGGTGTCGGCAGTCTGGTGCAAATGCTCGCGCGCACTGTCGAGGCCATCCGCCAGGCCATCGGTCCACTCCCCTACCTTGTTCTGCTGCGGGTCCGCCCGATAAACGGGACGAGGAATCGGCGGACGGTTCGGGCTCATCATCAGCCACAACAGGCCCACCGAGGTCACCACTGCGGGAACGGGATTATTGCGAACGCTGGTTCCAAGGTTGCTCAGGAACGTGGTGCCGTTGCTCTGCATGAGCGACAACGCCTGGTCGAATACCTGTCCCGGAGTGAATTTGCTTTCCAGCGCGTCGACGATGTTTCCGATGCTTGCACGCTGCGCATCGATTTCACGCTCGATGGTCTCGGGGCTTTTCTGCGACTCGATTTCGAATTCACTGTTCATGACACTCTCCTGCGCAGCGCTTGCTGGTCTTTGTTCAAGGCGTCCAAGGTGCGATCAGGCTTGAAGTGCGACGGCTCGAACTGTTTTTTTCCGGACTGCAGCATCGCGAACCCGACGATCATCACCACGACACCGACAATCAACGCGGCCAGCCACGGCGCCATGACCATGCTCAAACCGTAGACCACGGACATCAACAGGATGATGAACCCCGCCAGCAGCACAATCGCTCCACCGGCGACGCCGGCAATGCCTGCCTTGAGCGTCGTGAGGCTGGCCTGCAGCTCAGCCTTGGCCAATGCCAGTTCCTTGGTGAACAGCGAGGGCACCTCGCGCGTCAACTGGCGCAACAACCCGACCACCGAAGCGTCAGGCTCAGGTGTTGGCATCGGTCTTACGCCCGGCAGATCTTGATCTTCTCTGTTCATCACAGCGCTCCTTTGTAGGGTGTGGACCCGGATGTCGAATTCGCCGAAAAGTCTGATGGATGATCCTGGTCATTGGGCGCCGCCGGCGTGATGCCGGTGGCCAGTCCAGGGCCTTGATCGGTGCGCGTTGGCACGCCGGTATCAAAGGGTCGTTGAGCACCAAAGCCCCCAGACGGCGGCCTTGAATGCCCTGCTGCCGGATCGTCGGCATCGGCGAATGTCGCCGCCGGTGCGGCACCAGCCTTGAGAAAGCGCGACAGGCCGAAGCCCAGCGCAATGCTGCCGGCAATGAACAATCCCGGATTATTGCGCGCCAGTTCGGCGGCGTCGTGAAGCAGCTGCTCCGCGCTTTTGCCGCGCAAATTCCCCGCCAGCCCGCTCATGGACTCCGCCATGTCCGCGAGGTAGTCGGACATGCCGAGCTTGTCCTTGTCCTCCAGTTGCGAAACGAAAGATTTTGCCCCTTGGGCCAGTGCCTCGATCTGATCGGCTGCCGTGTCACGGTATTGGCCAAACTGCTCATCCACCTGTTGTCTTGCATCGCCAAGCGTCTCTGTGACGCTTTCCTTGAGGTGTTGAAAGTCCTGGCCTGGCCCTGCGGCATTGGGCCTGTCTGACGGGTTACCGGTCGTGCTGTCTGTAGTATTCATGTCGTCCCTCGCCTTCTGAGTGAAGAAAAGCGTTATCAGGGTTCGCCACGAAATACCCGCAGCCCCCCTTATTTCAGATGACGGGGCAGCGTGATGGGGAGTTCCAATGGAATGATGAGCGATCGGTAGAACAGCCGCTTATCCAACTACCAGCTACAACGGATCGTGCTGATCCCCAGCGCAATCAACTGAC
Organism: Pseudomonas sp. NPDC087336; assembly: GCF_044744285.1. Lineage (NCBI taxonomy): Bacteria > Pseudomonadati > Pseudomonadota > Gammaproteobacteria > Pseudomonadales > Pseudomonadaceae > Pseudomonas > Pseudomonas sp. NPDC087336. The sequence continues at coordinate 4,230 of NZ_JBIUYA010000002.1, read as the reverse complement.
AAACAGGTACCAGGCGACCTGGACGATCAGCAACAGGATAAAGGACAGGAATGCCCTGAGCAGAAAGGCGTGGGTCATCTTTATGCAGGACATCTTGCGCTGGGTCACGGTGTGGTTGTACCTCACGGCAAGCAGCAGCTTCTCCACCAGCTCGGGCTTGGGATCGGTCTTGCACCAGATGCTCGCCAGGTCGCTGGCGTCGACCCGGCTTGAGGTTGACGCCTTGAGCGTTTCGAAGGCCCAGAGGCCCGCCCGGAACAGATACAAGGTGCCCAGAAAGAAGATGGCCAGGGCGACAGTGCTGTAGCCGACCGTTGATGGGTCGCTCCAGATGCCCGCAAGTAAAGAGGCTAAAACCGGTGCAAGCGCCGTGACGGCTACCAGATAGAGGCTGGCCTTGCCGTCTGCGGTTTTTCGGCGATCCGAGTCGGCATCATCGAGGCGTCGCGCTTCTTCCAGCGCCGCGTCGGTGTCAACGTCCCAGTTGGCCTCCATGATACTGGTGTTGTCTTGCTGATGCCCGGCCTCTTGCTGTGTGAGCGCTTGCTGGTTGAGCGTTTGCAACCGGGGCCAGATCAACTCTTTGAGGTTCATGGGCGGCCAATGCCTTGAAGTTCATCGACAATGGCGCGGGTATAGGCGCGCCGGCCATGCTGGCCAACCACGCCCACTGCCCATTGGGGTTGATTTGATGATAGTCGAGCGCACGGATTTCTCACTGAGATCAAACCCGTCACCCAATCACGCGTGCATACACCGATCTGTCGACATTGCCACCGGACAGAATCACCCCCACTTTTTTGCCCCGCATTACTTCGCGCTCCTGAATCAGCGCCGCCAGGGCTGCCGCACCTGCCCCTTCAGCGAGGTTGTGGGTATCGGTGTAATACACGCACATGGCCTCGGCGATTTGCGCCTCGCTGACCGACACGATCCGCTGCGCACCCGCCGCATAGACGGCAAAGGCTTCGGCGATGGGCTTGCGCACGGCCAGGCCGTCGGCAAAGGTGTTGGCAGAGGCGGTCTCGTGGATTGCACCTGCTTCAAAGGATAATTTCGCGGCCGCCGCCTCAGTGGACACCACGCCCACCACTTGGGTTTTCAGGCCCAGCGCGTCGCGGGCGGCGATCACTGCGCAGATGCCCGAACCACAACCAATCGGCACGTAGACGGTGTCGAGGTCCGGCGCCGCCTTGAACAGTTCGAGGGCATAGGTGGCCACGCCCTTGACCAGTTCGGTGTGGAACGGCGCAACCAGGTAGAGGTCATGGGCCTGCGCCAGGCGTGCGGCCTCCTCACGAGCTTCATCGAAATCGCAGCCATGCTCGACCACTTCGCCGCCAAAGCCGCGCATGGCATTGTTCTTTTCCAGCGAATTTCCTTGCGGCACGACAATCAGCGCCTTCAAACCCTGCGCGCTTGCCGCCAGCGCCAGGCTCTGACCGTGGTTGCCGCGGGTGGCGGTGACAATGCCCCGCGCGCCTGGATGCATGCGTTTGAGCCAGTGCATGAAGGTAATGCCACCACGCACCTTGAATGCGCCTGTTGGCGTGTGGTTTTCGTGCTTGACCCACACCGTGCAACCCAGGCGCTCGGCCAGCAAGGGCCAAGGGTACTGCGCGGTGGCAGGCATCACTTGGTAAACCAGGCGAGCAGCTTGTTCGATCTCGTCGCGAGTCAGTGTGTACATGAGGAGGCTCCCAGGGGTTTGGCCTAGTCTAGACACGCTCGCCATTAGCCGGCTTTCAAAAAACCGACCTGACTTTTGCGCCCCTTCTTGACTACTATGCTGTTCATGAACCATCCCCACCGCCTGCAACCGCCATTCCCGCCTGAACCGGTGCGCCGCATCGAAGCCGGGCCATGGGCGATCGAACTGCTCCCCGGCAGCGCCTACGCGACCCGATATGTCGCGAGCCAGGCGGCGATTGGCTTTGCCTTCGATAGCCAGCGCGGCGTGCACGCCATTGGCAGCGATCGGGTGCAACCCTTCATTGCCGTGCCCAACGGCCTGGCGTTCGTGCCTGCTGGGTGTGATGTATTGTCCGAATCGCCCAAGGGCGGTGAATACCTGCGACTGATGCGCACTGACGGTAAGTTACTGACCGGGGATCGGGCCTTCAACAACCGGATCGATCGCCAGGCGACCGCCCTCGCCCTGCGAATGCGCGGCGCGCTGTTGCAGGCCGGCGTGACGGATGATTGGGAGGCCTGGGCACTCGCATTGGCCGAACGGACCCAAGGGAACGAAGGGGTGTCAGCACCGCTGCAAGGCTCGATAACCGCCAGCCGGATGCGCTTGCTTGATGAGTTCATCGACGCCGGCCTCGGCAGCCCGCTGGGTGTGCAGGCGATGGCGCAGTTGCTCGGGTTGTCCGAAGGCTATTTCCTGCGTGCATTCAAGCACGCGACCGGGCAAAGCCCGCACAGTTACCTGATCGACCGGCGCCTTGCCAAGGCCCGTACCCTGATGCGCGATTCGACAGCGCGGCTGGCGGACATCGCCCACGCCTGCGGTTTCAACTCCCAGGCGCACATGACGACTACCTTCCGGCAACGTCTTGGCGTGAGTCCGGCACAGTTGCGTGGTGGCCGGGGTTAAGCCAGTAACTCGGTGATCCATCGGGCTTGGCGGGCGATCTCCTGGACCTTATCTTCGGGAACGGCCTGCCGCGCCCGGGCGAACTGGTTCAGGGTCTTGTGCTTGAGGCGCAGCATTCGCTGCCACTTGGCCAGGAACGCCGGGCTGCGGGCCTGCATCTGCAGTGGGCCGAAGTACAGCTCCTGGGCGCAATACTGCGCAGGCTCGGCGCGCTCGGCGACGATGATTTCGTAAAAGAAGCGATTTTCCCGCAGCACTTCCTCAACCAGGATGCGGTAACCATTTTCCATCAGCCATTGCCGCAGTGGCTGTTCGCCGCCGTTGGGCTGCAGTATCAGGCGCTCCTGGCCGCTCAGGCGTGTCTTGCCGCTGTCGAGGATGTCGCGAATGGTCTCGCCGCCCATGCCGCAGAGGCTGATCGCCGTGATCCGGTCTTGCGGCTCGATCGCCGCCAGGCCATTGGCCAGGCGTACCTTGATCCGCATGTCTTGGCCGCTCTCGCGTACGGTGCGTTCAGCCGCGCGAAACGGCGTCAACGCCACCTCGCCGGCCACTGCCGCGCAGATCGCGCCACGGCGCATCAACGCCACCGGCAGATAGCCGTGATCGGAGCCGATATCGGCCAGGCGCGCCCCGGCTGGCACATGCGCCGCCACGCGCTCCAGGCGCATGGACAATGTCTGTTCGTTCAACTGCAACCCCTCTTCACCCCGAATCTGCGACACCTTTGGCCCAGTCGGGGGGCGATTCTGTCGAGTAACGCCGTGCATTTCAAATTTATGCGACAAGGGTGCCATGACTGTTGATCGGCAGCACGCTCACCCGGGCCCCGGGCCGTCTAGACTGAACAGGCACACCACCGGTTGCCAGCCGCTTGAACCAGGGGAAACGGGATGACCGCAATAACCGTGCGCCAATGCTCGTCATGGGTCCTGCCCTCCTTTCTAGCCCTCAACCTGGTGCTGACAGCGGGATGTGCAGGAAAGAACGCCACGGCTCGCTACTCCGCCTCGAACATGGGCTCAAGCTGTTATGCCAAAGCGCTGCCCACTGCCGGCGAGGGCGGCCTCGCCTTTGGTTCCACCTTGAGCATCGCGCGGCAGAAATCGCTGAATAACTGCATCCGTTATGCCGGCCGCTCGGGTGGTACGCCCGGTACCTGCCAGGTGGTGTTGTCGGAGTGCAGGTGATCGGGCTGCAGCGGGGTGAGACAGGTTTCCCGCGTTATCGTTGACGTCCTTCGCGGGCAAGCTCGCTCCTACAGGGGAATGCGGACAATCACCCGATCAGGCCGGCCGGTAGGCTGCCTCGCTGTTGCTTTGGCTTTTGATCTTGCTCTGCCCGCCCCGTTTCCAGAGGCCGAACGCAGGCGTTGTGCAGTGGGCAACCCGGCATGGATGCCGGGTTAGCCGCCCTCGGCCATGGATGGCCGAGGGCGGCGGGCCCACGGAGCAATGCCGGAGTGAGGGCACCCCGAGCCTTGGCGAGGGGCCGAATGGTGGGGCAAGACCTTTTGGTTCCTTTTGGGGCGTTCGGTACGTGTCAAGGTACCTGTCGCCTTGGTCCTACAGTTGTTAGCCCGTTGCGCCCTTAATTTCAGGACGCTCCGGGTTTAAATACACCGCATC